>JANQKT010000089.1 GCA_028280965.1 Phycisphaeraceae bacterium
CCGCAACCCCGACAACGAGCCGGACGCCAAGCAGGGCGACGACGATTTCGACGAGCGCGGTCCGTTTGCCAACCAAATGCTGACCGACCTTGAGTCGCAGGTCGAATCAGGCGGCGAGGAGGTGCTCTCCCGCGTCGACCCCGCCAGCAACACCCTGCACTACATGCGCGCCATCAAGCTCACCCAGGACTGCATGCTCTGCCACGGCGACCCGGCGGACAGCCTATCCGGCGACGGCCGCGACGTGTTGGGCTTCAAGATGGAAAACTGGGAGGTCGGCGACATGCACGGCGCCTACCACGTCATGCTGCCGCTGGGCCCGGTGGACGACCACGTCGCGAAGACAACAGGCAGCGTGCTCATGTTCGTCGTCCCGCTGGTGATCGGCGCGGTTGTGTTGTTCGTCTTCGCTTTGCGGTTCATGTTCGCCCGGCCGGTGGCCCAGCTGGTTACCAAATTCAAGCACATCGTCGAGACCCTGGACCTGCGCGAACGCGTGGAGATCAAGAGCGAAGACGAGGTCGGCCAGCTCGGCTCGTGGTTCAATCAGCTGGTGAGCAAGATGCACGACGTGATCGCCGAAGTCTCGGGCGCTTCGTCCGAAGTCGCCGCCGCCTCGACCGAGATCGCCGCGTCGGCCGAGCAGATCGCCGCGGGCGCCGGCGAGCAGTCCCAGCAGATCACCACGGTCTCCTCCGCTGTTGAACAGATGTCCGCCTCCGTCATCGAGGTCGCCCGCAAGAGTGCCGACGCCGCCAACTCCGCCAACGAGTCCGGCCGCATCGCCACCGACGGCGGCAGCGTCGTCACCGAGACGATCACCGGCATGCGGTCGATCAACGATGCCGTGTCGTCGTCGGCCGACTCGGTCCAGGAGCTGGGCAAGCGCGGCGAGCAGATCGGCGAGGTCATCACCGTCATCAACGACATCGCCGACCAGACCAACCTGCTGGCTTTGAATGCCGCGATCGAGGCGGCCCGCGCCGGCGAGCACGGCCGGGGCTTCGCCGTCGTCGCCGACGAGGTGCGCAAGCTCGCCGACCGCACGACCAAGGCGACCGAGGAGATCGGCGACTCGATCCAGGCGATCCAGGACGAGACGACCACCGCGGTGCAGAAGATGAACGCCGGCACCGAAGAGGTCACCACCGGCGTCGCGAAGGCCGAACAGGCCGGCGAGGCGCTCAGCCAGATCGTTGCGTCGGCGCAGGACGTGTCGAGCATGGTGCAGTCGATCGCCGCCGCCGCCGAGGAGCAGTCGGCGGCGAGCGAGGAGGTCTCGCGCAACATCGAGCAGATCGCCGCGGTGACGCGCCAGACGTCCGAGGGCACCAACCAGGCCGCCGCCGCCGCGACCCAGCTCAGCCAGCGCGCCGAGACGCTCCAGCAGCTGGTGTCGCAGTTCAAGACGGGCTGATCAACACGCAACGAACAAGCAATCACCCCGCCCCGGGCCGCAAGACCCCGGGCGGGGTTTTTCTTATCCCAGGGCATCCAGCACCATCGCGCCGATTTCATCGGTGCCATAGCCACTGCGGTCCAGCCGCTTACCGGTGAACTTCGGCGTCACCGCCTGCACCGCCGTCGCGACCGCATCGCCCGCCCTGATCAGCACGTCTTCTGTCTTCACCCGACCGGTCTCACGCAGCAGCATCGCCAGGGAGTCGATCGCCGCCAGCGGATTCGCCTTGTTCTGCCCAGCGATGTCGGGGCTCGACCCGTGTACAGGTTCAAACATCGACACGCTGTTCGCCGACCGGTCCGGGTTCAGGTTGCCCGAGGCCGCGATGCCCATCCCGCCGGCGACCGCGGCACCCAGGTCCGTGATGATGTCGCCGAACATGTTGGGCACGACAATCACATCATAGGCCTCCGGCTTGGTCGCCATGTACATACAGCACGCATCGACGTGGTGGTAGCCGGTCTCGACGTCGGGGTACCCCGCCGCGATCTCGGAGAACGTATCAAACCACGTCCCGCCGCAGTGAGTCAGCACGTTGGTCTTATGCACGAGCGTCAAATGCTTCCGGGGGCGGGTCTTGGCCAGCTCGAACGCGTAGCGCACGCAGCGCTCCACGCCGAAACGTGTCGCGATCATTTCCTGGGTGCTGATCTCCTGCGCCGTGCCCACGCGCGCGCGCCCACCGTTGCCACAATACAGGTCCTCGGTATTCTCGCGCACGCAAACGAAGTCGATGTCCTCGGGCGTCTTGCCCGCCAAGGGTGTATCGACACCGGGATAAAGCTTTACCGGCCGGAGGTTGATGTACTGATCGAGCTGGAAGCGGAGCTTGAGCAGCAGCCCCTTCTCAAGAACGCCGGGCTTGACGTCCGGGTGGCCGACCGCGCCGAGCATGATCGCGTCGAAGCCGCGCAGCTCGTCGACCTGCTCGTCGGTGATGACCTCGCCGGTCCTGAGGTAGTGTTCCCCGCCGTAGCCGAAGCGCGTGGCATCGACGGAGATACCGTGCCCGGGCGCGACGGCGTCAAGGATGCGCAGGGCCTGGTCGGTCACTTCCTGCCCGGTGCCGTCACCGGGGATCACGGCCAGTTTGAGCGGGGTGGTCACGTTGCTTCCTCACAGGTTCAGTATCAAGCCGGGCAGAGCGCAGCGCCGGCCCGGGTCATGTGTGCAACAATCATTCGATCCGGGCCGGCGCTGCGCTCTGGCCCGGCTCAGATGCGGTGAAAGGTTATAGAAAGCTCGGCCGTGCGCAGCAACCTGACCTACCACTCGTCGTCACCCAAACCGCTACAATACCCCGCTTTCCCCAGAAAACCCAGGAGCCGGCCATGGCCGACCAGAACGAACAAACCTTCGACCTCGTTGTCATCGGCGGGGGCCCGGCGGGGTACGTCGGGGCGATCCGCGCCGCCCAACTCGGCATGAAAGTCGCCTGCGTCGAGCGCGACCGGCTCGGCGGGGTCTGCCTGAACTGGGGCTGCATCCCGACCAAGGCCCTGCTCGCCGGCGCCGAGCTCTACCACAAGATGAAGCACGACGCCGAGACGTGGGGCATCACCGCGGACAACGTCGCTCACAACTGGGAGAAGGTCATCGGCCGTTCGCGCGGCGTCGCCGACACGCTCAACAAAGGCGTCGGCTTCCTGTTCAAGAAGAACAAGATCACCCACTTCGAGGGCCATGCACACATCCCAGCCCCCGGCAAGGTGCAGGTCTTCGATAAGGACGACACCGAGCACGCCGGCGAAGTAAAGCACAACCTCAAGTGCAAGAACATCCTGATCGCGACCGGCGCCGTGCCCCGCGCGCTGCCGGGGGCACCGTTCGATGGCGGCAAGGTCATCGCCGCGAAGGAAGCGATGACGCTCGCCGACCAGCCTGAGAAGCTGCTCATCGTCGGCAGCGGCGCGATCGGGATGGAGTTCGCCTATTTCTACAACGCCTTCGGCACCGAATGCACCGTCGTCGAGATGGTGGACCGCGTCATGCCGATCGAGGACGCCGATATCTCTAAGACCGTCGAGAAGGCGTTCAAGAAACAGGGCATCAACATCAAGACCGGCACGATCACCAAGTCGATCGAAGTCACCGACGCGGGCGTCAAGGCCGTCGTCGCCGATGTCAACGACGACAGCAAGACCGACACGATCGAGGCCGACAAGGTCCTCGTCGCCATCGGCGTGCGCGGACGGTATGACGGCCTGCTCGCGGACAGGCTCGGCGTCGAGACCTTCAAGGACCACATCAAAGTCGATTACCGCAAAGAAGGCGCGACCTACGAGACCAGCGTCAAGGGCATCTATGCCGTCGGCGACGTCATCGGCCCGCCGTGGCTGGCGCACGTCGCCTCGGAAGAGGCCGTCCTCTGCGTCGAGCGCATGGCGGGTCATGAAGCGCCCGACCTCGACTACAACTCGATCCCCGGCTGCACCTACTGCCACCCGCAGGTCGCATCCATCGGCCTGACCGAAGCGGCGTGCAAGGAGCAGGGCCTGGAGTTCAGCACCGGCACCTTCCCCTTCCAGGCCAGCGGCAAGGCCCAGGCGCTCGGCGAGACCGACGGCTTTGTCAAGATGATCACCGGCAAGCACGGCGAGGTGCTCGGCTGCCACATGGTCGGCGAGAATGTCACCGAGCTCATCGCCGAGCTGGGCCTGGCCCGCCGGCTCGAGGCGACGGCCGAGGAGATCATCGCCACCGTCCACGCCCACCCGACCCTGAGCGAGGCGGTGCACGAAGCAACGCTGGCGACCGAGGGGCGGACGCTGAATTTCTAGCGCGATCATGCAATCCAAGCCCGCGGCATCGTTGACCGCTGGTGCCGCGCGGATCGCGCCGCAGAAGACGACAGCCCGCCTCGCACTCAATATCCCACGGCATGCCCCGTGAGCTGGCACGCCGCGGGCTTTGATTTGTACCGATGCAACACCATTGGTGACTTGATCGCGTAAGATTGTGGCTTCACAAACGATCTATCAAGTAAAACCCCCAAGCCCCCGGAGAAGCCCGATGAAGCCCACCACCCGCCGACAGTTCCTCGCCGCCTCGGCCGCCACCGCCGCCGGGGCCGCTGCGCTCACGCCCGCCAACGACGCGAAAGCCGACGGCCATGCCGGGGGCGAGCACAAGTTCCCCGAGCCCGCTGCGGACGCGAAGTTCGAGGCGCCCTACGGCCGGCCGCTGTTTGAGATCAGCGTTGCGCAGTGGTCGCTGAACAAGCTGTTCTGGGACGGCAAGGTCGACAACCGCGACTTCGGCGTGTTCGTCAAGAAGGAGTTCAACCTCGACGGTGTCGAGTGGGTCAACCAGTTCTTCAAGGACAAGGCGACCGACCTCGGCTACATCCGTGAGATGAAGCAGCGCTGCGACGACAGCGGCGTCAAGACCCTGCTGATCATGGTTGATGGCGAGGGCCGGCTCGGCGACCCGGACGAGGGCAAGCGCAAGCAGGCGGTCGAGAACCACTACAAGTGGGTCGCCGCGACGAAGCTGCTGGGCGGGCACTGCATCCGTGTCAACGCCGGCAGCGGCGGGACCTGGGAGGAGCAGCGCGCCCGCGCCGCCGACGGCCTGCACCAGCTCACCGAGTTCGCGCGCGGCTTCGGCATCGAAGTCACCGTCGAGAACCACGGGGGGTTGTCGTCCAACGGCAAGTGGCTCGCCGAGGTCATGGACGAGGTCGGACTGCCCGAGTGCGGGACGCTGCCGGACTTCGGCAACTTCAACCTCGGCGGGGGCAAGACCTACGACAACTACTTGGGCATGCACGAGCTGATGCCCTACGCCAAGGCCGTCAGCGCCAAGTGCCACAACTTCAACGCCGACGGCAGCCACAAGGAGACTGACTTCGGCCGGATCATGCGGATCGTGCTCGCCCACGGCTACCGCGGGTACGTCGGCGTCGAGTTCGAAGGTGGCGGCGACAAGGCCACCGGCGTCCGCAAGGGGATGGAGCTGCTGCAGAAGCTGCGGGATGAGCTGACAGCGTGATCGCCTTGATCGCTCGCGGGGTGTCGCGCATCGCCCGCTAAACGGGAAACGATTCAAGCCGCGCCTTCGGGGCGCGGTTTTTCTTTGGGCTCTGCATCCTCCGACTCGCTCGCCCCGCTGGTGGCCTGGATGTAGTCGCTCAGGCGTCGGCCGACCTGGCGTTCTTCATCGACGACGATGTTGGCGCCCGCGCCCTCGAGCAGGTTGAAGTAACGGTGATACCTCGCGCGGGCGATGATCGTCGCGTCGTCGCACTGGGCGCGGGCCTCGACGATGATCGCGGTCGTCAGCCGGTGGTCGGGCAGCGTGATCACGATGGCGCTGGCGTCGTGCAGGCGGGCGAGCCTGAGGATCGCGGGCTGGCCGGCGTCGCCGACGTAGGCCTCGACGCCGAGCTTGCGCGCCTCGATGACCGAATTGGGGTTCAGATCAAGCACGACGACGGGCAGCGACTGCCTGCGCGCCGCCTCGACAACCTCGCGCCCCGCGGGCCCGTAGCCGACGACGACGACGTGGCCCTTGGCCAGCGCCTGGGCCGCCGGCTCGTTGCCGATGCGCGCCCGGACCCAGCCGCGCCGGTGCAGGAACTTATCAAAGCTGTTGCCCAGCGGCCGGCCGAGCTGCACGGTGTAGGGCGTGAGGAACAGCGTCAGCACCGTGGACGCGACGATCAGGTTGAAGTGCAGCTCCGTGATGATCCTGCCCTGCCAGGCAATCTGTGCAATGACAAAAGAAAAGATGCCGACCTGCGCCATCGAACAGCCGGCGGCGACGGCGCTCCTCGGCGTCAGCTTCATGATCAAGCCGACCGCTGTGACGACCGTCGGCTTGATCACCACGATCGCGGCGGTCAGCAGCAGCACGTACGCCCAGGCGTAGCCCTTGATAAACCACTGCACGTCGAGGTACATCCCGATGGCGGAGAAGAACAGCGTCACAAAGACGGTCTTCAGCGGGTTCACGTCGCCGCGCAGCTGAGGGGCGATGACCGATTCGCCCAGGAAGATCGCGGCGAGCAACGCGCCCAGCGCCGGGGAGATGCCCACCTTTTGCGCCAGCCACGCCGAGCCCATCGCCATGAGGAACGCGAAGAGCGTGAGCACGTCGCGGTTGTTGGATGGCACGGCCCACTTGACCAGCCAGGGCAGGGCGAACCGGCTGAAGAGGAAGAAGCCCAGCACGAACAGGCCGATGACGCCGAAGCCCTTGCCGATGCCCAGCAGGATGTCCGCTGCGCCTTTCGTTTGTTCGGGGTCGGCTCCGGGCGCGACGCCCAGGGCCCCGACGATCAGCACCATCGGGACGACGGCGAGGTCCTGGACCAGCAGCACGCCGAGCGCGAAGCGCCCGTGCACCGAGTCGGCCTCGGCCCGGCGTTGGAGGACGGGCAGGACGACCGCGGTGGACGACATCGCCAGCGCCGCACCGATGGCCAGCGCCGCCTGCCAGGACAGCGCCGCGGTGCCGATCACCATCGCCACCGCGATGGTCAGGGTGATCTGCAGCGTGCCGGCGCCGAGCGCCGTCAGGCCCAGCCGCTTGAGCCGGGACCAGTTGAACTCCAGGCCGATGGTGAACATCAGCAGGATGACGCCTAGCTCGGCGAGTGTCTCGACGTTGCCGGGGTTGCCCAGCGCCTGCCCGGCGTTGGCGACGATGACGCCGGCGAGCATGTACCCGACCACCGCCGACTGCTTCAGGCGCTCAGCGATCACCCCCAGCAGCATCGCCACCGCGAGCAGGACGATCAGGTCCAGCAGGTTGTCCCAGAGGGCTTGCATTGACTACTCTCTATTCTGAACAAGCCGCATCCTACCCGACATGGCCGGGCGGCCTGTCGAAGATGCCACCCACCATGAATGAAGGAACCGCCCATGGCCCTGACCCCTTCCACCATGCTCGCGCTCGGGACGCCGGCGCCTGACTTTGCCCTGCCGGATACCGAAGGCAACACGGTGACGCGCGAGCAATATGCAGGCCGGCCCCTCCTGGTTATGTTCATCTGCAACCACTGCCCCTACGTCAAGCACGTCGCGCCGGAACTGGCGCGGTTGGGCAGCGAATACGGCGAGAGAGTCGGCATCGTCGCGATCCAGAGCAACGACATCGTGGCGTACCCGGACGACGGGCCTGAAAAAATGAAAGAAGAGGTCGCGCTACGCGGGTACACGTTCCCGTACGTGCTCGATGCCGACCAGTCGGTGGCGAAGGCGTACGCCGCGGCGTGCACGCCGGACTTCTTTTTGTTCGATGCCGATCACAAGCTGGTCTACCGCGGGCAGCTGGACGACACACGCCCACACCGCATCAGCAGCGGCAACTACGACGCCCGCAACGGGCAGGCGAACGGCGAAGACCTGCGCGCCGCACTCGACGCGGTGCTCGCAGGCGATCCTGTTCCGGGGGGGCAGGTGCCCTCGATGGGCTGCAACATCAAGTGGAAATGATTGAGCTGATCGCCCATCACACCCGACCGCGATCGTCTATCGTGTCGCGATGGATGTGATGCTGCTGATCACCGCGGTCGCGGTCGTGACCTTCGCCGCGGCGGTGCAGGCCGCTGTGGGATTCGGCGCGGGGATGATCATCGTGCCCGCGCTGATCTGGGCGGGGCTACCGATCGGCGAGGCGATCGCGCTGATGTCCGCCGCCGTCGGGGCACAGCTCACCGTCAAGCTCTGGAAGTACCGCAGGCAGGTGCCCTGGCGCGAGGTCCTCTGGCCGATGGGCGCGGCGCGGCTGGTCGGCTACGTGCCGGGCTTCATCCTGCTGTGGCTGCTGTCGGGCGCATCGACGGGCGTGGTGAAACAATCGGTCGGGGCGATGGTGCTCCTGGCGCTGGGGCTGCAGGCCGGCCTGCGCATCAAGCCGCGCGAGCGTCTCGCCGCCGGCTGGGCCTGGGCTTCAGGCATCGCAGGCGGGGCGACGGCCGGTGCGGTCGGCATGGGCGGGCCACCGCTGGTCTTGTGGGTCGTCGCGCACGACTGGCCGGCGCAGAAGGCCCGGCTGTTTCTGTGGGCCTGTTTCTGGGTGTCGATGCCGCTTCACTTTGTCGTGCTGATCGCGATGTTCGACCCGGTCGTGCAGCTCAAGTGGATGGGCGTCGGCCTGGCGACGCTGCCCGCAGCGATGCTGGGGATCTCGGCGGGGCTCTGGCTGGGCGACATCATCCCCAAGCGTGAGCTGCGCTGGGCGATGATCGCGCTGCTGTTGGTCCTCGGCGTCAGTTCGCTGGCCGGGCCGATGCTGTGATCGCGATAGGATTCGGCTATGCATGTGCTCGCCCTCCAGCCCTACGACACCGGCGCCCACCGCGCGTTCCTCGAGGGCTGGCGGCGCAACAGCCGGCATACGTTTGATGTGCTCGCGCTGCCCGGCCGGCACTTCAAGTGGCGGATGCGGCAGGCGCCGATCGATCTTGCGCAGCAGACCGAGACGCTCGTCCAAAGCGGGCTGGGCTGGGATGCGCTGTGGTGCACATCGATGCTCGACCTCGCAACATGCCGCGGGCTGTGCCCCGCCGTTGCCAGGCTCCCGGCGGCGGTCTACTTCCACGAAAACCAGCTCACTTACCCGACGCGCTATGCCGACCAGCGCGATCTCCACTTCGGGCTGACCCAAATGATGTCCGCGCTCGCGGCGATCGCGTCTTGTAAACAGACCGATGTGCCCTGTGTCTGGTGGAACTCGGCGTATAACCGCGACAGCTTCCTCGAAGCGCTCGATGCCTTGCTGCACAGCATGCCCGATCACCGGCCGACGCGCGCTGTTCAGCAAATCCGCGACGCGTCGGCGGTGGTTTATCCGGGTATTGATCCCATCGAAGCCGAACCCAGCGGGCGTGATGCCCCGCCGATCTTGATCTGGGCCGCGCGTTGGGAGCACGACAAAGCGCCCGAGCTGTTCTTCGAGGCACTCGATGAACTGAAATGCCGCGGTGTTGAATTCCGGGTCAGTGTGATCGGCCAGCAGTTCGCCGAGTACCCCGCGTGCTTCGATGTGGCGCGCGAGCGATTCGCCGACCGTATCGTGCGCTGGGGGTATCAGCCCTCGCGCGCGGCGTACGCCGAGGCATTAAAGGAAGCCGACATCGTGGTCTCAACCGCGAAGCATGAGTTCTTCGGCCTGGCCGTCGCCGAGGCGGTGAGCGCGGGTTGTGTGCCGATGCTGCCCGGCGCGCTGGCCTACCCCGAGGTGTGGGGCGACGCAGCGGTGTATCACGACCAGTCTGCAACAGGCATCGCGGACGCGATCGAACGTGCGCTCGCGCGGTGCGATACAGATGTGTCGCAAACGGCCGGGCGGTTTGCCTGGGCGCGTATTGCCCCGCAGATAGATAACGCGATCGAGTCTATTGTGTGTCTCGGGTGACGCGGAGCATCCCTTTTGGGTTGTGGTCGATGCCCGAACGCGACGCTGCCCGTCTGCCGCTAAACGCGCAGGTCTGCTGCGGTCTTATTGAAGCGCGGGTCGCGCAGCGTGCGATCCGCGCCCGCAGCGATCAGCCGATCGGCAACACTCATCAGCGCCCCGCCCGCCGACATGCAGCGGTGCAGCGGCGTGTACCCCGCCGGCTCCTTCGGGCAGCAGTGGTTGACGTCTGCGCCCCGATCGATCAGCAACAGCGCCGCATCGGCATGCCCGCCCGCGATCGCCCAGTGCAGCGGCGTTCGGTCCTGGTCGTCGGCGGAGTCGATTCCGGCACCACGATCCAACAGCATCACAACAATGGATGCACCGCCCCCGCCTGCCGCGTGGCTCAGCGCGCCGCGGTGCGTCGCGTCCAGCAAGTCCACCGCGGCGTGGCGCTCCAGCAGCAGCCCGGCCACCGCGCCGTGCCCGCAGCGCGCCGCGATAACCAGCGCCGTCTCCCGCGCATGCATCGGCGTGCGGAAGCGGGTCCGCGCATCCACCGACGCGCCTGTCTCCAGCAACAAACGCGCGACCTCGAGCGCGCCGCGCTCGGCCGCCAAGTGCAGCCCCAGCCACATCTCCTCGCCCCAGTCCCGGGCGACCGGGATCGGCGTGCCCGTCAGCCGCGGCTCGTGCGCGAGCAGATCGACGACCTCTGCGGTGTTGCCGCTGAGGATCGCCCGCTCCATTGCCGCCGTCAGGTCTTCGCGCATGGCGATCAACTATAGCCGGGCTGCAGTTCGACATGCGATCAACGCCCTCGGGTTACAATCCGGCCATGGCCAAGAAGAAAAAGAAAACGACCGCCGCCTCGTCCGCCGCCAGCAAGACCGGCAAGAAGAAACCGGTTAAGAAATCCGCCCCGCGCGCGGCGAGCCCGGTCAAGAAGAAAACCACCAAGAAGGCCTCATCTAAAAAAAGCACGACAAGCAAGCCCAAGCCAAGACCCAAGACCAAGGCACCGGCCAAGCCAGAAGCGGCATCCAAAACTGTTTCCAAGAAGCCGAAAGCGCCAACCGCGCCCAAGCCCAAACCGGTCGCCGTCGCCGACGAGCCCAAACCCGACCCGCCACGCAAGTCCGCCCCGCCGCTGCAGCCGGTCCCGCCTCCCGAACCAACGACCAAGCCGACCATCCCCACGATCGCCGACGACCCGGTGCCCACACCGGCCGAGCCCGACCACATCGCCCCGCCCCAGCCTAAGCGCGGCGAGCCGGTCCTCCTCGAAGTCGGCTGGGAGGTCTGCAACAAGGTCGGCGGGATCTACACCGTCCTGCGCACCAAGGTCCCGTCGATGATGGCACGCTGGGGCAAGCGCTACTGCCTGGTCGGCCCGTACAACCACGACTCGGCCCAGGTCGAGTTCGAGCCCGCCGGGCCCGAGCAGATGGATACGCCTATCGGCCAGGCCGTGCTGCAGATGCGCGAGATGGGCTACGGCGTCGAGTACGGCACCTGGCTGGTCACCGGCCGGCCGCAGGCCGTGCTGCTGCACGTCGGCGACACCAAGCGCTACCTCGGCGATGTCAAGTACCGGCTCTGGGCCGACCACGGCATCCCCACGCCCGACGGCGACGCGCTCGCCGACGACGTCGTCGCCTTCGGCGAGGCGGTGCGCATGCTCCTGTACATCCTCGGCCAGCGCGAGCAGGGCAAGCGCGACCTGGTCGCGCACTTCCACGAGTGGATGGCCGGCGTGGCCATCCCCATGCTCCGGCAGGAAAACTGGCCGGGCTCCATCGTCTTCACCACCCATGCCACCCTGCTGGGCCGGTACCTGGCGATGCACAACCCCGCCTTCTACGACCACCTGTCGTTCTTCGACCCCGGCAAGGAGGCCCACCACTTCAACATCGAGTTCCAACACGGCGTCGAGCGCGCCGCGGCCCACGGCAGCCATGTCTTCACCACCGTCTCCGGCGTCACCGCGATGGAGTGCCGCCACCTGCTCGGCCGTGACCCGGACGTGCTGCTGCCCAACGGCCTGAACATCAACCGGTTCTCCGCGCTGCACGAGTTCCAGAACCTGCACCTGCAGTACAAGCAGCGCATCCACGCATTCACGATGGCGCACTTCTTCCCGTCCTACAACTTCGACCTGGACAAGACGCTGTACTTCTTCACGTCAGGCCGGTACGAGTACCGCAACAAGGGCATGGACCTGTGCATCGAGTCGCTGGCGCGGCTGAATCACCGGCTGAAGATCGCCGAGTCGCCGGTGACCGTCGTATTCTTCATCATCACCCGCGCACCGGTGAACTCGCTGAACGTCGGCGAGTTGCAGTCGATGGCGAACCTCGAGGACTTTAGACGCATCGCCGAGAACATGACCGACCAGATGACCGACCGCATCGTCGCGCACGCGGCGCAGGGGCGCGTGCCCGACCTCAACGCGCTGGTCGATGAGTACTGGCGGCTGCGGCTGCGCCGTTCGATCCATGCCTGGAAGCGCAACTGGCTCCCGCCGATCGTCACGCACGACCTGGTCGACGACCAGAAAGACGACGTGCTCGAGTCGCTGCGCCGCTGCAACCTGTTGAACCATGAAGAGGACCGCGTCAAGGTCATCTTCCATCCGGACTTCATCAACCCGGTCAGCCCGCTGTGGGGCATGGAGTACGACGACTTCGTCCGCGGCACGCACCTGGGCGTGTTCCCCAGCTACTACGAGCCGTGGGGCTACACGCCGCTGGAGTCCATCGCGCTCGGCGTCCCGGCGGTGACGTCCGACCTCTCGGGCTTCGGCAGCTACCTCGCCCAGCTCCTGCCCGACCACGCCGAGTCGGGCCTGTTCTGCGTCCACCGCCGGTACCAGGACTACCACCGCTCGGCCGACGAACTAACCGAGATCATGTTCCGCTACACCGAGCTGAGCCGCCGCGAACGCATCAGCCTGCGCAACACCGTCGAGAGCTACAGCGAACACTTCGATTGGCACAACCTCGGCCGGCGGTACAACGAGGCGCACGAATTGGCGCTCGACCGGGTGTCATGATGCCGGCCTTTGAGATTAAAACGGACATTAACGCACCGACCCATGCCTGTTTTGATCTCGCACGTGATATTGATTTTCATACACGCTCGCTCTCCGACACCAACGAACGCGCCATCGCGGGGCGCACGGACGGCCTGATCGAGCTCGGCGAGACCGTCACCTGGCGGGCGAAACACCTCGGCATGACCCGGACGATGACGGTCGAGATCACCGCGATGGACCGGCCGACACACTTCCGCGATGAACAGGTCGGCGGGCCTTTCAGACACTTTGTTCACGACCACTACTTTCAAGGCCTGGGCGGTGGCGTGACGCGGATGCGGGATGTGATCGATTTCGCTTCGCCGTTTGGTATGCCCGGGCAGGTAGTCGATCGTGTTTACTTATCAAAATACCTCAAGCGGTTGATCACGCAGCGCGGCATGGCGATCAAGGGCGAGGCGGAAATCAATGCGCACCGCACGGGCAGGGCTTAATAGGCGGGACCATGTAGGCATTGTCTGGCCCGTCGTTTGCATCCGTCTGTTGATGAGTCAAATCAAACGGCCGGAGGCTCACAACGCCCCGCGCATCGCGCGTGTAGTTGCTGCCCACGTCCTCGCTGAACCGGGCCCAGCCGTTGGCGTTCACGCGGACCAGGCGCACCCGGCCGCGGCTGCCCGCGAAGGCGGTCCCGTCAATCGTAAAGTTGCCTTCGTCATCGGGCACGGCGACGTGCGTCGTCGCGTTGTAGTCGCTCTGGCCCCACGGGGGCGGGGCCAGTATCGCTTCCGGTAAAGAGCGTGATGATGGGCGAGTGCTCGCCACGCGTATCGCCTTCGTCGGCATCGCGCCAGGCCTCGATGCGCTCGCGTGCCTGCTTGCCAGGGCGCGCTGCTGCTTAACCAGCGGACCTGCACTTGAGTCTGGGCCGCAGCGGGGCATATCACGCACACCAAAAGGGCCAGCCAATACCCGTGAACGATGCGTTGCATAGAATCAGTCTCAGGTTCGATGTTTAGCCGAAGAATGTTGTGTCCCGCCCACCCGACGGCATCAAGCGGCGGATGTTACGCAAGCGGGTTTGCCCGCTTGGTTACGGTCCAGGGCTTGTGCCGTATGATGTGCCGATGCCGGTCCCGCGCTCATTACTGACACCCTTCGCCGGGCTGCTGCTCGCCTCGGCGGCAGTGACGCTCGTCCTTTCCGTGGTGTCGTGCTCGGGCTCGGACACGGACGAGGACGATGCCAACGACAAGACCCCAACCACGAAAGCCGCAAGCGCGTCCGGGATCATTCCAGGGGGCGGGTACATCGGTGCCGCCGCTTGTGCCGAGTGTCACCAGCAGGAGCACGACGACTGGGTCGGCTCGCACCACGAGCAGGCGATGAAGCCCGCTAACGCAGACACCGTCCTGGGCGACTTCGACGACGCGACCTTCACCCACTTCGGCACGACCTCGCGCTTCTTCACGAAGGGCGGCAAATACTACGTCAACACCGACGGGCCGGACGGCGAACTCGCCGACTTCGAGATCAAGTACACCTTCGGCGTCGAGCCGCTGCAGCAGTACCTCGTCGAGTTCGAAGGCGGCAAGGTCCAGGCCCTGACGATCGCCTGGGACGCGCGCGATAAAGAAGCAGGCGGGCAGCGCTGGTACCACCTCTACGAAGACGAGGCGATCCCGCACACCGACGCGCTGCACTGGACCGGGCCGAATTTCACCTGGAACCATATGTGCGCCGAGTGCCACTCGACCGACCTGCAGAAGCACTACAACGAAGAGACCGGCACGTACCAGACGACCTGGGAGGCGATCAACGTCTCGTGCGAAGCGTGCCACGGCCCGGGCGAGCACCACGCGAAATGGGCTGAGCGATACGAAGCGGGCGAGACGAAAGATAAGGGCGATATGGGCCTGGCTGTCCGGCTCAAGGACGAGACAAGGCAGTGGGTGATGAACCCGGATACGGGCATCGCCGAGCGGCGGACGCCGTTGACGGACGACACGCTGCTGAACGCCTGCGCACGCTGCCATTCGCGCCGGTCGCAGATCGCGCACGCGAACGACACGGGTGTGGACTTCTTAGACAACTACCGCCCGTCGCACCTGACCGAGATGCTGTACTTCCCCGACGGCCAGATCCAGGACGAGGTTTATGTCTGGGGCTCGTTCGTGCAGAGCAAGATGCACGCGAAGGGCGTGACCTGTATCGACTGCCACGACCCGCACACGGCGCGCGTCCCGACGACAACCAACGACCTGTGCAACAAGTGCCACCAGCCGGCGAAGTACGACGCCTACGAGCACCACTACCACCCGCCGGGCACGGAAGGGGCGGCATGCGTCAACTGCCACATGCCCCACCGCACATACATGGGCATCGACGATCGGCGGGACCACAGCTTCCGCGTGCCCCGGCCGGACCTGTCTGTCAGGCTCGGTACGCCCAACGCCTGCAACGTCTGCCACACCGAGCAGAGCGCCGAGTGGGCGGCCGAGGCGGCGGCCCACTGGTGGGGCGTTGATCTCGAGCGCCCGATCCACTACGGCGAGGTATTCGCCGCGGCGCGCGAGAACGCGCCGGGCACGGACAAGGCGCTGCTCGAACTCCTGCGCGACGCGGAACAGCCGGAGATCGTGCGCGGCACCGCGGTGCTGATGCTGGCGCGCTACCCGACCCGCCGGGCCGCCGAGGGCGTGCTCGAAGCGCTGGCCAGCGAGGACGACCTGGTCCGCCTCGCCGCGGCGGACATGATCAGCAGCCTGCCGCCGACCCAGCGCATCAAGCCGGCGCTGGAGACGCTTGAGGACCCGCTGCTGTCCGTCCGCATCGAGGCCGGCGAAGCGCTGGCCGACCTGCCGGCGAACCAGTTCACCGAGGAAGACAAGAAGAAGGTCCGCGCGGGGATCGAGGCCTATAAAAACGCCCAGCGCGTCTCCGCCGACACCGCCGCGGCGACGATGAACCTCGGCTCGCTGGCGTACCGGATGGGCGACCTGGATGAGGCGACCCGGCTGTACGAGCACGTCCTGGAGATCGACCCGACGTTCTTCCCCGCCTATTCGAACCTCGCCACGATCTACAGCGAGAACGGCGATCCCCAGCGCGCCCTGCTCCTGCTCGGCGAGGGGCTCCGCCTGCTGCCGGACAACCCGGACCTCAACTACGCCCGCGCCTTGATCTACATCCGTGTTCGGCAGTACGACAAGGCGATCAGCGTGTTCGCCAAGGCCTACGCCGAGGCCCCCGACCGCGGCGACATCGCCTACGCCTACGCCGTCGCGCTGCACGACGCCGGGCGCCAACCGAAGCGCGCGGTCGAGGTGATGCAGAAAACGCTCGAGTCCGTGCCCAACGATGTGCAGTTGCTGATCACAACAGCCCAGTACTGCGCCCGGCTTGAGCGGTTCGACGAGGCGCTGGGCTACGCCAAGCGGGCGCAGCAGCACCTGCCCGATGACCCGGGGGTCGCGCAGTTTGTGAGGCAGCTCGAGGGCTTGCAGAAACAGCGCTGACGGCGGCCGCCAGTCAACCCGCGCCCGGCCGATACTGATACAGCAACTCGCCGCGCTCGTCGTAGAACTCGAAGCGGATCGTTGCTTTCGCGCCGCCAGGTCCCGGCTCGCAGACAACCGAGAGGAACCCGCCGGACGCTTTGGCCTGGGTGTAGGGCTGCCGGATCAGCGCCTCGGGGTCGGTGCTCTTCGGGTCGCCGGGCTTGCGGCCGAGCCGGCTGTTCGCGTCGCAGATCGCGCCGGATGAAAACTCGTGTGCGCCGATCGGGTCGATCGAGTGGTACTGCCAGTGCCGGTCGCCACAGAGCAGGAACACGCCTTTGTCCCACAGCCCGTGCTCAGCGGCCCACCGCTTGAACGCGTCGCCCTCGTGCCTGAAGCCCTTGGGGTTCGTGTGGTTGTCGCGTTTGTACCCGTCGTCCGGGCCGACCATCGGCGTCGGGCTGATGATCAGCCTGTACGCCGCGTCGGATTCCAGCAGGGTGCGCTTCAGCCAGGCGAGCTGCTCCTCGCCCCAGAGCGTCTTGCCCGGCCCGTCCGCCATCTTGTTCGGGCTGCGGTAGTCCCGGCCTTCGAGCAGCCAGACCTGGAGGTCCTTGCTGACACGGCGCGTGCGGTAGGTCGGCGAATCATCGTCATCCTGCGCAAAGATCGGCACCTGCTCGCGGAAGGTCTTGATCCCCAGATCATGCGAGGGGAAGTAGTCGCCCGTCGCGTCCGAGTCGTTGGTGCGGTGGTCGTGGTCGTCCTTCATCCAGTAGCCCGGCACGGTTTTGCTCAGCTCGATGAAGCGCGGGCGGGAGAACTGGCGGTGCCACTTGGCCCGCATGTCCGCGAGTGTCTTGACCCTGGGGTTTTTGTCGTAGTAGACATCATCACCGGTATAAACAACGAAGTCGGGCTCCAGCCCGCGCATCGCGTCGTAGGCCGGGTAGCCGAGCGGGCGGTCCTCGCCCTCGTACTTCTTCCCGCCATCGCTGCCGTAGAACTTGTCGTAGTTCATTCCGGTCACAACGTGGAAGCGGGTAGATGCCCTCTTGTCTGCTCCTGACAGCGTTTGAAAAGTCGCCTCAATCTTGTCATGCCACTCACGAGAACCTGCGGCCACCGGGATCTCGGCGGTGACTGTATAGGCCTTGTCTGGCAGTAATCGCCGCAACACAATCTGTGCAATGTAGTCGTTCTCTTTGGTCGTGCGTACGTTCGCGATCATCGACATGACCTGCCCGTCCGGCATGACGTGCGGGATAGTAAACCGAACGACGGTCTCGACACCGGGCTGATCCCCATCTCGCAGCGCATCGCCGTCGTCGAATACATCGCCATCAACCAGCTCCCTGCCATCAGTCACGCGCACCTGAACCACGGCCGTGGTCTCGGTGACCTCCCCAACCATGATCCCCTGCCCGAACGCAGGCTCGGCCTCGGCGTACGAACAAACGCATGCACTCACCAGGAACAGGGCCGTTATGAAAATATGCTTCATGGTCATCCCCCCGCGTTGATCTGCTCGATCCGCGTCTGATCCATCAGGGTCCGGTGCGTGCCGACCGACCCGGCCGAGTTGAGGTCCCGGGGCTGCCGCTGCACGTACGTGCCGTCCGGCCGCATGTCCCAGGCCTGGCGCTGATCGGCGAGCATGATGTTGAGCATCTCCTGCAGGTGCTGGCGGTGCGCGGGCTCGTAGATCGGGGTGATGCACTCGACGCGGTTGTTGAGGTTGCGGTACATCCAGTCGGCGCTGCCGATGTAGTACTCGCGCTCGCCGTTGTTGTGGAAGCTGTAGATACGCGAGTGCTCAAGGAACCGGCCGATCACGCTGGTCACGCGGATGTTCTCGCTCAGTCCCGCCACGCCCGGGCGCAGGCAGCAGAACCCGCGGACGATCAGGTCGATCTTCACGCCCGCGCAGCTCGCCTCGTACAGCTTGTGGCAGGTGTACTTGTCTTCGAGCGAGTTCATCTTGCACAGGATCGCCGGGCGGTCGGGGTCTTCCGGGTCGCCGCCGCGCTGCTGCCAGTCGGCGCAGTGCGCGATCTCGCGGTCGATCATCTCGAAAAAGCGCGATCGCATGTTGGTCGGCGCGATGAGCAGGTGCTGGTAGTCGCGCGCGATCGACCGGCCGGTGAGGAAGTGGAACAGCTGCACGAGGTCGCTGGTCAGCCGCGGGTCACAGGTAAACAAACCCAGGTCCGTGTACAGGTCGGCGGTCTTGGCGTTGTAGTTACCCGTGCCGATGTGCGCGTAGGTGCGCAGGCCTTCGGCCTCCTGACGCACAACGAGCGAGGTCTTGGTGTGCGTCTTCAGGCCGACGACGCCGTACACGACATGGATCCCCGCTTTCTCCAGCCGGCGGGCGAGCTCGACGTTGCGCTCCTCGTCGAAGCGTGCCTTGAGCTCGACCAGCACGACGACCTGCTTGCCCGCCTCGGCGGCGCGGATCAGGTCGGGGATGAACGGCGAGTTCTTCGCCGTGCGGTAAAGCGTCAGCTTGATCGCGATGACCTCCGGGTCGTTGCACGCCTCGCGGATGAACCGCTCGACCGAGTGGCTGAACGACTCGTAGGGGTGGTGCACCATCACGTCGCCCGAGCGGATGATGTTGAAGATGCTCGCCTCGTCGTCGATCAGGCGCAGCGGGGTGACCGGCTTCCAGGGCTCGTACTTCAACTCTGGCTTGTCGCACTTGCCGTGCACGAGCCAGAGATCGTTGTAGTCCAGCTCGCCGGGCATCTCATAGACATCCTGCTCGCGCAGGTCCATCTCGCCGATGAGGAACTGGTTGAGCGGGCGGAACGGCGTGTCGTCGACCTCCAGGCGGACGATGCTCGCGAAGCGCCTCTGCCGCAGCTCTTCGTTCACAACTTCCAGCAGGTCCTCCGCGTCCTCGTCCTGCGAGCCGACCGCGGCGTTGCGCGTCACGCGGAACGGCTCGACCTCCTCGAGCTCCATCCCCTGGAACAGATGGTGCACGTTGTGGTGGATGAGGTTCTGCAGCGAGATGAAGCGGTAGCGCGAATCATCGTCGGTGGTCTCCGCAGACAGCCGCACCCAGCCGGGCAACACCTCGGGCACCTTGACGCGCGCGAACTGCAGGCCGAATGCGCCGGACACATCCGTCTTCGCCGCCTGCGGGTCGCCCGGCGGGGTACGCAGCATCACGCCCAGCGAGGTCGACAGGTTCGAGATGAACGGGAACGGGTGGCCGGGATCGACTGCCAACGGCGTGAGCACGGGGAACAGGTTGTCGAGGAAATGCTGCTCGGCCTCCTGCTTCTCGGCGTCCGTCAGGGACTCCCACGTCAGCAGCTCGATGCCGTTCTCCGCAAGCGACGGCAGGATCTGGTTGCGGTAGCAGTCCGCCTGCCTTTCGAGCATCGGCAGGACCATCTCGCGGATCGTCTTGAGCTGGTCGGCGAGTGACATCCCGTCGGGCCCGCGCGTGCCCTCACCCAGCTCGACCTGCCGCTTGAGGTAGCCGACGCGCTTCTGGTAGTACTCATCAAGGTTCGAGTTGAAGATCGCCAGGAACGCGACGCGCTCGAGCAGCGGCGTGCGTTCGTCCAGCGCCTCGTGCAGGACGCGCTCGTTGAAGCGCAGCCACGACACCTCGCGGTTGATAAACGCCTCGTGCTCGGGGACCGGCAGCGGCCAGGGGGCGTTATGCTGCGTGGCCTGCTGGTGCGGTTCGTTGATCGTCGGGCCGGTCTGGGTCATGGTGGTTTGGCGTGATGAAAGAAGAACAAACCTATCTTAAGCCCACCCGAGCCGGGCTGCGAAGTGAGCGGCACGGCGCTAGCCGCCGGCCGGTGCGTGAACGATGCCGTGTGATTGCATCACGGCCGCCCGGGACAAGTAAGCTGCAATTAGGCCGGCCGCTAGCGCGGGTCCGCCGACTCGCTGACCAGCACCTCCGCCGCGCTGATCCGCACCCGGTCCAGGACCGGGCCGTTGACGCCGGGCTTCAGCTCGATGCGCAGGCCCCGGCTGTTCACCGGCAGGTTCAGGCGTTGCGGGGCCCGGTCGGGCGCGAGCGTGCAGCCGCCGATGGCCTCCTCGCCGTCATAAACCACCAGTTCACAGCCCGCCAGCGCGTGGCGCGCGGCCGGGACATCGTCATCGATCGCCAATTCCACGGCGAGCGTCAGCCGGCTCGCGCCTTGTGGCAACTCGAAGCCGACCGTCGTTGGGGCGTGCAGATGGATCGACCCGTCTGGCTCAACGCGCGGCGGCATCGCGACCCCGAACACTTCGCCGCCCGACAAACGCTTCATCGGCACGCCGGCAAGCGGCATGAGGGCGTGCTCGCCCGACAGCGGCTCGATCTGCTCAACGATACCGGAAGAAAAACTCACCCGTGGGTCATCGATCGGCAGCAGCACCCGCCCTGTTAACGGGGTCCCGAAGCGGGTTTCGGGCGCCTGTTTCTCGGCGTCGGCGATGAGGAACGACCCGCCCCCGCCGATACCGACCCGGAAAAGCCCCGATCGGCGCTCAACTTCAACCGGCTTGTTCGCGACCGAGATCGCGTGCAGCCGGTCGAGCGGGATTGGGATCGGGTCTTCCGCGTCGCCGATGGTGAACGACACCGATTGATCGTTCACCGCCTCGACAAAGCCGATAAGCGTTTCGCCTGTAGCCAACAGCAACACATCATCTTCACCGGCCGCGGGCGGCACGATGTTCCGCTTCATCGCAACCGCCAGGAGGTCATCAAGCGGGACCTCCGCCTCGCGGTCTTCGCCGAGTTGGGGGACCAGAAAACGCAGCGACTCACCCGAGTCCCCCGCCCCGTTCAACGCTCCGACAAAGCGTTGCCCGTCACGGAGCGTCACAACCTTGTAGCCCTCCGCCATCCACATGTTGCTCGGCACCGCGAAGGTCAGCCGGACCACTTCACTGATCGGCAGGGACTGTGCCTCCCCCGCGTGGTCGGTGAATGTGATGCCCTGACCGGACAACGACCGGAGGGTGATCAGCCGCGGCTCAAGGTCCGGGCCGAGGAGGACGGCCTGTTGGGCATGAAGCGCGTGGAGACTAAGCAGGACACTGCAACAAGCGGTGATTAATCGTTTCATACGACTCCGTTTACCGCTGGAAGATCGGCAGCAGCCGGTACGGCATCTGCAGCACGATGAGCGACATGCCGGTGGCGTACTCGTCGCCGTGGCCCGAGTCCCAGCTGCCGTTGGTGCGCTGGCTCTTGATCAGCCGGTCGCGGGTCTTGGGGAAGTAGTTCGCCCAGTGCTTGCCGCCGGCGATGAACATGGCCTGGGCGCAGTAGTAGTGGCCGTAGAACTCGTGTGCGCCGCGGTCGTTGCCCGAGGCCAGCTGACGCTCGAGGTACTTCAGGCCGTCCTCGACCACCTTGCCCTTGTAGACGCCGGCGTGGTAGAGCGAGGCGACGCCGGCCGCGGTGCGCGGGAAGGCGCTGCTGCCCCCGCCGATCATGTAGCGGAACCCCCCGTCGTAGGGGTTCTGGCAGTCCTTGACGTACTGGATCGCGTTGTCGATCGTTTCCTTGGGCACGTCGATCCCCGCCTGCCTGGCCGATCGAAGCGCATTGATCTGGCAGATCGTGACCGACAGGTCCGCGTCGAACGGGATCGGCTGGTAGCGCCAGCCGCCCTCGGCGTTCTGCGACTTGACGATCAGGCGCACGGCCTTGACCAGCGCATCACGGACATCCTTATCCTCGGTCATCCCGTAGATCTCGCCGAGGAACAGCGCCGCGAACCCGTGGCCGTACATCGGCCCGTGCGAGACATTCTCCGAGGCGATGAGGCCCGACTCCTGCGCGTTGGCGAGGACGTAATCCAGGCCCTTCTGGACAACCGCGCCGTACTCGCCGCGCCCGGGCAGCTCGCCGTTGGCCATGAACGCGAGGCAACAGATCGCTGTTACGCCGACGTGCCCCCCGCCGTAGCGGTCCGCGTCGAAGCTGCCGTCGTCGTTCTGCTTCTTCGCGAGGTAGGCCAGGCCTTTGGCGACTGCCTCGTCGAGCTCGTCGGTGATCTCCTCGAAACTGTAGTCTTCTTCCTCCGCCGATGCTTCACCGGTTGTTTCGCCCGCCTGTTCTTCGGCGGCGGGTTCTTCCGCCGCTTCGTCCTGGCCAGCGGCGGGCAAGGCAACTAGGCACAACGCCAAGACACCAAGACGCCAAGTCGCCAGGAAAGAACCACAGCGCAGGGTGCCACATAACTGCCTGAGGCAGCTGTGTGGCACCCTGCTGAGCTTCAACCAGAGTAACCGCATCACTCGTCCCCCTCCGCCTGCTGCCGGCTCAGTTCCGCGATCCGGCGGTAAAACGCCTCGGTCGCGGCGCGGTACACCGGGTTGAACGTCTCGCTCAGCGATTCGGCCAGCTCATCACGCAGGCGCGGCGGCAGGTTGCCCCACTCACCATCGCGCAGCTCCTGCATCGTCAACTCCTGGTTGCGCACCGAGCCCTGACGCGCCTGGCCATCGCTCGAGTTGTTGCCGGGTTGCTGGCCCGGTTGCCCTTGCTGCTCGCCGGGCTGCTGACCCTCTTGATCGCCTTGCTGTTGCCCGGGCTGTTGTCCTTGTTGTTGACCCGGTTGCTGGCCTTGCTGATCGCCCGGTTGTTGCCCGGGCTGGGGCTGGCCGCCCTGATCCGCCTGGCGGGGTTGGCCGTCCTGTGGCTGGCCCTGCTGTTGCTGCTGGCTCTGGCGTTTCTCGGCGGACGAGATGATCTGCTCGAGCTTGAGGATGATCTCGTCCTGCATCCGTTGCGTGTCGATGCCCGGGTCGTGCTGCTCGTCCAGCCGGATCGCGACGTCTTCCATCTCCTGGATCGCCTGGGCGAACTGCGTCGCGGCTTCTTCGCCGGACAGGCGCTTGTCGAGGTCACGCGTCAGCTCAGGATCGGTCGTGCCGTCGCCGGTGTCATCCGATTGGTCGGGCTGCGGCTTGTCAGTACCGGGCTCGTCGGGCATGTCCTCGCCGGTGCCGTCCAGGCCGAGCAGCTCATCAAGCGTCGGCTCGTCCGCGTCGGCGGGGGTGTTCTGGATCGCGGGCTCGTCGTGCGGCTGCTCCTGGGTGTGCGCGAGCGTCGGCGTCGCGAGCGCGGCAGCACTGCACGCGAACAAAGCGGTGACCGGTTGTTTCATCGTGATGAGCATCGGTTGTCTCCGATGGGTGGTGTTTGTTGCGTTAGGCGCGGCAAGCCGCGGCGCTTCATGGTGTGTAATCCGTTCCGCGGTTCTTATTCCGGAGGCGGGGGCGGCTGCATCTGCTGACGCAGCTTCTCGATCAGCTGTTCGCCCAGGCCCTTCAGTTCACGCTGTTGTTGCGCGAGGTCGGCAAGGCGCGCGTCACGCTGTTCGGGCGTCAGCGCTTCGCCGGCGCTGTCTACCGCCTCGGTCTGCTGACGCAAGACAATCATGACTTCGCGCAGGAGCTTGATCTGCGCCAGGTCCGGAACCAGCGGGGGCTCTTCGCCCTCGCCCTGCCCGCCGCCGGGCTGCTGACCCTCGCCGCCCTGGTCGTCCTTCTCGAACTTGTCCGGATCGGCGGTGTCGTCCAGCGCATCGCCCATCGATCGCAGCATGCGTGCGACGGCGCGCTGGTCGTCGAGCACCGGCGCGTCGATCGTGCGATCGGCCAGCCGGCTGCCCGCACGGTTCGCGGTCTGGTCGATCCGGCGGTGCAGCGACTGGTACACCATCGCCTCGCCGATCTGGGTTCCCAGTTCCGCCGCAGCGGCGCGGATCCCTTCCTGGGCCTCGTCGAAGCTCTTGTCTTCCAGCGGTTCTTCGTACAGCCGATTGATCTGCCGCCAGTCGCGTCGGCCATATGCTTGGTCGCGCTCGTGCTGACTAACAATCCCGATCAGCGCGTCCTGCCGGTCGGCCAGGTCGTAGTAGGCCTGCCGGACCGCGAGGCGTTCCTGCCGCTGTTGTTCTTGCTGCTGCTCCTGCTGTTGCTCGTTGATCAGCCGCAGCGCTTCTTCGAGGTGCGCGAGCGCGTCCGCCTCAGCGGCTACAACCGCCTGCTTGTCCGGGACGCGGATCGCCTTGACCGCCTCGGCCTGGTCGCGCACGGCGTCGCCCAGCGGCGGGCCGACCGCGCTGGTGTCGCCGGCCTGCATCGCCTCGGCCTCGACGAGCATCGTCCGCCGACGCAGCGCAAACTGCGGCTGCTCGAGCACGCCCAGCGCATCCGCCTCGGCCGATTCGGCGCGGGCAAGCTGATCGCGCTGCTCGTCGACGAGCTTCTGGATCTTCTGCGCGAGCTCCCGCAGCAAGCGCTTGAGCTCCTCCTGCCGGCGTTGCTGCTGCTTGCCCAGCTCGGCGAGCATCTGCTCGAGCGTCGATTGCGCCTGCTGCTGCCGGCTTGATGCGTCGGCGATCTGGTTTTCTTCGAGCTCCTGCGCCGCCTGCTCGGTGTTCTCCTGCAGGCCCTGCCGCTGGGCGATGTCCGCGGCCTCGCTGAGCGTCTTCGCCGTCGCGCGCTGCTCGGGCGTCTCGCCCTGCTCGCCGATCTCCTCGGCGGTATCGCGCATCTTGTCGATGAGCTCCTCGGCGCGCTCGGCGAGTTCCGCCTGGTCCTGAGCGTTCTCTTCCAGCCGCTCCCGCAGGTCCTCGGGCAGGTCGTCGGCGTCCTGGCCGATCGTGCGCGGCAACAGCTCGCGCGTCTCCCGCGCGACGCGCTCAGTGTCGGACCGCAGCGACGCCAGGTCCGACTCGATCTCGCCGACCGACTCGCCCATGTCCAGCGCCGCGATCAGTTCGCCCAGCTGCTCGCGGGTTTGTTCCTGAGCCTCGCCAGCCTGCTGCTCGGCCTGCTCTTGCTGCGCATCGGCCTCCTCGGCCTGCTGCTGCATCTGCTGGGCTTGCTCACTGTCGCCCTGCTCAGCGGCTTGCTGCTGGCCCTGACGCGCCTGCTCGCCGGCCTGCTGGTTCTGCGCCGCTTCATTGAGCGACTCTTCGGCACGGTCGCTGGCCTCCTGGGCCTGATCGAGCAGCTCGCCCGCGCGGTCGAGCAGGTTCTCCAAGCCGTCGAGACCATGCGGCTCATTGCGGTCCAGGCGCTCGCGCACCGCGTCGAGCGTGTCCCGCTGCGCCGCGATACGCCGGCCGATGTCGCCCTGCTGCTCCGCGGTCTCGGCGGGCTGGCCGTCGTCGGTGCGATCGGCGACGATGCGCTGGTTGCGCTCCAGCGACTGGGCCGTGTTGCGCACACCGCGCAACACCCGTCGGACCTGGCTCGCGAGCTCCTGCTCGGTGATCACCCGCAGCCGCCTGGTTTCGGATGCGACTTCATCGCGTGGCTCGCCGGCGAAGGTGTAGACATCGCGCCCCATTGCGGTGATCAGCACCTCGTCGCCCGGCAACAGCGCGAGTGGTTGCAGCTTCAATTCGTAGTCGAGGTCGAGCGACTCGAACCGGCCGGTCTTGAGCAGGCCGCTGTCTTCCAGCACCCGCATCGCGGCCTGCTCGGCGTCTGCCGCGGTGTTCTCGCGATCAGGCGCGACGATATTCAGACGCAGCAACTGCATCGCGATGTCGTCTTCCGCGATCGCCTGGAGCTGCACCGTCGCGCCGGGCAGCACCGACTCGTCGATGGCCGGCCGCAGGAGCACGACCGACGGCGGCTCGTCCTCGACGGCCTGCACGCGATAGCGTTTGTCGGTGTCGGTCGAGGTCAGGCTAAAGCGGTCGGTCAGCACGAACGAGCCGGTGACGGTTGTGTTGAGCGTCCAAGACAGGGTGAAGCGGTCGGCCTGCTCATCGTCGTTGCCGGGCATTGTGAGCTTCGCGTCGCCGGCGATGACGTTGATCCACTCGCTCGCCGCGGCTTCCGCCTGGGCCTTGGGGATCGGCTTGTTGAAGCGCACATCCAGCTTGATCTTCGAGCCGGCGTAGGCGGAGGTCGAGGCGATACGGTCGGCCTGTTCGTGCAGCGGCGTGCGCTGCTCGTCCAGCAGGCCGCGGGTATATGTGGGCGGTGTGGCGGTCACGACGACCGATGCGACCTGGGGCCGGGCGGCGAGCGTGAGCTGTTGTGTGTCGGTCGTGAAGTCGCCGGCGGTGTATCGCACCTCGAGCGTCGCACTCTGGCGCTGGCCCGACATCAACGATCGCGCGACCGGCACGGGCACATCGATCATCGTCTCATAAACATGGCTGCCCGGGTCGGCGGGGTTGCGCTGCTCAGCGACGCGGACCGTGGTCCAATCGCCCTCGCCCGCTTCATCCAGCACGCGGTAGCGGATCGTCATCCGCATGTCTTCCTTCCAGCCGCGCGTGACCTGAGCCCGCAGGCGCACCTTGCCATCCGCGGGGAAGACCGCGCGGTCGGAGGTCAGCGCTTCGACCTGATTCATCTTCGGCCACTGCGCATCGCCCAGCGGCGCGAACCAGCGCGACGCCGCCGTCGCCGAGGCCTGTGGTGCGGCGCTGATCACCGTGCCGAGCACCGCGAGCAAGAGCAGCGCGATCGCGCAAGCCTGCACGGTCGGCTTGAGTTTGATCAGGCGCTTGAGGTCCACGCCATGGGACTTATCTTCCATCTCCTCAACAGCGGTCTTCGCCATCACCGCGGTGGAAGCGGGCTTGGCGTACCCCGCGGGCTGCATCGAGAACTCCACCGCCGACGCCAGCGACCCGGCCAGCTGCGGGTACAGCCGCTCGGCCCGCAGCGCGAGCTCGGCCAGCGACGGCCAGAACCGCAGCGCCCGGTTGAGCCGCGTCAGCAGCCAGTACCCCGCTGCGCCGGCCACCGCCAGCCCGATGACCAGCCGCATCGGCCCGGGCAATCGCAGCGCGTAGTCAAGCAGCCCCAATACGATCGCCAGCGGGGCGAGCACCGCCAGCACCTGCGCGACCCGCCGAACAACGAGCAGGGCCCGGCCGGCCTGGCGAACGGTCTTGAGCTGGCTGGCGACGTGCTTCATGGCAGTTGATCCGTTGCGGGACACGGGCGGATGGATCGGCCTTCTCTATCCTCTATCGACACGCGCGGGGCTTGATCATATTAGGACGAACGATCGGGACCCGGGGTTCCTTACATAAGACCGGGCGGGAGCCTGGAGCTATGAAATCCGCCTTAAACCAGCTTCAAACCCCGCCTGAGGGCCCACTCCAGGGTCAGCAGGCCCAGCAACACGAGTAACGCCAGCAGCGTGTTGGTCAGTGGCCTGCGGGTCTCGCTGGTGATCTCGCGTGAGCGGTCGGGCACGAGGCGTTCCAGTTCGCCGAGGTTGTTGAGCTCGATCACCGCCCCGCCGGTCGCGTTGGCCAGCGCGATCAGCCGGCCGTGGTCGGTCGCGGCACGGGCGAGTTCCTGGGCCGGGTCGCGGACCTCGGCGGGGGCCGTCAGCTCTAATGCTTCGAGCAGCGGCTCGGTCACCTCCAGCACGAACCGCCCGGGCCGGTCGGCACGCCAGTTCGCCGTGTACACCGCGCGGGCGCCCGAGGCGATGTCGCCCTGGAAGCCGCTCGGCCTGAGCTCCAACTCGCCGACGGGCTCCCGGTCTTCTTCCGACTGAGCCGCGGCCAGCACCTGCACGCGCACGCTCGGCGGGGCGCTGCGGATCAGCGCCGGATCATCGATGACCAACTCGACGAACTGCGTCGCGCCCAAGTCCACCGCTGTGGGCGCGACAGCGAAGCGCGCACGGTCGTCGATCTGCTGCACCCGGGCGCGCCCGAGCTTGCGCATGAGCTGGATCCAGAACTGCTCGAAATACACCTCGCCGCCGGCCCTGCGCCAGCGCCAGGTCTCGTCCGTACCGACGTAGATCACCTCGCCGCCCCCGAAGCGGTAGAGCACGACGACGGGCGCCTGCTCGCCGGTCTGCGGGTCAACCAGGCCGATCGCGTGCGCGAGCGCGCGTGCGCCGGGCCGAAGCGGGCCGAGGTCCTGCGCCCAGCGGAACGGCGGGAGGTTCGTCGGCCACTCGGCAGCGCCCGCGCCCGGCTCGTCGCCACGCTTGAGCGACAAGCGAAGCAAACTAAGCTGCTTTGCCGCCGCCGTCGGCTCGACCGGCACTTCGCGCCCCTCCGCCGGGACAAGACGGCCGACCGCCGACGGCGTGGTCATCGGCAGCAAGAGCTCCAGGTCCGTCCCCGCGTATAGGTTGGGTGTGTGCCGCTCGCCGCCGATCCAGAGCAAACCCGCGCCGCGCGTTGCTACATGCTCACGGATCAGCGCGAGTTGGCGATCGGAAAAGAAACGGGGGTGCACATCGCCGATGACCACGACGTCGTATGGCCGGATCTCCTCGGCGGTCTGGGGGAAACGCGAGATCGGCGAATCGCCTTCCTGCACAAAGTCCCGGTCCGCGTCCACCAGCAGGATCGACGAATCGATCGTTTCCTCCCGCGTCAGCATCGACACCAGGAACCGGTACTCCCAGCGCGCCGTGCCCTCGACGTACAGCACCTTGATCGGCCGATCAATCATCGTCAGGGACACCGACAGCTGGTTGTTGTTGAGCGTGATCTCGTTCTCCGGCAGGTTGGTCAGCAGCCGGTCCGGGTCCGCGGTGCTGCTCGAACGGGTCGGCCCGGCGTAGTCGACTTCGACGCGGAGGTTTAGATCACCGGCGGCGTCGCTGCGGGCCTGGAGCAGCAGCGGGCTGCCGAAACCGGCTTCCTCCAAGGTTTGTTCATCCAGGACTTCATCGGTCTGGACGTTGATGATGCGCACCTTGACCTGCGCTGGATCGATCACCGTGCCGCCGGCCTGTCCCGGGGCTTGGTCCTGCCGCTGAACGATCACCGCGACGGGGACGACATCGCCGGTAAACGCGCTCAGTGGCGCATCGACGCGCTCGACGGCCAAGTCCAGACGCGGCACCGCGCTGCCCAGCGGCACGCTGAAGACCGGGACGCTCTGACGCGCAAGCTTGTCGGCGTACGCCTCGCCCGTCGGCTGCGGGGACTGGCCGTCACCAAACAGCACGACGCCGCTGACCGTTCGGCCGGCGGCGGATTGCAGGGCCTGGTCGATCGCGGTGCGCAGGTTCGTTGCCTGCACGTTTGGTTCATTCAGCTGTTTAACCGAGGTCAACGTGTCCAGGGGGTAGGCCTCACGGTCATAGCCGAACCAAACGATGTTCCGCCCGTCGCCGAGCTTGTCTTCACCAAAGACCTCCAGTTGATCTTGCAGCGCCTGCCGCAACGCGGCTTCACGGCTGACCACCCCCTCGCCGGACACGGTGTCCTCGAACTGCATCGACGCGCTGCGGTCCACCATGACCAGCAGCCAGTCCGGCTCGGGCGTCACGTCCGTCCGCACGACGCTCGGCCCAGCCAGCAGCACCGCGAGCACGATCAACAAGAGCGTCCGGAACGTCGCGAGCCCGAACCGCGCCCAGCGCGCGCCCTGCATCCGCGCGTAGCTGCCGTGCGCGATGACGAGCGCCGCGAGCACGATCAGCAGCCACGCCCAGCCCGGCAGCGGGTACTCGAAGCCCAGCGTGGTCCGCTCGCTGGACAGCGACATCGTCTCGTCCAGGCCCAGCAAACGATCGAGCAGCGATGCGGTCATGCGCCACCCCCCGCCGCTGCTTCCGTGGTGGTCTTCGTGGTGTCCCCGCCATGCAGCGCGCCGAGCAATCGGCCGACGACCGTCGGGCTGTCGCGGTCGGTCGCGTGGCTGAACCAGCGCGCGAGCAGTGTCTCGATCAGGATCAGCGTCAGCAGCACCCAGAGCAGCGCCCAGGTCAGGTTGGCGCGTTGTCCGGTATCGCTGAGCACGCCGCCCTGCTCCTGCTTCTCGTTGAGGTAGGCCCACCCGCCGAGCGAGCCGAGCAGTTGTTCCAGCGGCCCGCGCCCGCCGACGGTGTCGCCCGCGGCGGGGTCGGGGTTGACCGCCAACAAGCGCGGCGAGCCGGACGATAAACCGACATAGATGCCCGGGTGTTCGACCGCGTCGCGCAGGGTCATGTCGTTGCCGTCGCGCTCGATCAGCAGCGTTGATTCTTCTGCGTCTGATCCATCGTCACGATGCCGAGTGAGCTCGCCCACACCGGCCCACGATCTTCCGAGCGCGGGCTGATCCCCCGCAATAAGCGACGCCTGACCCGCGGTCTCGCCCAGCACCCCGCGCAGCGTGTCGTGCATCAGCGGCACAAACAGCGCCCGGATCGGCAGGTTCGTGTACCGCGTGTCCAGCGGCGACGCAGTGAACGTCAGGGCGCCCTGGCCGACGCTGCGGTACGCCATCAGCACCGACCGGTCCCGCGCGGGCAGCGCCGGGTCATCGGTGTCCAGCACGATCCACCGGTCCTCCACCTCGGCCGAGAACGGCAGCCACGACGACACGGTCACCCAACCCAGTTTCTCGCGCCAGTCCGCCGCGAGAAACTGCAGCGCCTCGGGCGGCGCCGTGGCCTGGTCCAGGCCGGCCGATTGCCTGGGCGAGCCCCCGGCCGGCTCGTAGCGCACCGTTTCGTCACCAAAATCCCAGGGCAGCGCAAAGCCGCGTTTCATCGCCTGGGCCCAGTCGGGCTCGGTGTCCAGCGCCGGTGCGAAGACCCAAACCAACCCACCGGCCTCGGCGAAACCGCGCAGCGTGTCCCAGCCACGCACCGTCACCTCGTCAGGCCGGAGCACCACCGCCGCGTCGTACGGCTCGAGCGCAGCGTTGTTTAAACGCGTCGGCATCATCGGCGACAACTCAACCGACCCGCCCGCGCCAGCGCCGTTCGGCGTCAGCGCTGCGCGCACGCACTGCCATGGCTCGAGCTCGCCCGGGTTGGGGTTCACATCCGCCTCGCTGTCGATCAGCGCGACCTGCAGCTGGCTGCGCAGGCGCACCACCGCGACC
>JANQKT010000229.1 GCA_028280965.1 Phycisphaeraceae bacterium
AGCGGCTGGTCCGCAAGATCTGCGAGCACTGCAAGACCCAGCAGCCACCGGACGACCACGTCGCCGAGCATCTGGCGATGCAGGGCATCGCGATCGACGAGGTGTGGGCGGGCCAGGGCTGCGACAAGTGCCGCAGCACGGGCTACGCGGGGCGTGTGGGCCTGTACGAGATGCTGATGCTCAACGACCAGCTGCGCGACCGCATCGCGGGCAACCCGAACGTGACCGAGTTCCGCCGGATGTGTATAGAAGGCGGCATGGTCTCGCTTCGGCAAGACGGCTTCCAGAAGGTCGCCAAAGGTCTGACCACGGTCGATGAGGTGCTGCGTGTGACCGAGGCGTCGGTGTAGCGTACGGACTGGGATCATCACGGGCGATGACTTGGCAACAGCCGCGACGCTACGCGTCGCCGGCAAACTGCCCTGAATAAATGAGCTACAACGCGCCGGCGACGCGTAGCGTCGTAGCTAACCCCGTATCTCACGCTGCGGCTCGAATATGTTGGTTTGCGCCGGATGGGCGGCCCAGCAACTCATCGTAGATCGACTGAACCCGCCGCATGCGCTGGACAAAGCCGTAGTGCCGCTCGACGCGTACGCGCGCGGCGCAGAGCAGCCGCTCCCGTGCCAGCGGGCGGTCGATCAGCGCAAGCAACTGACTCAACCATGTATCGCCGTCTCCACCCAGCTGGACACCACACGCGCCATCGTCCAGCACATCCGTAACCGCGCCGACGGGCGTGGCCGCGACCGGCAGGCCCAGTGCCATCGCCTCAAGCAGCGCGTTTGGCAGGCCCTCGGTGCGGCTGGTGAGCAGCAGGGTGTCCATCGCCTCCATGACCGGGCGGGTTTCACGCTGCCAGCCCCACCAGCGGATCGCTTGCGTGAGGCCGAGTTCATGGGCGAGCGATTCGAGCTCCGCCCGCTTGGGCCCGTCGCCGACAAGGTGCAGCCGGGTGCCGGGGCGTTGGCGGTGGAGTTCGGCGAATAGCCGGATCGCGCGGTCCACGCCTTTCTCGATGCTGAACCGCGCGACAACGCCTATCGCGTGCTCATCGGCATCCAGGCCCAGCGCCTTCTTCGCCTGCGCACGGGTCTGTCGGCGTCTGGCCTCGTCAAGGTCGATGGCGTTGGGCAGGTAACGCAGCTTGTCGGGATGTACGCCGTGATCGGCGGCGTGCCGCATGAGCTGCGGGCTGACCGCGATGACTCGGTCGTAGCCGCGCAGCGCGGTGTCGGCGATCCTGGCGTAGGTGCGTGTCCGCCAGGTCTCGCCGGTGAACCCGTGCATCGTCGAGACGAGCTTCATCGGGTGGCGTCTTTGCAGCAGCCGGCCAAGCACATCTGTCTTGTAGTCGTGGCTGTGCCAAACATCGACACACAGCCGCCGGCAGAGATCGAGCAGCAGGCGGATCGAACGCGTGTCGAGCGGTCCGCGCTCGGGGATCGTGTGCATGTCCATGCAGAAACGCGACGCGTGGCCACGCAGGGTCTCGATGCCCGGGTCCCCGGCCGGGTGCAGATACGCCGCGACGACGCGGTAGCGCGCGCGGTCCAGCGCCGCGCCGCTGCGCAGGATCGTCTTGTCAGGCCCGCCGCCGGAGCCGGACACAACACGCGTGTGGAGGATCGTTTTTGGCTTGACCAAGGCACGGCCCCTTTAGAGCATGAATCCCGGGCAGGTTGCGCACGGGTTGTCCTCGGCCTGCTCGTCGGTCAGTTTCTTCTTAAAGCTCCGGCGGGCCAGGCGGTACTTCTCGCTGTTCCACACCTTGCTGAACGGCTGGTCGATCACGCTGGCCATGTCCTCGCGTTCCTCGAACGAGCCGCAGCAGGTGGCGACGCTGCCATCCCAGTTGATCACGCTCTGGCGCCAGGGCCAGGAGCAGTTGTAGGTCTTCCCGCCGTTGAACTGCTCGCCACGTTGCGTGCCCGTCTCGCGCATGTCGTCGTAGGCGCTGAGGACATAGTCTTTGTTTTCGGGCAGCCAATGATCGAGATGCTCCTTCGTTTTCTTCGCCAGCACGTCATCAGCCAGACCCAGAGGTGTAAGCTTCTTGTCCTTGTCCAGGAAGCGCACGTTCATCGACGCGGTCGAAAAGATCGGCTTGCAACCGAGTTCCTCAGCGAGGCGCTTAAAACGCTCGATCTCATGCTCGTTGTGCCTCGTGACCACGAAGTTGAGCTGGATCGTCGGCGTCGCCGAGCCCATCTTGTTGCGTGTCTCGACAATGTGGCGGACCTTGGCGACAGCGTCGCCGAAATCCTTGCCCGGCTGGTAGATCGCAAACGTCTCCTGGCTCGCGCCGTGCAGCGAGCAGGTCAGCATGTCCAGGCCCGACTCGATCAGCCGGGTCGCGTCGTCGTTCTCCGCAAGCGTGCCATCGCGCTGCTTGCGCGGCTCGATCTTGAACCCGTGCAGGTTCGAGCTGATGTAGGTCCAGATGCCCTTGTCGTGCGCGTAGCGGATCATCTCATAGATGTCCGGCGCGACCAGCGGGTCGCCCCACATCGACAGGTCGAGCGCGAAGAGGTGCCGCTTGAGCTGATCGATCAGCCTCGTGTACTGCTCGTAGGCCATGCGGCCCTTGCGGCGGCCGCGCAGGCCGATGCCGGTCGGGCACAGCTGACAGCGGGTGTTGCAGATGTTGGTCGACTCGATCTTCATCTTGTACGGCCGGCCGATCAGCCGCTCACGCTTGAAGAAGAACTCGACATTGACCAGCGCTATGTTGGCGAGCTTGAGCGCGGTGAGGTAGTGTCGGTTGCGCCAGGCCCAGAACACACCGCGGGCGAAGAAGTCAATCGAGCCAGCGCCCCATCCAAACACGGCGCGACGCGCGGTGCCTGCCTTCCACCGGCCGGTGACGGCGACGGCCTGCGCGAGGCGTCGATCAAGTGAGCTGGACAGGGCGGTCACAACAACACTCCTCAGGCGGCGACGCGTTCGGGCAGGTCCGCGGGCGGTGCCACAGGCGGACCAAACTTCTTCGGCGGCGCTGGTTGCGTGTCTTCATCCTCATCGCCCGCGTTGTCCAGGCCCAGGCCTTCGAGCCGGCGCGTTACCGCTGTCGGCAGGATCCCCGCGAGCACGATCAAAAGCCATGGCACCTCGACCAGCTCAACCGAGAGGAACATCCCCGAGAAGGCGAACATCAGCAGGCTGGTCTGCAGGCCCAGGCAGAGCGCACCCGCGTCGCGTGCGCGGGCGACGAGCGCCTCACGGCTGTGCGGGCCGGTCGGTTCGGGGCCGGACTGGAAAGCGGCCTCGGCCTTAAAACACCTCCGGCGCGCGCGGTGCAGGCCGAACAGCCCGATGCCGATCATCGTGACGTAGACGCCGGCGGCGGGGATGCCCGAGTCCGCGGCGATCTGCAGGTACTGGTTGTGGATCGTGCGGCCGGCGCGGTCGGCGCCGTAGTTCTGGCTGTAGTAGTTGGAGTTGCGCACGCCCTTGCCCATCAGCGGGTGGGCCAGCGCGATGTCCCTCGCTGCCTCCCACGAGTCGAACCGAGACAGGGCGGAGGGGTCGTTCTCATAATCCGCGGTCGAGGTGAAGCGATCACGGATCTCCGTGCCCGCCATCATCAGCACCGCACCGGCCAGGAGCACTGTGACAACCGCCGCCTGGAAACGCGGGCGGTGATGGATCATCAGCCAGATCAGGCCGAAGGCCGCGGTGACCATCGCGCCGCGTGAGTAGGTCATCATCACCGCGTGCAGGATGCCCAGACCCAGCAGGATGCCGAACACCCGGCGGGCCGTCGGCCAGGATCCGACCGGCGAGTTGGCCAGGAAGTAAGCAAACGGCAGGCCGAGGACAAGCAGCGCGCCCGCGCCGTTGTTATCCAGCCCGCCGTAGCCGTGGTGGAAGATGTCCAGCCGGCCGCCCTCGATGAAGTAGAGGAAGTTGACCTCGTAGGCGATGTAGCCCAGGCACAGCGCGATCATGACGCCCATCGCGCGGACCTGCCAGAACCGCTGGATCACCAGCGTCGCGATCAGGGCCATCAGGAAGACCTTGCCGTATTCCTGCACCCAATAGGCCGCGGTCTGCGTGTTGAACGCGGTCAGCAGGCTGAGCAGCATGAGCACGGCGTAGATCAGCATCAGCACCAACACCTTGTTGCCGCGGAATGTACGCAGGAGGGTTGGCAGGTTGACCAGCGTCGCAACAACCGCCACCAGGCCCGCGGTCAGCGACCAGCGCAGCTGCGGCGACTGGGACAGCGACCACTCCCAGAGGTACTGCGGGCGCAGCGTTGCGAAGCCGTAGTACAGCATCACGCCCCAGAAGGGCACGACGATGGCCGCGGCACTCCCCAGCAGCGTGACGGCGAGCATGAGTAGGAAATGCTTCATGAGTACGTTTTGCATCGCAAAGTGTCACCCTGAACCCCACTGCCTGATCGGCCGAGCAGGCCAACCGATACCAACACCGCGGCCAACCGCACTCGTTATCGGCCCGTGTCGCATCCGGCACCGGGCGGGCTGACGGGGGCCGATACAGAACCCATGCCCGCACAACACCCTGAGCGAAGCACCGGCAGACCGGCCCGACGATTCGTGATGACACTCTGTGTGATCGCGCTTGCCGCCGGGCTGTTGCGGCTTGGGATGACCGTCGCGTTTGTCGGCCTGGACGCCCCGCCGGATGTCGGCGCAAGCCCCGACCAGGCCGAGTACGACGCGATCCTCCAGCAGCTCGGCACCGGCAACGGCTACGCCAAGGCCGACGGCCAACCCACCGCCCGGCGCGCCCCGGGTATGGTGTTCACGCTGCTGCCGGCATACGCGATCACCGGCGGATCGTACGCGGCGGCGCGTCTGATGCTGATCACGCTGTCAGCCCTGACCTGCCTGCTGGCCGGGTTGTCGGCCGCGCGCGTGTTCAACCCGCGTGCCGGGCTGATCGCCGCGGGCCTGCTCGCGCTGATGCCCGGGCATGGGTACTACGCGATGCACCTGCTCAGCGAGACGCCGTTCGGGTTCTGGCTCGCGCTGGCGGTGTGGCTCACACTCATCGCGGTCCAGCGCGAGCGCAAACAGTGGCCGGTGCACGCACTCGCCGGCCTGTGCTGGGGCATGGCCGTGCTGACCAAGCCGCAGTTCATCCTGCTCGCGCCGCTGGCGGCCGTTGTAATCGGCGCGCACGCGCTGCGGCACCTGTCATGGCGGCCAGCCCTGAGCGGCGCGCTGTGCATCGCCGCCGCGAGCGCGGTCGTCATGCCGTGGTACGTGCGCAACGCCGTCGTGCTGGACGCCCCGGGCCTGTCCACCATCGGCGGCTACGGCCTCTGGGCGGGCAATAACGAACTGGCCCTCGACGACCCCGCCTGGCGTGGACGGGCCATCCCGACCAGCCGGATCGAGGCAGCCCTCGGTGTCAAGCTCCCTGAGGGAGAAGCCGCATCGGATGCGCGGGCCAAGCAGTACGCCAAAGCCTTCATGAGCGAGCACCGCGCGGACATGCCGAGGCTGACGATGTGGAAGCTCTACCGGCTGGTCACGCCTTTCCAGGCAACTGAAAACCGCGCCGTCTACTGGGCACAGGCCATCTCATGGATCGGCCTCGCGCCGCTGCTTTTTGCGGGCATTATCATTGCGCTACACCGCAGGCCGATCGAGTCGCTGCTCTGGCTCGGGCCGATCGTCGTAACCCTCGGCGTCACGCTCGTGTTCTTCGCCATCATTCGCTACCGCGATACGCTGCTGCCGTCGATGGTGCCGTTCGCTGCGATCGCGATCGACACGGCGTGGCGGCGGATCATGACTGCAAACGCACCGTGCTCCACCGCCCCGTGCGCCGAGATCGGCCACCAAGAAGCCGGCGGCCGGCTCGCGGCGTGATCGCACACCTGCGTTTCGTTTATAGTTGCGGGTGACCGAGTCACGCGAGACGCCCGCTATGCCCGAACCGGCCTTCACACTCATCGTGCCCGCCTACAACGAGGAGGGCGCGATCCTTGAGACCATCCGGTCGCTGCGGTCCTACCTGACCGACGCCGGGCCGTACGAGTTGCTGATTGTCAACGACGGATCGACGGACAAGACACGCGAGATCCTCGAGCAGGCCGCGAAGGACGACGCCGGCCTGAGCGTCGTGCACCACTCACGCAACAGCGGGTACGGCTCGGCACTGAAAACCGGCGTCCGCCGGGCGCGCGGCGAGTACATCGTCATCACCGACGCCGACGGCACGTACCCCAACCACCGCGTGCCCGAGCTCGTCGCCAAGTGCGCCGAGGGGTGGGACATGGTCGTCGGCGCCCGCACCGGCGACGACGTGACGTACCCGCTGATCCGCAAGATCCCCAAGACGTTCTTGAAAGCCTACGCCTCCTGGATCGCCCGGCAGGCGATCCCGGACATCAACTCGGGCCTGCGTGTTTTTCGCCGCGACCTCGCCGAGAGCTACCTGCACTTCCTGCCCGGCGGGTTCAGCTTCACCACGACGATCACCCTCGCGATGCTCACCAGCTACCGCAAGGTCCTGTTCGTGCCGATCGACTACCACCCCCGGATCGGCAAGAGCAAGATCAAGCCGGTCCGGGACACCCTGAACTTCGTGCAGCTCATCGCGCGGACGGGCATGTATTTTGCGCCGGTGCGTGTGCTGCTGCCGATCATCGGGCTCGCTGCCTTAGCGACGCTGATCAGTTTCGGGGTCGATCTGACCCACGACGACGGCCCGAACCTGACCGATAAAACCGTCATGCTGTTCATGCTGACGCTGAATTCGGGCATGTTCGCGCTGCTGGCCGACATGATCGATAAGCGCAGCCGCGGCTGAAGTGTTGGCTGCTGCGCGTTAGCAGCAGGAGCACCGGCTTGCAGAGCCAACCGATACCACTCGCCGCTCGATCGGCCAACCAGCCGGTTGCGGATCGCCTGAGCGCACCCGCGATCGTCCGGCGGGTCTTCCAGGGCGTCGGCGGCGGGGCGGCGGTCGCGCTAGCGGCGGGCATGCCCTGGGGCGAGTTCTCGTCCGCCGGCATCACGTTCGGCGCGGCCCGGCTGCCCATGGTTCTGCTCGTATGCTTAGCGCTGGTCGTGCTCGTCGGGCTCGGCTTCTTCGCGGCTTCCGCCTGGGGCCTGATCCGTCGGCTGCCAAAGCACGCC
>JANQKT010000240.1 GCA_028280965.1 Phycisphaeraceae bacterium
GAGGAGATCAAGTGGGAGCTGTGGAAGATCATCTACGGCGTGTGGGACCACATCAAGAATTCCGGCCGGTTCCCCGAAGCCGGAACCCGCACGCTCGAGTGGGTCGGTACGATCCCAGGCAAACGCGAGTCGCGCCGGTTCGAGGGCGACTACATGCTCAGCCAGCGCGACATCGTCGAGCAGCGCCGGCACGACGACGCGGTGAGCTACGGCGGCTGGGCGATCGACCTGCACCCGGCCGAGGGTGTGTACTCGGAAGAAGCGCCCTGCACGCAGTGGCACAGCAAGGGCGTGTACCAGATCCCGTACCGCTGCATGTATAGCCGGAACATCGCTAACCTCTTCCTCGCCGGCCGGATCATCAGCGCCAGCCACATCGCGTTCGGTTCGACACGCGTGATGGGGACCTGCGCACACAACGCGCAGGCCGTCGGCGTCGCGGCGGCGCTCTGTAAGGCGCACGACTGTCGGCCGCGCGACCTGGTTGCGACGGATCGGATGCGTTTGCTCCAGCGCCGACTCCTGCGGGCGGGCCAGCACATCCCCGCGCTGCCCGCGATCAACGACCCCGAGGACCTGGCGCCGCGTGCCATAGTCACCTCGAGCAGCCGGCTTGCGCTGCGGCAGTTCGATCGGTCCGGCGAGACCGTTGCGTTAAACGACGCGTGCGCGATGCTGATCCCCTTGAAGGCCGGGCGCGTGCCAACGATGCGTCTATGGGCGGAAGCCGACGAGGCCACAACGCTGCGCGTCGAGCTACGTGGGTGCTCCAACGCCTCCACGTTTACACCCGACGAGCTGCTGGCGACGCAGGAAGTCCGCATCAGCGCTCCGGGTGACCGGCTGGTGGAGGTGGCGACCGCGTCGCAGCGCTCCGCCGGCGCTCAGGGCCGCGGCGAGGTCGTCGTGAAGGCACGGAGCAAGGCCCGTCAAGGGCCGGAGTACCTCGGCGTTGCGCCGCAGGAGGTCACGCTTGACTTCGATACCGCTGTGACAAGCAACCGTTATGTGATGGTCTGCTTCCCCGCCAGCCCGGGCGTCGAGCTGGAACTCAGCGACCGGCGTGTGACCGGCGTGTTGTGCCTCTCGCAGAAGGGCAACCGCGCGGTGAGCAGGGCCGCGGTTCAGGAGCCGCCTGACGGTCTGGGCATCGATTCCTTCTCGTTCTGGCTGCCCAGCCGCCGACCGGACGGCCGAAACCTCGCGATGCGGTTCGACCCGCCGCTGAGCTTGTTCGGGCCCGAGCAGCTCGGCGTGGGGCCGGGCCGCCCGACCGATGGTCCCAACGCGTGGTTGGCCGACCTCAATGATGGTTCGCCCTGGGTCGAGTGGGTGTGGGACACGCCGCAGACCATCCGCCGGATCCGAGTCAGCTTCGACACCGACTACGACCACGCACTCGAGTCGGTATTGATGCGGCACCCCGAGCGCATCATGCCGTTCTGTGTCCGGCAGGCAAGACTCTACGACGCGGATGGCAGGCTTCTCGCCGAGCTCAACGACAACCACCAGAGCCACTGGGACATCCGCCTGGACAAGCCGGTGATGACTGAAAAGCTGCGCCTGGAAGTCAATCACCCCGGAAGCGGTTGCCCCGCCGCGGTGTTCCGCGTGCGTGTGTTGGGCTAATCACCTGCCGGCTTGGCGTTGTCTTCATCGCTTGAGTCGCTTTTCCGCAGTTTGATCAACGCCTGGGCGTACCGCTGTCCAAGGAGCTTTGTGCTCTTGGTGTCGAAATGGAACCGATCCTGCGTGGTCAGTGCTTCCGAACGCGCGACGGCAGTAAACGCAACCTCCCCCGGCAGCCGGGCAATCTGGTTGTTGATCTCCGGCACGTCTTTGACCTGCCCGGCGATGAACGGCAGTTCAGGGGCTTGGAGGTCTTCACGCAGATCCGCGATCAGTTTCTTGAGCTTCTCAAGGTACCGGTCTGGATTGTCGCGGTCGGCCTCGCCTTGATGCCAGAGAATCCCCTTCAGCGTGCCGGTTTCTGTTGCCTGCTTGACGCGTCGTACCGCTTCTTCGTAGAACTCCCCGCCCTTCGCCCACTGCTCGATGCTGGTCCCGCCCCTGGCGTTGACGATCAGGCCGATCGAGACCCGCTTGTCCTCTTTGAGCATCGTCCTGCTGAAACTGCCCCCCGGCCCGAGTTTCTGCATGCCCTCTGCCTTCCGGATGGTCGAGTGGCGGTTCAGGGGGTTGCTGGCCGTCTCCCACACGCCCGCCCGCGTGAGCAGGTAGCACCGGTCGATGACGCCTTTGGACTGCTCGTCGATGGGTGCGCGGCCGGCCATATTGGACTGACCGATCAGCAGGTACAGGTGCAGGTCTTCTTTCGGCCCGTCGTAAGCGTGTTCGGCGCGCTCTTCATCCGCCGATGCGGACAGACAGATGAGGCCGGCGCATAGAAACAGTGTGATGGTCTTGAGCATGGCGTGGGTGCTTGGGCTTGGATTTCTGGTTCTTTATCTCGGTGTTGGCGTGTAATCACCGAGGTCGGACTGGAACCAGTGCGGGGCGCGGCTGCTTGTCCAGGAGTGCAGCCGGATCAGCCGCGCTTCTTCGATGAATGTGCCCGAGCCGTCGGAGAAGACGTGGTTGCTCCCCTTCGGCAGCTTGTCCGGGGTCAACCCGTGCGGCTGCATATCGCTGTAGTAGTACGCGCCGGGTGTCGGTTCCCAGCTCCCGTTCCGGGGTTGGATGGTGGCGTCGGTAATGAAGGCTTGCTCCGAACTGGAGTCTTCCATCTTGATGGGGCTGCGTGTCTCGTAGCGTCTTGCGCCGATTACCCACTCTCTGAGGCCCGCCAGGTACTGGTAGCCGTGGTTGAACCGGCCTGTCGAGGGGTTGAAGTCGGGCTCGAACTCGCGCCCGGGGCATTTCCAGATTTCGTCCTTGGCATAGCCGTACTCCTTGAACAGCAGGTATTCGGGCTCGACCAGGCCCACCTGGGCGCGTTCGTCGTTGCAGGGCGGGTAGATCCCCTTCCCATCGGTCGCGATCGCGGTCGCGGCCTGGAACACCGACCGCTGGTTGACCAGGCACTGTGTCCAGATCGCCGACTCCCTCGCTTTACTCAATGCCGGTAGCAGGATTGCGATCAGCAGCGCGATGATCGAGATCACCACCAGCAGCTCGATCAGTGTAAATGCGCGTTGATGATTTGTGATCGGTTTCATCGCTTGACTCCTTTTGGTGACTGCGTGTGCGCTTGTGAACCGCATAGTGCAGATCAGGCGCCTTGAGGCCGTAACCAGCTCAAACACAGGCTTAGGGGTGCGGGGCTGCGCCAACGAAACTTGGGTTGGCTCGTGAAGGGGAACAATGAGCCAATGCGTCGCCACATTGGCCCACGAAGGAGGATTACTCGTGCAACATCCGAGCGCACATGGGCGGCGATGAGGCAGCATGATCTCACCGCGCGGGTAGGCGTTTGGAGTTGGCCTGTCTTTAGTCTGCCGGGCTTCGCTGTCATGGCGTTTCCTCGGCGGGCGTATCGCGCGGCTCAGGGACGATCGGGGTCACGGCGACCGCGTACATCCCGCCCGACTGACGCGGGGTTTCGACGTCGCCGAGCGGGACCTCACCGGCCGACGGCATGGTGAACCGCCAGACCTGATACACGAGGTCTTGTGGTTTGCCGTAGAGTTTCATCGCGGCCTCGGTTTGGGCGCTGCCCCCGAGACGTACGTGTAAATCGGTGAGTGCGAACCGCTCGCTGAGCCAGGACGGGGCCGGTATCGCGGGGTGCCAGAAGACATAAACCGTCGCGGGCCTTGAGACCTCCAGCGTTGCCCGGTAGCCGGCGCGTTCGCCGTACTGGTTTGCGGTCAGCACATAATCTGCGGATTGCACGTGGTCGGGGAGATCGAGCCAGGTGTACTGCCGGTCCTGGAAGGCGAGGACGCCGTTGGTGAGCCCACGCGGGATGATGGTTTGCTGATAGCGATCGTCCGAACGCAGACCTGCGATCAGCGGGATATAGGCCTTGCCGAACCGTTCGGCAGACAGCGCGACATCGAGCCGGACCTCGCCCTCCGTGACCCCGACGGCGTGCCCTTCGCGGACTTGCGTAGCAGCGGCCTGTTTGCCGCCTTCCAGGATCGGGGCGACCTCCACATGGCCGGTGAAGACATGGCACTCGGTGTAGTCCTGCTGCTGAACAACCACCCCGAACTCCGTGCCCGTATCGACGACGCGGCAGTTCGGGGTGTCCACGGTGAACCCGTGGCTCTGCGGCGTTGGGCAGTAGCCGATGAGACGGCCCTGCGTGAGCCTGATCCGTTTTGCGGCTACCGGTTCGATTAAAGCGGGGCCTTTGACAGTGACCTCGGCACCCGAATGAAACTGGAGGGTGACCGAGCCGGAGATCAATTCCAAGGGCTGGTTGTAGACATCATCACCCAGCGCTGGGCGGCCCGATGTCTCGCCGCCGCCCCATTGCGCGTCCTCGCTGTCGATCACGGACGCCACCACGATGTACGGCGACGGGCCGGTGTCGGTGCCCGTGCTCTGTTGAGGTTTGTCTGAGTCCGTCAATGGGGAGAGGAGGATGACCGAGACCAGGACCAGTGCGGCCGCGGCGATCCAGACCGCCGCTCTGGGGATCACGATCTGTCTGACTCGGCTCGGTTCCGGGACAGATTTTGGGAAGTTGTAGGCGTGCGGGTTGTCCCCGCGGTGCCCGACCTCCCGGTTCGATGCCGCGACGCCGCGCAGGCGTTCGAGTTTCTCGATCTCGATGATCTCGCTCAGGATCGTGCGGTGGTATTCATCCGAGCCGGCGTCCGTTTTCTCGTTGCTGCCCAGATCGAACCCAAGCCGGCCGTACATCAGCCGGCGGTGCATACAGACCGCGACGAACTGCTCTCTCAATTCGGCGCTCTGCTTCAACGCCTCGTCCAGCGTGGCCGTCTCGTCTGAATCCAGCTGGTTGTCGAGATAGCGGATCATCAGGACAGAGAAGTCCCGCTGATCGTCTCCGCTCTGGATGTCCGGATTCGGCTCGGTCATGAGTTCACCCCAAGAGGATCAATATCTTCCTGGGCTTTTTGATCCGTGCCCGCCTTATTCCCGGCGGGCTCGATCCCCTTGGCTTTCATGCAGCGGCGCAGGTGCTCGTGGGTGCGTCCCAGCGTTTTGTAGACCGCGTGGATATTTCGATTCACCGCGTCGGCGACCTCCTTGCACGACAGCCCGTCGCTGTACCGCAGCTTGATCAGGTGCCGGGCATACTTGGTCAGGCGGCCGATGCATTGTTTCAAGGCGTCCGCGATATCGTTAGTCTCGAACGCGTCGTACGTGTGCCAGTACGGCTCAAGGAGGTCCAGCGTCTCGTTGCTGAGGCCCAGCGGCATCCGTTTCTTCTGGCGTAATGCTTCAAGCGACTTGTACCGAGACGTCTTACGGACCCAGAGCTTGAGGTGGTTTTCGTTATTGATCTCATCACAGCGCTCCATCGCCAGGATCGCCACGTTCTGATACACATCCTCAGCGAGGTGGGTGTCGCGGACGATTGGCCAGATATAGGCCAACAGCTTCTCGCGGTTGTTCAGCAGGTGCCTGACGATCTGCTTCTGGTCCATGGCGGTTCCCTGTTTCGTCCCTACTATCTATATGACATATGGTGGGCGGATATTGACATGCGGCGGCTAAATATGTTCGTAAAGCCTGGTGACGCTCCTGCGGCGTCGGGCGAATATGCCCCCCAGGATCAATCCAACAAGGCTGGCCGGCTCGGGGACCGATGCCGCCGGGGTGCCGGGGCCGGTAAAGGCGGCAAAGGCCAGCCCGAAGTCCGCGTCGTCGGTGTCGGTATCGCCGTCCAAGTCGGCCGCGGGGTTGCCGCTGGGCACGCCGGGGCCGGAGAAGGCGGCGAAGAAGAGCGCGAAGTCGGCGTCATCCACATCACCGTCCAGGTCCAGGTCAGCAGGGTCAAGGACGTTGGCCTCGGTGATGATCAGGCCGTTGAGGATCGACCGGCCGTTGTCGACGGTGTCGTTAAAGAACTCGAACTCGAGGACGCCGCTAGCATCGGGTGATAGGCCGGTGCCGAAGACCGAGTAGGCCTGGTCGCTTTCCAGGACGCCGCCGGAGCCGACGCCCGGGCCGGCCGAGTTGCCCAGGAAATCGCTCACGCCGTCGGTGACGTTGGTCACGTCCTGGGTCCGCCCGTCATTCACGTTGTCGTCGAACATGATGAACTGGACGTCGTAGACCTTGGACGGGTCGAGGTTGTTGATCGCCAGTTCCTGGAAACCAACAATAAAGTCGATGTAGACATCGTCGAGTGTGAACGCGCCGCCCAGGGCCGCATCATAAGGGTCGCGGTTGCGGCCGCCCGCGAGAGTGCTGCCGTCGGTCCGGGTCAGAGTGATCGACCACCCGGTGTCGGCGTCAACAACAGAAGTGCTGGGATTTGAGGTATTCGAGCCGAGCTCAAACTGGGTCCAGCCACTTTCTTCGAACGACCCTTCATCGCCAGAGCGGCCGAGATCGAACCGGGCGCCACTGCCGGTCGGGTTGGGCGGAGGCGTGACGATGTCGGCCAGTTCATTCGCGAAGCTGATACCAAGTTGCTGTTGGCCGGCGGCATCGAAGTGGCGATCGTCATTGAGCGTATAAGTATCGGTATTGAAGATGCCGACATTGGTCATCGATGCAGCCACTTGGTCTTGGGCCGCCTGAATCCCTTCGCGGAATGGGGCGATGTTGCTGCCTGTAAATTGCATGTCGGATAAGCGGCCGATGACAAAACGCATATCGCTGCCGCCGGCGAAGTCGTCCCTGACCGCCTGAATGAACTCGGTCAGGTCGGCGGTGTACTGCGCCTCTGTCCGGCTTTGCACCGCGTCGGCTTCGCCCTGCATCCATGCCATCCCGATGATGTTGGGTGTGTCGCCGGCGTCGATAATCGCTTGCAGGCCGGCCTGCACCGTGTTCGTGAACGTGTTGTATTGGCTGCCGGTGTTCGGGTCCCAATCGCCGAAGAGGTCGGATCCGCCTACCGCGTGCTTGATCAGCGCGAAGGACTCGTCGGGGAAGGCATCTGCAAGTGTCCGGCCGAGCGTGACCTCGGGGCCGAAGTCTGTGCCGCTGCCCGGGGCGAGGTCGACAAATGAACCGGATGGAAGTGACCCGCCTCCACTGTGGTACAAGCCTACATCGGTTTGTGGCAACTGGAGATTACCAGGCAAAAGCGCGTCGTTAGCGCGTCCATCCATATTCGATTGTCCGCCGAGCAGCACCACATTCACCTGTTCAGCATGTGCAGTTAGCGGGCCTAGTGTGCACGCGGTCAATAACACAGCGTTACGAAATCGACTCACAGAAGTATTCCCAATGATCCCTCCTGTCGCTCTGCAACCAACGCCAGCAACAGGGCGACCGGTCAACACAAAAAGCCCGGCCCGCACGCTTGGCGCGGGCCGGGTTAAAGAGGATACGTATCAATGTCGTCGGCGGGCAATCAGCAGACCGCCGAGACCGATCAGCGCAAGGCTTGCCGGTTCGGGGACCGCTGCTGCCGGGGTGCCGGGTCCGGTGAATGCCGCGAAGGCCAGGCCGAAGTCCGCGTCGTCGGTGTCGGTGTCGCCGTCCAGGTCCGCCGCGGGGTTGCCGCTGGGCACGCCGGGGCCGGAGAACGCGGCGAAGAAGAGCGCGAAGTCCGCGTCATCCACATCGCCGTCCAGGTCCAGGTCCGCGGGGTCCAGCCCGCCGCCAACCTCGGTGACGATCACCCCGTTTGTGATCGAGCGGACGCCCGTTGACGTATTCTCATAGCGGAAGTTCAGAACACCCGTGGCGTCGGGCGATAAGCCGGTGGCGAGGATCGAGTAGGCCTGATCATTATCCAGCACACCGGCGGCGCCGACACCCGGGCCGTCCGAGGTCCCGAGGAAGTCGTCCGCCCCGGCGGTCGCGTTGAAGACAGACTGGGTGCGCCCATCGTTCGCGTTGTCATCAAACATGATGAGCCGGACGTCGTAGGCCTTGGCCGGGTCGAGGTTGTTGATCGCCAGGAACTCGAAACCGACGATAAAGTCGATGTACACGTTGTCGAGCGTGAAAGACCCGCCGAGCGTTGCGTCAAAGGGGTCGCGGTTGCGGCCGCCGGCAAGCGGAGCACCGTCCCCGTCGGTGCGTGTGAGGGTGATCGTCCAGCCATTGTCGGGGTCCGGGTCGGAGGTCACGCTGGCGGCGGGGTTAGTCGGCTGCTCAAACTGGAACCAATCAACCTGTTGGAACGCGTCGCCATCGTTCGAAACGCCCAGGTCAAACTCGACCGTTGTAGCGCCGGCGCTGCCGGCCACCGCTCCGACCCCCGCAAGCATCGAAATCAAAACCCGATTGTGATTTAGCATATGAGTTCTCCACATGAGAAAGTTTTGTGGGACAGTGCAGGCACGCCTGCCTCCGTTTATTTGTTGAAGTACTAATCAGCGCGCCGTGTGTGACGCATCATTGCCTGATTAAAAGGCTCGGCGACGACGCAGGAGCAGTAAGCTTGCGCCCAAGCTCAGCACGCCGAGCGAAGCGGGCTCGGGGACTTCTGTGATGATCAGGCCGTTGGTGATCGCACGGTCGCCTGTTGCACTGTTCGTGTAAGTGAATTCGAGCACACCCGACCCATCCGGCGAGAGCCCTGTGCCGAAAACCGAGTAGACCAGATCGCTATCCAAGACGCCGCCGGAGCCGGTGCCCGGCCCGGCCGTGGTGCCGAGGAAGTCGCTCGCCCCGCCGGTCGTATTGGTCACGCTCTGGGTCCGTCCGTCGGTCACGTTGTCGTCGAACATGATGAGCTGGACGTCGTAGGTCTTGGACGGGTCCAGGTTATTGATCGATAGCTTCTCCCAGCTCACGATGAAGTCGATGTAGACATTATCGAGGGTAAAGGTGCCGCCGGTCGTTGCGTCGAACATCCCCGTGCCGTTATCGCGGTTGCGACCGCCGATGTTGCCCGAGCCGCCGGCCGGTGTCAGGGTGACGCTCCACCCCTCCACGGCATCGGGGGACGACGTGATCGGCGCGGCATTGCTGCCGGTCGATAACTCAAACTGCGTCCAGCCGGCCTGCTGGAAGGCGCCGCTGTCATTCGATACGCCAAAGTCGAACATCACCGTCGCCGCATCCGCGCCGGGCCCGAAGCCCAGGGCCGTCGCCGCCGATAGCGCCAACACGATTCGTTGTTCTCTTTTCATCTCTTCTCTTCCTTTCGTAACGATGGGTAATGGAATTAGGACATAGATCGCGCCGCCGATGAGTGCAGCGGCAGACAGCTCGAAATGGATTCCCAACAGGCTCGTACTAGCTCGGCGGGCGCTAAAGAAGAATCAGCGGGAGCGCCCGGAGCCGGAACAGCAGCGCGCTGGTTTTGGGTTTCGCGGGGCAACAGCTCAAAGGGGCTATACGAAAAGTGTTCTGTGCCTTGGGAAACATAGCGGCAACTCAAGCTGGTTTTTTCGATTTTGTGCATTGTCCAGGCCTTGAATGAACAGAACCCTCTATCATTAACCTGACATAAACTCACTAAAAATAGACATGGCATTACGAATTTTTTAGGTTGTGCTTCTGCGACGACATGCCCTCTGTTGTCTTTACCGGGTTCAGAGAATCGGCGTAACAAAAACGGAGAGGGTGGGCGATTGGTTCTATCTCCACCTAAACAGTATCCAGACAAGCAGATACGCAAGCTGCTGCTTGTGGTGCAATGACCTGATCGTTGGCCACTCATGATCGCCTGAGGCCAAAGAATCTCCGGGATCCGTACCAGATTTTCTCGCAGTTACACACTGTTAGGATCGGTTTGAAGGATGATCGGTCGGGTACGTCCAGACCCGTGAGCGTATCGGCCGTGGCCCACAATTCGTTCTGGCGGTCGATGAGCCGATCCGTTATGCCGCGGCGACAGCGTGTTCAACCCGATCAAAGGCCTGGTCTGCAACGGCGCAAGCCTTATCTCGGCCACCGAACGTATCGGCACCGACATGAATAGCCGGAACATAGCGCGCGATGCAAGGAGATGCACCACCCGGGACGCGAGGTTGCGGAGCACCACATGAACAGGATGACTTTCATGACCAACGAGCGCGAGGCGGCGCAGTCGCATAGGTCGCGGTCAATGAGATGAGAATCTTTTTATAAGTCTTGGACTAGTTTTCCGGGGACAGGTTGCTGTTGCTAATCTGTTCGAGATCAGGGTGATTCCACTTTATTTTATAGAGCGCTAGCAATCTTCTGTAATAGGCCGCCGGTGGCCATATGCCTTCTTACTGTTGCGCGCCTGCCTCGCGTTGCAACTGCTCCTGGACCCAGGCCCAGGCCGCGACGGTGCGCGGGAAGCCGCAGGTCGTCATGCCGAGCATGACCGCTTGTTCCAACTCGGCCTCTGTGGCACCGGCCTGGATGGCGCGGCGGGTGTGGCTCCGCATTGCGCTCTCCAGGCCGGCGCCGAGGCAGATCCCGATCTTGATCAGGTGCTGGGCCTTCTTGTCCAGGGGGCCTTCGTCTGCCGCCAGGCCCATGGCCTGGTGCGCCGCCGCGAGCTCGGGGAAACGCTGGGCGAATCGAACGAACGTCTTGGGCAGAGTCGCGTCGTCCGGCACGGCTGCATCGGCATCGTCGGCGGCCATCTGGATCTCCTGTTGAAGAAGGCCAAAGTCTACTAGAACTTCAGCTCTAGCTGCAGCCAGAAGCGTTCGATGTCCGCCCGGCCGTTGTCCCCATCGAACAGGGCGTACTTCGCCAGCAGCGTCATGTTCGCGTTGAGTTTCTTGGCCAGGACGAAATCGATCTCGGTGCCTAGGTCCGAGTCGCTGTCGTCGCCGGTGTAGTAGTGGTAGGTGGCCAGGAACTTCGCGTCCAGGCCGGGGATGTTGGTGCCGGCGGTGGCGTAGTAGTCGCGCAGGCCCTGGGCCGGCGTCGCGAGGAAGGCGTCAGCAAAGCCGTTGAACTTGTGCCCGGTGGCCAGCGGGGTCGAGAACGCGATCGTGCCGTTGTCGCTGCCGAGCATCTCGAAGCCCGCGCCGACGAAGCCGCCGGCGGTCTCTTTGAATTTGAGCTTGCCCTCGGCCAGGACGTAGATCGCGTCGTAGCTGGTGGCCTGATCGGCGTAGTCGGACTGGAACGCGAAGCTGCCGATGTACCCGAGCGCGAGCGTGTCGCTCAGGTCCGTCGAGCCGTCGAGGCGGACGCCGTAGGTCTGGCTGCTGACCGCGGCACCGGGTGTGCCGGTCCCGCCGAGGTCCAGCAGGTACGCGAAGCCGACGACCTTTCCGATGTCCAGCCCGGTGTAGGCGACGTTGATCAGGTGGCTGTTAGAGGCGAAGTCCAGGCCGCTGTCAGCGCCGAAGATGCGGTTGACTTCATCGATGTAGACATACGTCGTGGTGATGTCCTCGGTCGGTTTGAAGTTGATCTTGACCGCATCAAAGGTTTGCTCGAGTTGTCGCCAGGCGACACCGCCGATGAACCGTTGGTCATCGAAGTTGATGCGTTGCCGCCCGACCCTGGCTGTGAGGCTCAGGTCTTCGCTGATCGTGCTGAAGTCGTAGTCGAGCCAGAGCTGATTCAACTCGGTGTCTTCCGGATCGGCGATGACAGACAGGCCGGGCTGGCCGTTCAGGCCCGCGGCGTTGTACTCGTCGTAGTCAGCCGCACGGTTGTCTTCGAGTTCGACCATGGCCTGGAAGCCCTCGAAGCGCTTGGTCGTGTAGCCGAGCCGGGTGCGCAGTGTGAAGGCGTTCGAGTCGCCTAGCAGGTCGATGTCTGCGTGCTCGTAGCGGAAACGCACATCGAGGTTGACCGTGCCGTCCTTCAGGAACTGGACGATCGGGTGCTCGGGCGGCGGCGCGGCTTCGGGTGCCTGCTCTTGCGCGAGGGCGGCGGGTGCCGCCAGCAGGCCGGTCGCGAGCAGGCCGGCGAGTAGTCGGTGACGCGTGTTGGGTCGGGTTTTCATAGCAAATCCTTATGGCAAATGCACCAGCCGCGCAGACAGGCCGTGCCCGTTTGGTGCGTGAAGCCGCTTCGTTGCGGCGAACAGGGGTTGATGAGTCAGCGCGGGTGCGATCGGCTAGACGCCCCGGCCCGTGCTGTCGGGTTGGCCGGGCCCGCAGGCCAGGCGGGCGGCTTGGGCGCCCATCGGGTCGGACGGGTCGAACGTTTGCTGGTTGAACAGCAGGTCGCTGCCCATCGGGATCGGCGCGGTCGCGTTGTCAAGCAGCCAGCCATCGGCGTGCACGCCCTCGGGCTTTTCATTGATCAGCGGCGCCGCCACGCCCAGGCGGTCCGCCGCGTCTCGGTAGACATCGGTCAGCATGACGCGTTGAGCGATGCTATCGAAGTCCGGTGCGCCGTCGAGCTGGCCCCATCGCAGCATCTGCGCGGCAAACCACTTGGCGTGGGAGTGCCAGGGGAAGTTCGCCGCGTACCGGTGGAAGCTCATGAAATCGGGATGCGGCTCGTCCGGCTCATCCAAGTCGTAGCGGAAGCGCCCGACTAGCGACAAACGTACTGCTTCGATCGGCGCGTCGATGTAACGTGGCTGGGCGATGATCGACGCGACTTCTTCACGGTTTGTTTGGACATCCGCCCACACGCACGCCTCGAGGATGGCGCTGACCAGGGCCAGGTGTGTCTTCGGGTGCTCTTCGGCCCACTGCCGGGTCGTGCCGAGCACCTTCTCCGGCCCGTTGTTCCACAGGCCGTGCTTGGTGATCAGGGTTTTGCCCCAGCCGCGTTCGACGGCGAAGCTGTTCCACGGCTCACCGACGCAATAACCGTCGATCGCGCCGCTGCGCAGCGCGCCGGGCATTTCCGGCGGTGGGACGACTTTGATCGTGACGTCCGTGTCCGGGTCGATGCCCGCCGAGGCCATCCAGAAGCGGAGCTCGTAGTGGTGCGTGCTGGTGGGGAAGACGACGCCGAAACGCAGCGGCCCCTTGCCCGCGCGTCGGCGTGCTTCGATGGTTTGCTTCAATGATGCAGCGCTAGCGGAGCGGTTGCCGATAAACTCGGGCGCGACGCCGGCCATCTCGTTGTAGAGCGTGTTGCTGACGGTGATCGCGTTGCCGCCCAGGCTCAGGCAGACGGCGCTGACCACCGGGCACCGCACCCCGCCGACGCCGAGCGTCAGCGCCAAGGGCATCGGGTAGAGCATGTGCGCCGCGTCGAAGATCCCGAGCACGGTCTTGTCGCGGATGCTGGCCCAGGACGCCTCGCGGTGTAGTGTGACGCGCAGGCCGTGCCGCTCGAAGAAGCCCTTCTCATAAGCGATCGCGAGCGGCGCGCAGTCCGACAGCGGGATAAAGCCCAGGTCCAGCTGCGTCTTCTCCAGGCCGTCGCTGCCCCCGACCCACGCGGGCTGATCGATCACCGACTTGTTATGGTTCGCCATGATCAAGCCCCAACCTCCTTGTGCTGCTTTTCGTCGCTGAAGAGCCCGGCCACCTGCACGATCTCCGCGGCGACTTGCCCGATTCGTTTTTTCTGATCCATCGCGACCCTGCGCAGCAGCGCAAAGGCCTCGTCCTCGCCGCAATCCTTCCGCTTCATCACGATGCCCTTCGCGCGGTCGATGGTCTTGCGCTCGGCCAGCGATTGCTTCGTGCGATCCAGCTCCTCGCGCATCGTCTGGTGCTGCTGGAAGTGTGCGATCGCGACGTCGATCACGGGCTTGACCCGGCTGTTGGCCAGCCCGTCAACGATGTACGCCGAGACCCCGGCCTGCACGGCCGCGCGGATCGTCTGCTGGTCCTCGTCGGCGGAGAACATGACCACCGGGCGCGGCATGTCCTGCTTGATCTGCGAGAGCTGCTCCAACGTGTCGCGCGTCGGCGCGTCGGTGTCGATCAGGATCAGGTCGGGCTTGGCCTGCGCGACCCGGGTCGGCAGGTCGCTCTCCGGTCCCGCGACGCCGACGACGTCGTAGCCGTTCTCGACCAGGACCTTCACCAGTAGCTCGCCACGGACCGCGTTATCGTCCGCAACCATGACGCGGATGCGTTGCTCTGTTGGCTTCATCGCGCCACCTCTTCCAACGCAACGGCCGATGTGGCTTCAGGTGCGGACGCGGGCTCGAGGCGCACCGCCGCGAATTTCAGCTCCGGCTGCAGCGAGACCGGGTCGACCGCGTCGGTGGTGACAAAGTTCGCCGCGGTTTCCGGGTGGAAGCTGTCGCCCCAGTGGAAGGGCAGGAACACCGTCCCGGCCGTGACCTTGTCGGTGACACGCGCCCTGGCGAGCGCTCTGCCGCGTCGGCCAACCGCGTAGGCCCACCCGCCGTCATCGATGCCGAACGCCTTCGCGTCGTCGGGGTGGATCTCGATGAACGGCTCGGGAGCCTGGCGGTTGAGCTCGGGTACGTTGCCGGTGCGGGCGCGGGTGTGCCACTGCGCCGCGACCCGGCCGGTCATGACGGCAAGCGGGTAGTCGGCATCGGTGGTCTCGTCTGTGCCGCGCGGCTTGGCGGCGTGGAAGCGTGCCTTGCCCGTCGGCGTGGGGAACCGGCCATCGGTGTAACGCCGAGGCGTGCCGGGGTGGCTCTCGGCCGAGCAGGGCCAGTGCAGCCCGCCGCGCTCGAGACGCTTGTTGGTCATCCCCGACAGGTCGCAGGGTGTGCCGGCAGTTGTCTTGCGGAACTCGTCCCAGACTTGCTTGGGCGAGGTGAAATCAAAACCGTCAAAGCCCATCGCCCGCCCAACCGCCGCGACGATCTGCCAGTCGGGTACCGCCTTGCCCGGCGCATCTTTGACCGCCCGGCTGCGTGTGACCAGCCGTTCGCTGTTGGTCATTGTCCCGCTTTTCTCGCCCCACGTCGCCGCGGGCAGCAGGACATCGGCGTACCGCGCGGTCTCGGTGTCTTTAAAGCAGTCCTGCACGATCACCAGCCCCGCGCGCTCGAGCCCGGCCTGCGTGACCGAGACGTTAGGCATGCTCACCGCCGGGTTCGTGCACGCGATCCAGAGCGCATCGATCTCGCCGTCCGCCGCGGCCTGGAACATCGGGACCGCCGATCGGCCGGGCGTCGGCCGTATTGAGCCGGGTGCGATATCCCAGAGCCGCTCCACCTCGGCGCGGTGGCTCGCGTCGGTGACTTTGCGGTAGCCGGGCAGCTGGTGGCACAGGTAACCAACCTCGCGCCCGCCCATCGCGTTGGGCTGGCCGGTGAGTGAGAACGGCCCGGCGCCGATCTTGCCGACCTCGCCGAGCATGAGGTGCAGGTTGATCAACGCGGTGTTCTTATCAACGCCAGCGGTGCTCTGGTTCGCGCCCATGCAGTAGAAACTCAGCAGCCGGCGGTCGCCAACGAGCACACCTGCGAACGCTTCGATCTGGCTGGCGGTCATGCCAGAAGCTTCATGTAGAGCAACGGGATCGCATGAAGAGATCAGGTCCTTTAGCGCGTCAAAGCCTTCGGTGTGCGCATCGATAAACGCGGTGTCGGTCGCGCCCTGCTCGAGCAGCCGGCGCATAGCCAGCAGCAGGAGCGCGACGTCACCGCCTGGCTTGACCGGCAGGTGCAGGTCTGCGTACTCGGCGGTCTTGCTGCGGCGCGGGTCGATCACAACGATGCGCGCGCTGTCTCTTGTCGCACGCCGCCGCCGGACACGGTTGAACAACACCGGGTGGTTGGCGGTCATGTTCGCGCCGAGGATCACGAACGTGTCCGCCGATTCGATGTCGTTGTAGCACGTCGGCGGGCCGTCGCTGCCGAAGGCCTGAACATAACCGGCAACCGCGCTGCTCATGCACAGCCGGCTGTTCGTGTCCATCTGGTTCGTGCGTAGGTAGCCCTTAAACAATTTTGTGAACAGATACGACGCCTCGGTGTCCAGCTGTCCCGATCCGTAGAAGGCGACCGCGTCGGGGCCGCGCGCTCCGCGGACCGCGGTCAACCGGTCGGCGGTGTAGCGCAGCACTTCTTTCCAAGACACCTCGCGCAACGGCGCATCCTTGTTCTCGCGCATCATCGGTGTGGCCAGCCGGCGTTTAGGCGCGTCGGACTTGAACAGCAACGCGCCTTTCGGGCACATCATCCCGAAGTTCGGCGCTACCGCCGGGTCTGCGGTGATCTGCACCAACGCGTTGTCCTGCGACTTCACATCCAGCACACACCCGACCCCGCAGTACGGGCAGGTCGCCCGGGCCTGCCTGAGCGCCATGCGCCTGGGCGGCCGCGTCGATGCGGTGGGGACGGGATGGTTCGGGGCGAGTGAGGTCAATGGGGTGGTTGTTGCTGGTTCGTGCTGGCCACCAAGATCGCCAAGGGCACAAAGAAAAACTGGCTTGGCGTTCTCGGCGCTCTTGGCGGTTAGGGTCCGGGGGCAATCCTTAAACCGTGGAGACCTCGGCGGGCGTCTGCAGTTCCAGGAACTGCTCGACATCTTTCGAGCGGCTGGCCGGCTTGGCGGGCGGAGCGCCCGTCGGCTTGCCGTGCTTGCGCTGGTCCTGGCCTTCGAGGAAGTCGATCAGGCAGCCTCGCAGGTCGTAGTACATCTCGTGGCCCAGCACATCCGGCCGGTGCCGTGGGCGATCAAACGGAACATCCAGCACCTGCCCGACCTTCGCGCACGGCCCGTTGGTCATCATGATCACGCGGTCGGACATGAAGATCGCTTCGTCCACATCGTGGGTGATCATCATCGTCGTGATGCGGTGCTCGTCCAGGAGCTTGAGCACGGTCTCCTGCAGGTCCATGCGCGTCAGCGAGTCGAGCTTGCCGAAGGGCTCGTCGAGGAGGAGCATCTTCGGGCGCAGCGCAATGGCCCGGGCGATCCCGACGCGCTGCTGCATCCCGCCGGAGAGTTCCTTGGGGTACTTGTGCATCGCGTCTGCGAGCCCGACGATGCTTAAGTAATACTCGACCAGCTGCTTGCGTTCGAGCCTGGTTGCTTTGGGGTAGCAACGCCTGACGCCGAGCATGACGTTGCCAAACGCCGTGAGCCACGGCAGCAGACAGGGCGATTGGAAGACGACCGCCCGGTCCGGCCCGGCCTCGTCGACTTCCTTGCCCGCAAGAATAATGTTCCCACTGGTGACCTCGTTGAGCCCCGCGAGCATGGTCAGCACCGTGCTCTTGCCACAGCCCGAGTGGCCGATGACCGAGACGAATTCGCCCTGAGCGATCTTGGTCGAGAACCCGTCCACGACCCGGACCGCCTCGCCACGCGGGTTGGGGTAGGCCTTGACCAGGCGGTCCAGTTCGACGTAGTTTTTTGTGAGCGTGCTCATGGTTTCGCTTTGATTAATAAAGGTGTTTCGGTCGTCACGCCACGTTGTGCACCGGCGTGATCGCGGGCAGCGGCAGGTCCTTCACGGGCGAGAGCCGCTTGGCCTCTTCGTTCAGGTCCATCAGGTAGTTGGTCACCCGGTTGCGGATGCGTTTGAAGTCGGGGTTGAAGTTCAGCGTCGTGCGGTCGCGCGGGCGTTGCAGGTCCACCCGGAAGGGTTGGCCGAGCGTCGCCTTGGGGCCGGGCGTGAGCGGGATGATCCGGTCGGCCATGAGCACCGCCTCATCCACATCGTTGGTGATCAGCACGACGGTCTTCTTCTCCCGGTCCCAGATGTTGAGGATCTCGTCCTGAAGCTGCGCCCGGGTCAGCGCGTCCAGCGCGCCGAGCGGCTCATCCAGCAGCAGGAGTTTGGGCTGCATGGCGAGCGTGCGCGCGACCGAGACGCGCTGCCGCATCCCGCCGGAGAGCTCCTTCGGCCGCTTCCAGCTCGCGGGCGTGAGGTTGACCATCTCGATGTATTTGGCGACGTGCTGCTTGCGCTCGGGCTTGGCCATCTGCGGGAAGACCTGCTTGACCGCCAGTTCGACGTTGCCCGTCACGGTCAGCCAGGGCAGGAGCGAGTAGTTCTGGAACACGATCCCGCGGTCCGGGTGCGGGCCGGTGATGGGTGCGTCTTCGAAAACGACCGAGCCGGTGTCGGGCGTTTCGAGCCCGGCCAGGAGGTTGACGAGCGTGCTCTTGCCCGATCCGGAGAACCCGACGATCGCGACGAACTCGTTCTCCTCGATCGCGAGGTTGATGTCCGTCAGGACCTCCGAACGGTTGTTCGGCGGGCCGAAGCCTTTGTGCACGTTGCTGAGTTCGAGGATGGGCATGCTGTTGGCTTGAGGTGGGTTGAGTTTGTTGGGAGAGCTCGGCTTCTGCCGAGCCGCGCGTTTTGCAGAGGGCTTGTCGGCTCGGCGGAAGCCTCGCCCTCCCGTGTTTGTTACGCGGCAACGGGCGCATCGAAGCTGACCGAGCGCTGCATGATGATCATGCTTCGGTCCAGCAGGAAGCCGATGATCCCGATGATGAACACGGCTACGAAGATCTGACCGAACGCCGCGGACGAGTTGTCCTGGAAGCGGTCCCAGACAAACTGGCCCAGGCCCGGGTTCTGCACGAGCAGTTCCGCGGCGATCAGCACCATCCAGCCGACACCCAGCGAGATGCGCAGGCCCGCGAAGATCAGCGGCAGCGACGAGGGGATCACGATCTTAAACAGCCGCGTCCACCAGCCCAGGCGCAACACCTTGGCGACGTTCATGTGGTCCTTGTCGATCGACGCGACGCCCAGCGCCGTGTTGACCAGTGTCGGCCAGAGCGAGCACATCGCGACGACGATGGCGGAGCTGATCATGGCCGGCTCCATCGACGTGCCGGTGTAGAGCGCGCCGACCAGGATCATCGCGATCGGCACCCAGGCGACGGGTGAGACCGGCTTGAAGATCTGGATCAGCGGGCTCGCGGCGGCCATGAACATCGGGCTCAGGCCGCAGAGGATGCCGATGGGCAGGGCGATCAGCGTCGCGATCAAGAAGCCCAGGAACACCGTCTTGAGGCTGTGCACGACGCGGTAGACAATCGTGGGCGTGCCCGCGTAGCTGGCGTTGCGCGCGTTCTCGGCGAGTTGGCCCTGCGCTTTGGCCTCGGCGAGGAACGCCTCTTTCTGCGCCGTGTTCTTTGGCAACTCCGCGGCTGCGGCGAACTGCGCGGACTTGGTCTCGTGTCCCTGCGCGAGCTGTTCCTGCTCAACATAAAAAGCCTGCTTGGCTTCCATGTTCTCAAAGACCTGGTTGACCATGACCTTCGCCTGCGCCCAGACGACAGGCGGTGTGGGCATGCTGCCGAATTTCGTCTCGATATTGCTCGCCGCGACGTGCCAGATGCCCAGGAAGGCGATGAAGGCGAGGATCGGGATGACGATGAACTTGCCGATCTTGTTCAGCTGCGCCTTCGGGTCTTCGCCGTAGCAGAGCCGGACGACAGGCTCGAAGACGGACAGGGCCGCGACATCGAGGGCTTTGAGCAGGAGGTGCTTGAGCTTTTTCATGTTGGACTCTTCAGGCGTGCGGTTGAAAGCCGGCCCCGACCGCTTGGCCGGGGCCGGTAAGGAGACGGGGCGCAGCGTTAGTCTTTGTTGCCGATCTTGAAGCTGTTGAGGTAGCCGATCGGGTCCTTGCCGTCGTACAGCTTGCCGTCGATGAAGTCGGTCGTCGTCGGGCGGTAGCCGTCCGTTGTCGGCGGGGGGATCAGGTCGGCGTCGAGCTTGCCCTCGGCGATCAGGATGTCCGCCGCCTCGCGGTAGATCGCCGGCTTGTAGACCTTCTTCGCCGTCTCGGCGTACCAGTCGGCCGGCTTGGCCTCGTCGATCTGGCCCCAGCGGCGCATCTGCGTGAGGAACCAGACGCAGTCGCTGTACCACGGGTAGCTCGCGTAGCCCTTGAAGAACACGTTGAAGTCGGGCATGTCCCGCTTGTCGGTCTTCTGGAAGTAGAAGAAGCCGGTCATCGAGTTGCGGATCACGTCCGCGTCCGCGCCGACGTAGTCGGGCTTGGACAGGATGACCGCC
>JANQKT010000245.1 GCA_028280965.1 Phycisphaeraceae bacterium
CAGGGCCTGGGTGTCGGCGAGCGCCTCGGGCGAGGTCCCGCCGTAGCCGCGCACGACAGGGAGCGTGTTGCCCGAGACGCCGGTGACGAAGATGACCTCCGACGAACCGGCCGGCTGGACCTGGTCACCGACGCGGAAGCGGCTGCCGTTGGCGACATCGAAGCTCGTCTCGCCGGTCGGCGAGCCGATCGACGCGTCATCGATCGTGTCGGTATTCGGCAAGAGTTGGTCCTCGAGCCACTGGTGCACGGTCGAGGTGGCCGAGCGCTGCGGGTCGCCGAGGTGGTCCAGCAGCGGGGTTTCGTAGGGGCTGACGATGCCGACAATATCGCCGACGTCTTCGGCCAGTTCGGGCAGGGAAGCGCCCGCGGAGTAGGTGGCTTTGCCAGTAAAGCTCATGGTTGGTTCCTTGTTGGTGTGTTTATTGGTTTGAAGGTCGCGGCGTTACGGCCGCCGACGCAGCCGCAGGTAGCGCAACAGGTCACGCCGGTCACCGCTGTGCTGGGCCTGCTCGGCCGCCTGGGCCAGGGGGTCGTCGAGCCCCTCGATGCGCGGGGCGAGCGCCAGCCCGCCGGGGACAATCGCTTCTTCACGGAACAGGTAGGGCTTGTGGCGCCGCAGGTCCGCGACGGCCTCGGCGAGGTCGGGCTCGTCCATCGCCTGCACCGCCGCCTCCGTCAACAACCGCGCCGCCTCGAGGTCGATCGCGTCCGCCTCGGTCAACAGCTCATCCATCCGCTGCTTCCGCTCGAGGCTTCCGATCGTCTGCTCCGCCTGCTCGTAGCGCGCTTGTGCCTGCTCGAGCTCGGACCTCAGGCCGGCGAGCGCCTGCTCGGCGACCTGGGCCCGCTTGCGATAGCGGATCGCCTCGGTCACGGGCACGAGTTTCTCTTGCGACGTCGTCGCAGCATCATCGGGTGCTGCCGGTCTTGGTCCGGATTGAGGCTGGTCTTGCACGGCGTTCTCCTGTTCCCACTGGATCGATTCGGTTACGGCACTCACGGTCTACTCCTTGTCGTTGTTGGCCTGTTCGGTGCCCAATTCGCTATACCCGAGCTCGTTGAGCACGGCCTGCCTGGGCACGCCGAGCTCGATCTTGCGCCGGGCCAGATCGAGCTGCTCGCGTTGGTTCTCGGGGATCGGGTCGGGCCAATCGATGCAGATGCGACGCTCCTCGGGCGTGTTCGGCAGGACGCCGTAGACATCCGCGGCGTGCAGGATCAATTCACATAAGCGCTGCAAACCCATGCCGTAGGTCACGCGCTTGCGCTCGATCCGCGCCAGCAGGCCCATCAGCACCAGCCGGACCGCGTTCTGGCTCGACAGGTTGCCGACCTTGCCGCGCAAGACGCCCGCGGCGACCGGCGAAACGCCGGAGGTCTTGTCCATTGCGTCGCGAATATCGTTGATGTGCGCGTCTTCGGACGGGCTCTGTGCGTCGCCGCCGAACTCCTGGATCGACGCGTCGGGGTTGTCGGTGTGCCACATCTGCCCGGGCGCGATCGGCCTTTCGGTGAACTGCTCGATCCCCCGGCCGAGGTACATCTTGAACGCCTGCATCGTGATCCGGTTCGCCCGGTCGGACAGGCGCGTGTTCAGCTCGTCCTGCAGCGGGATCAGCGACTCAACCTCGCTCAGCCCGTTGTAACTCAAGGGCTGGGGCAGGTTCTGGATATGCACGACCGGGATGCGGCCCAGGCGGTTGCGCGCCACGCTGATCTGCCGGTAACCGTCGCCGGGTTTGTCTTCGACCAGATCGACGACCCGATCAGCAGTCCAGACCTGAAGCCTGTATTGAGCTCGTTGAGCAGACGACGCAGCAGCATGACCAAGCAACTGCCCACGTACGCGCTCGGTCAGAGACGGCTTGCGCGCCTCGCCCGGCATCGGCACCCGTAGGACATAACTACACAGTCGGCGGTAGTCATCGTCGGCCAGGGCGGGGATCCCGCGCGGCGCCTCGACCGGCTCGATGATGAACCGGCTGACCGCATCGACCGGGTCAGCGAGGTTGTACGGCCCGCCGCCGCGCACACGCAGCATCAGGTCGACGTGCCCATAGACGGTGCCGAGCAACGCCGTGTCTTGCAGCAGGTTCGTCCCGCCGTTGACCTCGAGGACCGCTGTGAGGAATCGCTGGATCAGGGCCGCGCGTTCGGGCTCGGCGTGTAGGCATCGCACGCCGACCGGCTTGCCGAACATGTAGTCGACCAGCGTCTGAACCCGCCAGGCGATGTCGTTCTCGATGACAACCTCGCGCTGCCGGTCGCCGGTTCGTCGCAGCCGGTCGGGCAAGCCCTCTGCCTGGGCCGGGGTGTCCTGGCCGCCCGCCCGGCGGACCGCGTTGCGGTAGTACCGCCAGCGCTTGGCGTACATCGGGGCGTCTTGGCCCTGATGATTGGCGATCAGGCGGTCGAGGCCGGGGACGGTGGGCTCTTTCGCGGGGGCTGGGGTCATGCTTGAGGGTCCGAATGCGGTTCAATCTCGGGCGTCGGCCGGCGGTTTGCCCGCCTCCGATGAAGGCCAGCGGGCCGTGAAATTGCGCACAAAGCCAGTCCAGAAAACCGCTTGCGCGATGTAAACCCTGACCGAACAACATTCAATAAAAATTAAAATTATCTGTGAGAGCCCGCCCGTCCGCGCATGAGCCGTGCGCTCGTACCGTTAAATAAGGTCTGTGAGCGTTTGCTTTCCGCCTAATTGATGATTAAATAGGCTGTCTATGGACAGGCTTGAACAAGAATTAAACATCATCGAGCAGATCAGCCAGATCCTTGGCGGCGGGCTGGAGCTCAGCCAGGTCTTTCAGCGGGCCATGAGCCTGCTGGAGCAGGAGCTGTCTATCGAGCGCGCAGCCCTGACGCTGATCGACCCGACCACCAGTCAGCTCTATATCGTCGCCTCGGTCGGGCTGACCGGCGAGGAGCAGAGCCGCGGGCGATACGACATCGGCGAGGGGGTCTCGGGCCAGGTGTTGGAAACAGGCAAGTCCGAGGTCATCCCGGATGTCGCCGAGCACAAGGACTTCCTCAACCGCACGCAGACCGCGGACACCCAGCCCGGCGCGACCAACCCGCACAGCTACATCTGCGTCCCTGTGTTTGACGGTGCCAACGCGGTGGGCACGATCGGCGTGCTCAAGCGCTTCACCGACGAGGCCACCCTTAACGCCGACGCACGCCTGCTCAAGATCTTCGCCGGCCTGATCGCCCAGACCATCCGCATCCACCAGCAGATCCGCCTGGAGCGCGACCACTGGCTCGAGGAACGCCAGCAGCTCACCGACGACCTGCGCAAGCGATACACCTTCGACAATATCATCGGCTCGAGCCCCGCGATGCTGGACGTGCTCGGCACGATCGCACAGGTTGCCACCTCGCGCGCGACCTGCCTGATCCTCGGCGAGACCGGCTGCGGCAAGGAGCTCATCGCCAAGGCCATCCACTACAACAGCCCGCGGAAGGACAAGCCGCTGATCCGTGTCAATTGCGGCGCGCTGTCGCCGCAGCTGCTGGAGTCCGAGCTGTTCGGCCACATGAAGGGCGCGTTCACCGGCGCGCTGCGTGACAAGATCGGGCGCTTCGAGGCGGCGGACGGCGGGACGATCTTCCTCGACGAGGTCGGCACACTCGATCCTCAGCTGCAAGTGAAGCTGCTGCGCGTCTTGCAGGAGCGCGAGTTCGAGCGCGTCGGCGACCACCGCACGGTACGGGTGGACTGCCGGGTCATCGCCGCGACCAACCTTAACCTCGAGAACGAGGTGCGTGCCGGCACGTTCCGCGAGGACCTGTACTACCGGCTGAACGTGGTCACGATCCACCTGCCGCCGCTGCGCTCGAGGCGGGAAGACATCCCCTCGCTGATCGATCATTTTTTGCAGCGGTACAACAAGGAAAACGCGCGCAACGTCCACAAGATCAGCCGGGACGTGATGACGACGCTGCTGCGCTACCCCTGGCCGGGCAACGTGCGCGAGCTGGAGAACGCGATCGAGCGCGCGGTGGTCTTATCCAACAGCGAGGAGTTGACGCTGGAGTTGCTGCCGCTGCAGGTGCGCCTGTTCGCCGAGCAGACGCGGGGCGAGGTGGCGGACGAATCGATCGAGGCGATCTGCGGCAAGCTTGCCGAGCACGCGGTCAAACAGCTGCAGGTCTACGACGGCCAGGTCTACGAGATGGTCGTCGGCGAGGTCGAGAAGCACCTGATCCGCGAGTCGCTGAACTACTGCGGCGGCGTGAAGCTGCGCGCCGCGGACTTCCTCGGCATCAACCGCAATACGCTGAACAAGAAGGTGAAGGACCTGAAGGTGTTGGGGTAACATACCCCGATGCGTTTCGTGCTTCTGGGTATCCCGATCAGCCTGATCGCCGGCATGTTCGGCATGGTGGCCGGCCTGCTGCTGGGGCTAATGGTCGTCGCGGCCTACGCCGTCGTGCCCGGCGGCACCGTACAGGCCGGACACGGCGCCGGCATGCTTCGAGGCCTCGTGGTGTTCATGTCTTTCGTGGGCGCGCTAGTGGGTATAGTTGTTGGCTGGCGCATCCTCCTTCGGGCGCCCGATGAATGGCTCGGACACCGTCATGACATCCACACCTGCGCGGCGTGTCAGTACGACCTGACCGGGAACCAGACCGGCGCCTGCCCGGAGTGTGGCCGAGCGATCCCGCACCGACAGCAGCGCTACATACGGAAACAAGCGCATAGTATCGGTCATGCCTGAACTCGACCCGCTCGCTTACATTCAGCTCCTCGGCCTGGGCCTGACCTGGCTCGCTGCGGTAGTCGTGTGGTTCTGGCGGGTCCGCAAGAGCACCGGCACGGACAGGGACATGTTCCTCATGCTCGGGCTCGTTGGCGGGTGCATCTTCCTCACGCTGATCCAGTTCATTGGGCTCATGGTGCGCTTTGGGTGACGACCGATAAAGTCATCCGCGTGCGCAGCCCGGCGTGCTGTTGCGTGCGCATCGCGGCCTGATCCGGCCCGGATGTGCCCGATGGCGCGGTCCATCCCGGGGCTGTTCCCGGGACATTCCGGGGGTCCGGGCTGGTTATTGTGTAGCGAACGCCCCTTCTTTTCGTGCTGTGCCGGTTAATCGCGCTATGCGGCTGACCGATGGTTCTAGTGGTCACGCCTGTTTCGTTGAGCGTGGCCGGGAGAACCAGGAGAAGAGGTACACGCATGGCACGACAAAAAGACATCCTCACCACCGGCGAGGTCGCGAAGATCTGCAACGTCGCACCCCGCACGGTCAGCAAGTGGTTCGACTCCGGCCAGCTCAAGGGCTACCGCATCCCCGGCAGCAAAGACCGGCGGATCCCCATGGCCAACCTCATCCGCTTCATGAAGCAACACAACATCCCGCTCGACGGCCTGCAATCGGGCAAGACCCGCGTGCTGATCGTGGACGGCGCTTCGGAAGTCGTTGATGTGCTCACCAAGGTCCTGTCCGAGCAGGCGGGCTACGAGGTGTGCGTCGCGAACTCCGGCTTCGCCGCCGGCGTCGAGTGCGAGAAGTTCCGCCCGCACGTGATGCTGCTCGATATGCACCTTGGTGATGTCAAGGGCGAGGACGTGCTCAAGCTCGTCCGCTCGAACTCGGACCTGCAGCTCACCAAGGTGATCGCGATGTCCGGCAAGCTGACCGACGGCCAGGCGCAGCACCTCTTGCACAACGGGTTTGATGGCTACCTGAAGAAGCCTTTCCACGTCCGGCAGGTGGTAGAGACGGTCGAGGACGCGGTGGCGATTGTTTACTGAGAAGCCAGCCTTCAGCAATCAGCCCCCACTCAGAAAGAACAAGAAGCCCACGCTCTGAGAGCGTGGGCTTCTTTATCACACACAGATTCGTAATTGATACCTGTGCTATGTGTTGCCTGCTTTGCTCAGCGCATCGAGCGTCTCGGCGCGCCCCAGGTCGTATCCCTTGTCTTCCGCGGCCTTCGCTTGTTCGGCCTGGCGTTTGCCGTCGCCCGGTCTTGGCGCGAACCACATGCCCAGGCCGGCGAGGAGGGTGGTGAGGATCGCCCCGCCGGGCACGGCGCCGAGGCCCGGGAGGGTGGTCTCGATGCCGGCGTTGACCGCGCTGCCGATGAGGCCTTCGATGAAGCCGCCATCTGCGATCTCGGCGTCGAGGGCGTCGTTGCTCGCCTGGTGGTCGGCGGCCTGCTGCTCCAGCCGCTGCTTGAGCCGGCGGTCACCCTCGGCGCGGAGGATCCTGGCGTCGCGCAGGGTGATCTCAGGGGGGACCGTCGTGTCCAGGTTTTCGCGGAAGTGCTCGCGCGTGTTCGGCGGGACATCGACGGTGATGAGCTCGTCGAGTGCGCACCCGCCAGCGAGGGACATCCCGAAGAGCAGGGTGGCGAGCAGGAGGCTGATGGCGAGGGGTTTCATGAGGATCTCCGAGAAACGCGATCGTGTGAGAATGCAGAAGGGGGGCCAGGCATTCCTGCCTACCGTTCGGCGAAATCGAAATAGCGCACGGATCAGGCCGATGGCCTGCTGACAGTCAGGAATGCCTGTCCCCCTGGTCACTATTCGTGTGCTGGTGCGCACAGATATGGGCCTATTCACATCGCGGTCATAACTTGTGGATAAGCCGGGCGATAAGGCGTGGCGCGTATTGCGGCGTCACGATCGGGGTTCAAGTTGCTGCGCCGGGCGTGCGCATCTTCCGGGGGTGGGGGCACTTCCGGAGGCGGGGGTACACTGGGCGGAGCGCGTCGCCGGCGTGGGGACGCGGTTTGTTTATCCGTGCGCCCGGCGCGCACCGTGATTGGAGGCCAGTGATGGCAGCAGATGGTGAGAGCACGATTGTCGGTTCGGATTCGCACTTCGAGGGAAAGCTGAGCTTCGAGCGGACCGCGAAGATCAACGGCAAGTTCGACGGCGAGATCCGTGGGAAGGGCGAGCTTCAGGTCTCGCAGAACGCGCTGTGCAAGGCTGATGTCCAGGCCGGTGCGGTCGCGGTAGACGGGCGGATCGAGGGCAACGTGAAGGCCGGGGACACGGTGCGTCTCAACGGCAGCGGGGTGGTGAAGGGTGACATCGTCGCGGCAAAGATGGTGATGCAGGAGGGCGCGAGCTTCTACGGGATGTGCGCCGTCGGGCCGGACGCGGGCCAGGGCGCGCCGCCGGCGCCGCCCAAGCCCGAGCCGAGCAAGGGCGGGGAAGCAGGCAAGAAGTAGATCCGTTGAAGCCAAGTAATGATCGGCGGCGCGGCTGATGCGCGCTGCCGGGTGTCGCGGTGTCGGTCTGCGCGCAAGCGCGCCGGACGCCGGGGCGCGTCGTTGTAGTTGGGTTGCGATTGCTTTGTGAGTTGCTGCGCGCATGGCCAAGAACAAAGGCCCACGCACGGTCCAGTGCTACCACTGCCGGCACCGGTTTGAGGTCGGCGGTCGCGCGCAGAGTACATCCTGCCCCGGCTGCAACAAGCCGCTGATCGTCGAGGACCTGGTCTTCGACACCAAGCGCAGCGGGATCGGCCGGATCAAGGTCCAGACGTGCGGGACGATCACGGTCAAGAAGGGCGGGCGCGTGACCGCGGAACTGGTTGAGGCGCATGGCGGGGTGGTCTGCCTGGGGACCATCGAGGCCAAAAAAGTGATCAGCGGCAGGACGCTGGTGCTCGGCAAGGCGTCGCTGTTTTACGGCGCGCTGCAGGCACCGGCGGTTGACATGGCGGCGGGCGCGAGGGTCAAGCCGAGCCTGTTCGAGGTGCCCAGCGACCCGCTGGGGCTGGGTGATTTAGAGGAGAACTAGTTGGCGCGTGTACCAGATGAAAAACAACGCGACCCGTGGGCCGCGTTGCTTGGGATGCGGGAGCCTTTGAAAGGCTTAGCTATTCGTTCAGGTCGTCGATCAGGGCATTGATCGCCGTATCGAAGCGTTCGGGGGTGTCATAGTTGCCGGCGAGGATCTGGGCCTTGACCGAGTTGACCAGGCCTTCGCGGATCTCGGGCAGTTCTTTGAGCTTGCTCAGCAGGCGGGCGTTTTCGGACAGCTCGACGCGATCCCCGGTACGGGCCGGGGCCTGCTCGTCGGTGCTCTGCCGTGCCGGCTTAGCGGCGCTCTCCAGCGCGGTGCGCTGAGATCCTGCAATGGGGTTGATATCCGTCATCATCGTGCTCCCGGGCGCTTTGGCGGCCGATCAGGGGGTGCTTTGGGTCGTCTTCGCGGAGACGTTGCGGCCGGTCTTGGGTGCCCGCTCCTGTTGTCTCTACGCGTTTTATCGCCCAAGGCTCGGGCCGGGCTTGAAGATATGACTACGCACCGAACAACTGATCTAAAGTCATTCAAAAACTCAACTTAGACCTGAACAACGTTTCTCTTCGTCCGGTAATCCACACCGCATCAATGCTGGTTAAGTCAAGCGCAAACCCTGTATTTCCCACACGTTATCCACCACAACCACTATTAATTGAGCTGTGTTCACCATCGTCTGCTCGCGCGACTTTCACGGAAAATTGACCTCAAATTAAACCGAATTTGTTTGGGAAGTGTTTAGCCCTGGCCGGGATGGATCGCCGACCAGACCGATAGCGCCTGGCGGTGCGCCGCGACGTCGTGCACGCGCAGTGCCGCGACGCCTGCGCGTGCCCCGGCCAGACCAGCGGCGAGGGTCCCGGGCAGGCGCTGGTCAGCAAGACCTATCCCGTCCACCTGTGGGCAGCAGCCGGCGATGAATCGTTTCCGGCTAACGCCCAGCAGCACAGGGAAGCCGGTCGCAACGAATCGGTCCAGTGCACCCAGCAGCGCGAGGTTGTGCTCTAGCGTCTTGCCGAAGCCGATGCCGGGATCGATCCAGATTTGATCGCGCTCGATCCCCGCGGCGGTGGCGGCCTCGACACGCTGCAATAAAAAGCCCAGCACCTCGGAGACGACGGCTTCATATCGCGGTTCAACCTGCATCGTGCCCGGATCGCCGAGCATGTGCATCAAGACGATCGGGGTATTGTGCTTGGCAGCGAGCGCGAACATTCGCTCGTCTTCGCGGCCTGCCGAGACGTCGTTGAGCATCGACGCGCCCGCGTCTAGGGCCGCCTCGGCGACTTCGGCGAGCGTTGTATCGATGCTGATCGCGACGTACTCAAACCCCCGGCCATCCAGCACTCGTCTGAGTTGATGGATCGGTTCGAAGACGCGCCTGATCTGTTCATCGGACCCGACACGCTCGCTGCCAGGGCGGGTGGACTCGCCGCCGACATCGATAATCGCCGCGCCCTCGCGGGCCATGCGCAGGCCGTGCGCGACGGCGGCGTCGGTGTCGGCATGCCGCCCGCCATCTGAAAAGCTGTCGGGCGTTAGGTTGAGGATGCCCATGAGTTGTAGGGTCCGCGCTTCACCCATGAGTTCGGAGGATAACACCACGAAGCGCCAGGGGGTTTACCGGTCGGCCGGCAAGTCGGCTGTGGCCGTCGTCACACACTCTGTTTCAGCCAGCCCTCGCGGCTGTAGCGCACGATGAAGACGCACCCGCGGACCAGCAACTCCCCGCAGAGCGCGTACCAGATGCCGACCAGGCCCAGGCCGAAGCCCTGGAACACGATCTGGTCGGCGATGGTCAGTTGGTCGATGCCGAGGATAAACGCGACGGGCAGGCGCAGGCCCCATGTCAGGGTGTTGGAGAGCAGCGCGGGGACGCGGGTGTCGCCGGCGCCGCGCATCGCGCCTTGGAGCACCAGCGCGCTGCCGAAGAAGAACTGCACGAACCCGCAGATGCGGACGAGGTCTGGGCTGGTCTCCAAGAACACCGGGATGTCCGTGAGGATTCGGACCAGCGCGTCAGGCACCGTAACAAAGACCAGGCCAAGCGCCGTCATGATGCCCGCGCCGACGAGCCAGCACTGGCGCGCCGCTCTGCGCGCCATCACCGGGTCGTTGGCGCCCAGGTACTGGCCGGTCAGCGTGCCGGCGGCGGCGGCGAAGGCGAGCGCGGGCAGGAAGCTGATCGCCTCGATCCGGATCGCGATGATGTGCGCGCCCTGCACGGCGTCGCCGATGGCGCTGCTCGCGCCAATCGCGCCGACGATCATGATGATGATCCAGTTGCCCGCCCAGTGCCCACCGCGATCCAGGAGGTTCGGGTAGGCGACGCGCCAGATCCGCCGGACCGTGTGCCAGTGCGGCCGCAGGCGGTGCGGGTGCAGGCGGATCGCCCCGGCCGGGCGCAGGAGCAGCACGATCATCAAGACCGCGCCGACCAGCCAGCCGATGACCGTGCCCAGCGCGATGCCGACGACGCCGAGCCCGAAGCCGCGCAGCTCGAGCTGGCCGTGGATGATCGGCAGCGTGTCGAGCGCGAGCACGAGCGTGACGATCAGGTTGACCACGTTCATCGCAACCATCACGAGGAACGGGTTGCGCGTATCGCCCGCGGCGGTCATGCAGGCCGAACTGACAAACAGCAACGCGGCGACCGGCACGCCCGCCGCGGTGATCCAGAGGTACTGCTTACACAAATAAAGCGACTCATCCGTGAGCCCCGCCGCCGAGCCGATCAGGTGCGCCGCGCTAAAGACGACCAGCCCGACGATCGCGCCGACGGCCGTACCCAAGAGCAACGACTGGCCGAGCCCGGCGTGGGCCAGGCGCTTGTGCCCGCCGCCGACCGCGCGGGCGATCAGCGCCGCGCCGCCCGAGCCGATGCCCATCACCATCAGCCCCATGAACCAGTTGATGTACCCCGCCACCGCGATCGCGCTGGTCGCCTGCCGCGTCAGGTGCCCGGCGACGGCGGTATCGACAAACGACACCAGCCAGCTCAAGAGCTGCTGAAAAAAAGGCCAGATCGCAAGCACCAGGATCTGCTGGTTCAGCGGCATCCCCGCGAGCCGGCCGGCCAGCGCCTTGGGCCCATCTTGCAGACGCGGCGGCGCATCAGCCCGCCCCGACACGGCCTGCGCCCCGTCGTCGGCCGTGTCCTGCTCACGCGTCGGGGTCGGCTGGGCCATAGGAGCAGAAGATGATAGCCGGGGCAGTCGTGTTACACGTCACACACTCGCCTTCGCCCACCGGCCGGTGCGGTAGTAGGCGAGGAACAGCACGCCGCGGATGGCGAGGTCGGCCATCATCGCGATCCAGATGCCGTTGAGCCCGTAGCCCATCGGGAACGCGAGGACGTAGGCGCCGATCAGCCGCGTCGTCAAGAGGCCCGAGAAGTTGATGAACGCGGTCGCCTTCGTATCGCCGGCGCCCTGCATCGAGCTGCCGATGATGATGCAGACGGCGAAGAAGGGCATGATCGGTGCGGCGATCTTTAAGAGCGGCGGGGCGAGCGCAAGGTGCTCGGGCGTGTCCGGGCTCAGGAGCGCGACCAGCGGCTCTGGCGTGAAGAAGAAGAAGATCGAGCAGAACGACATCAACGCGACCGCGGCGGCCATGGCGAGGTAGGTCGCCTTGCGCGCGCGGTCCGGGTCGCCCAGGCCGAGGTACTGGCCGGTCAGGGTCGAAGCGGCGACGGAGATCGCGAAGCCGGGCAGGAAGGCGATCGACTCGACACGGATCGCGAGCATGTGCGCGCCGAACGCGCCCTCGACGTGCAGCAAACTGACGTAGACCAAGAGCGCGAAGTTGATGCCCCAGAACCCCAGCTGCGACGCGAGGTTGGGCAGGGCGATGCGGATGATCCGCCGCATCGTGTGCCAGTGCGGCAGCAGGCGGTGGCGGCGGAGGCGGATGTCGGACCGGCCGGTGAGCAGGATCGCGAGGACGACGAACCCGCCGACGGTCCAGGCGATGGCGGTGCCCGCGGCGATGCCGGTGACGCCCCAGCCCAGGCCGAAGGTCTTGGGCGAGTCGGCCGGGCCGTAACTCACGCCGGCGAGCACGACGCTGATGACGATGTTCAGCACGTTGACCAGGAGCATGGCGAGGAAGGGGTTGCGCGTGTCGCCCGCGGCGCGCAGGACGGCCCCGCCGACAAACAGCGCCCCGCACATCGGGATGCTGAGCGCGGTGATGCGGATGTAGGTCACGGCCATCTGCGCGGCCCCGCCTTCAAGCCGAAGCCCGCGCGCGATCCATGGCGCAGCGACCAGCACAACCATCCCGGCGAAGACCCCCGAGCCGACCGCGAGCACGAGCGCCTGCCCGACGCCGGCGTTGGCGAGCCGGCGGTGGCTGGCGCCGATCGCGCGTGACACGATCGCCGAGGCCCCGACCCCGACCGCCGCCTGCAGCAGGGTCATGAGCCAGACGAAGTAGGCGCCGACAGTGATCGCGTCCATGGCGGCGAGCCGTGTGGCCTCGCCCGGCAGACGGCCGGCGATCGCGAGGTCGACCGTGCCGACCAGGAAGTTGAGCAGCTGCTCGAGCAGCGGCCACAGCGACAGCACCCAGACCTGCCGCGGCAGCGACAAGCCCGCGAGCTTGCCGGTGAGCTGTTTCTGCCGCGCCTTGGATGGCTTGAGCGCCGCGGGCGGCGCGGGCTCGCCGGTGCCGACGAGCACACCGCGCAGGCCGGCGATGGCCATGCGGACACGCGGCCGGTTCGACCGCCGCGCCGAATCCGGCGGGCCGTTTTGTGCTTGATCATGACGCGCCATCACAACTCGCAGGGGCAATCATAACGCTGCCGAGCACGGACGTGATCCTCAAAAAAGTCAAATGCGATAGCATGCCACACCCATGCCCCGCACCCTGAACATCGCGCTCCTTCAACACGCCTGCCCGGTCGATGCGGCAGCAGATGACAACGTCGAAACCTGCTGCCGGCTGGCCCGTGATGCGGCGAAACAGGGTGCTGGGTTGATCGTCACGCAGGAACTCTTTGCGGCGCACTACTTCCCCCAAGCCGAATACGAGTCGCTGTGCGATCTGGCCGAGCCGATCCCCGGGCCGACGAGTCAACGGATGGCGAAACTCGCGGCGGAACTATCCGTCACGATCAGCGCCTCCCTCTTCGAGAAGCGCGCGCCCGGCGTGTACCACAACACGACCGCGACCTTCGGTCCGACCGGCGAACTGATCGGCAAGTACCGCAAGATGCACATCCCCGACGACCCGCGTTTTTACGAGAAGTACTACTTCACCCCGGGCGACCCCCCCGGAAGCGACCCCGGGTCGGGCTGGCAGGCGTTCGACATGCCCACAGAGGACAGCGCGGCCCGCGTTGGCACACTCGTCTGCTGGGACCAGTGGTTCCCCGAGGCGGCGCGCCTCACCGCGTTGCAGGGGGCCGAGCTGCTGCTGTACCCCACCGCGATCGGCTACTACAACCACGCCGAACTCGGCGAGCCCCCGGAAGTAAGAGAACAGCAACGCGACGCCTGGCAGACGATGATGCGCAGCCACGCGATTGCCAACGGCGTGTACGTCGCGGCCGCCAACCGCGTCGGCACCGAGCGCGACCTGACGTTCTGGGGCTCATCCTTTGTCTGCGCACCCGACGGCCGGGTCATTGCGCGGGCCTCGCCAGACAAAGAACAAGTCCTGTTGGCCGGGCTCGACCTCGACGCCATCGAGGCGCAGCGCCGCGGCTGGCCGTTCCTGCGCGATCGGCGGGTCGACGCCTACCGGGGGCTGCTGGACCGGCTGACGGACTAAAATCATCTCATGACCCCGACGACCAAGCTCATCCTGCTCGGCCTCTTCCTCGCCTACGCGGGATTCCGCGCGACGGTCTACTTCCGCAAGAAACGCCCGCAGTTCGGCATCGCGGTCTTGTTTGTCTGCGCGATCGTCATCTACGAGATCGTGCGTGTGATCATGGATTTGACGTGACGGGCGATCCAGCGGGTGGGTGCCACACAACTTGCTTCAGCAAGCTGTGTGCGAATCCTGATAGATCCACTTAGACAATACGGCACAGGGCCGCCTTCGGCGGCCCTGTGGCACCCCGAAACACTATTCTAAGAACATGCTTGAAGCGCACCCCAAGATTGACGGCATCGAATCGATCGATCGGCCGAGCCAGACCGCGCGCGAGCTCGGCTACCGGTGCCCGGCCGAGTTCGAGCCTGTTGATTGCGTCTGGGTCGTCCCGCCGCACAACGAAGAGACCTGGCCCGGCTGCTTCGAGTCGGCACAAGCCCAGCACGCTGACTGGGTTGATCTCATGCGGCCGTACGTCGAGGTCAGGACACCCGGTTCGTTGGGGATCGAAACCGACGACTCTTGGGTCCGCGACTTCGGACCAGTGTTTGTCGTTAATGACCAAGAAAAGGCGCTTGCCGCGCACGACTTCCGCTTCAACAGCTGGGGTGCGAAGTACGAAGCCGCCCGGCCGAACGACGATGTGGCCCCCCAGCACCTCGCAAGCAAGCTCGGCCTGCCGCTATGGGTCCACGACTTCGTGCTCGAGGGCGGCAGCATCGAGGTCAACGGCAGGGGCACGGCGATGACCACCCAGCAGTGCCTGTTCAACGCGAACCGCAACCCGTGGGCATCGCCGGAAGTGATCGAGCAGACGCTGCACGAGACGCTCGGGACAAGCCACATCATCTGGCTGCCGGGCGGCATCGCGGGGGACGACACGGACGGGCACATCGATGATGTAGCGCGCTTTGTTTCGCCGGGCTGTGTCGCGGTGGTGGTCGCGCCGGAAGGCCACCCCGACCGCGCGGTGACCCAGCGCAACCTTTACGCGCTTAAAAGAGCCAAAGACCAGGACGGTCACGCCTTGCACATCGTCGGCCTGCCCACGCCCGAGCCGATCATCTACGACTTCCCCCGGCTAGCGAGTGTTGAAACACCCGGCCCGGCGCCGGTGCCCGCGAGCTACGCCAACTTCCTGATCGCCAATGACGCGGTCTTCGTGCCCGTGTTCGGCCAGCCGGCGGACGACGTGGCGTGCGGGGTGCTGGAGAAGGTGCTGCCCGGCCGATCGGTCGTGCCCGTCCGCGCCGAGCACCTCGTGGTCGGGCTGGGGGCGCTTCACTGCCTGAGCATGCAGCAGCCGGCGGTGTAACCGCGCTATAATCAAGGGCATGGTGACAACGACTCGCCGGGTGTTGATGGTGCTGGTGCTGATCGCCGCGGCGTTGCCGTGGTTGAGCGGGCCGGGTGCGGCGTGGGCGCGGGACGAGGCGGAGGACCCGCCGAACACAACCGATCAACAGGATGCAACCGACCCGGCCGATGAATCGGCCTCCGCCGGGGCTCCGACGAGCGCATCGACCGGCCTGTCGGTGCCGACCAACGGCCTGATCGCGGTCATCGAGATCGACGGGCCGATTACCAACAGCTTCCAGCTCGAAAGCGTCAAACGACGGGTGGACCGCGCGGTCCAGGACGGCGCCGACCTGATCGTGTTTGAGCTCGATACTCCGGGCGGCCGTTTGGATACCGCGGTCGAGATCGCAAAACTCATCCGGGGCCTGCCCGTGCCGTCTGTGGCATGGGTCAACGACATGGCTCTATCCGCGGGGATCCTGATCGCCTCGTCCTGCGACGAGCTGATCATGTCGCGCGGATCGCTGACCGGCGACTGCGCGCCGATCCTGCCCGGCGAGAACCTTGCACCCACCGAACGGGCCAAGGCGCTTTCCTATCTCCTCGCCGAGTTCGAGTTGAACGCGCAAGACAACTACGCCGGTCCGACAACGAGCGACTATGCCCTGTTCCACGCGATGTGTGTGCTGGGCATCGAGGTCTATCAGGTTAAGCACAAACTCACCGGCGAAACCCGCCTGGTCAACAAGGCGGACTACGAGGTGATGGTCAACGGCATGTCGCCGATCGAGGCAGACAAGATCGGCCCGAACCAGACCGGCAGCGCGTTGGTCGACCCCGACTCCGGCAACGACCTGGGCCGGCCAAAGACCACGACCAGCCAGGGCGACATGGGCCAGTGGGAGCTTGTCAGCCAGGTCCACAACGGCACGACGCTCCTCACCATCAACGACAAGGAATCCCTCTCCATTGGTCTGTCAGCGGCAAGCATTTCGAACCAGACCGAGCTTAAACAACACTACGGCGCCGGCCGGGTCCAGCGCTACGACGAAACCTGGTCCGAGTCGCTTGTCGGCTTCCTTGTCCACCCGGTCGTGCGGGCTTGCCTGCTCCTGCTGGCGATCGCGGGCCTCTTGATGGAATACTTCAGCCCCGGCCTGCTCATCCCGGGCATCGTCGGGCTGGCGGCGCTGGCGACACTGATTGGTGCGCCGTTCCTCGTCGGGCTCGCGCAGACCTGGCACTTGATCCTCATCGTCATCGGCGCGGCGCTGGTTATTTACGAGCTGCTGACGATGACGACGTTCGGCGTGCTCGCGGTCTTGGGGCTGCTCATGTTCCTCGCCGGGTTGGTCTTGTCCGGCGTGCAGACCGCGACCAACGGGCTGCCGGCGTCGGGCAGCGAGGTCATCGTCAGCTCGATGTCGTTCGTTGGCGCGATCGTGCTGACCGTGCCGCTGATGATTGTGCTGACGCGCTACTTCGGCTCGCTGCCGATCCTCAACAAGCTGGTGCTGACCGAGAGCCAGTCCGCATCGATCCCGGCCGAGGGCGCGCCGCCGATGCCTCACCAACGCGTCGAGGGCGACGAATCCGTCGGAGCCGGCACGATCCAGCCCGGCATGACCGGCACGGTCACCGCGACGGGCCTGCGCCCGGCCGGGCGCGTCGAGATCGATGATCAGCTGATCGACGTGACCTCGACCGGCGGGTTTATCGAGCCCGGTACGGCGGTGCGCGTCGTCGAGGTGCACGGCAACATGATCAGCGTCGAGGCGGTTTAGCGGTCTTTCACCCGGTAATCCAGCAGCACATCGTCGCCGATGCGCTGGACATCGCGGAGGTCGAGCTGTGTTGACTCATCGATCGTGCCGGGCGTCAGCCCGCTGACCGCCGGGGTCGCGCGCTCGTCGCCGAGCAGCTTGGGCGCAACGAAGACGAGGACCTGATCGACCAGGCCCTGTCGTAGCATCGAGCCGACCAGCGACGCACCGCCCTCGACCAGCACGTTCGTGGCGTTGTGGGCGCCCGCGAGGTGCCGCAAGAGCGGCTCGAGCGAGAGGTACTGGTTCTCCCGCTTGGGCAGCGGCATGATCTCGATGCCGTGGGCCGCGTAGTCCTTCACGCGCTGCACCGGCCCGTCATAAATCTCACGGCAGATCCCGAACGTCACCGGCGGATCATCGGGCCCGGCGCCCAGCGCCAGCTTCGAAGGCGGGGGCGTGCGCAGCTCCGGGTCAACCACCACGCGGCGGGCGACGCGTTTGACCTCGACGTCGCGCGCGGTGAGCCGCGGGTCGTCGGCGAGCACCGTGCCGACGCCGACCATGACCGCATCGACACGTGCTCGGATCTCGTGCACAAACCGGCGGGACTCGGCCGAGCTGATCCACTGGCTGTGGCCGCTGTGCGTCGCGATCCGGCCGTCCAGCGTCGCCGCCCATTTGACCGTGACCCACGGCAGCCCGGTCGTCATCCGTTTGATAAACGGCTCGTTGAGCCGGCGGGCGTGTTCTTCGCAGACGCCGAGCGCGACCTCGATCCCCGCCTCGCGCAGGCGCTCGGCGCCGCGGCCGGCGACGCGCTGGTGCGGGTCGATCATCGCGACGACCGCCCGGGCGATCTGCGCCTCGACCAGCGCATCGGCGCAGGGCGGGGTCTTGCCGTGGTGGCTGCACGGCTCGAGCGTGACATAAGCGGTCGCGCCCGTGGCCGATTCACCGCGGCGCCTGGCGTCCTCGAGCGCGAGCACCTCGGCGTGCGGCCCGCCGAAGCGCTCGTGGCTGCCCCGGCCGATCTCGCGCCCGTCTTTCACCAACACACAACCGACCATCGGGTTCGGCTCGACCAGCCCGCGGCCGCGCTCGGCGAGCGCGAGCGCCTGGAACATCCACGCCTCATCGCCGGCGCTGGCGGGCGTCCCGCCGCGTCCGCTGCCGGCGCGCGTGGCGTGCCCCGTGCGGTGCGGCTCGTCGGGGAGCGTTTTGGCGGATGCTTGGCCCATCGTCGGATTCATCATACGATACGTGCAAGCGCTTTCGAGCCATTCAGGCCTGATTTTCCGCCGCTGCTTACCCCGCTTCACAGGGAGCCCGCCATGAAATGGTTGATCCGCATCGTGCTGGTCCTCGTCCTGCTGGTCATCCTCGCCGGCGTCGGCGGGTTCATCATGATCGACTCGATCGCGACCGCCGCGGTGACCAAGGGCGCCGCCTTCGCCACGCAGACCGACGCGGACTGTGAAAAGGTGGACATCAAGGTGTTCGGCTCGTCAGCGACGATCTCGAACCTGGATATCAAGAACCCCGACGGCCCGTTCCTCAAAGCTGTCGAAGAAGTTGCCAAAGAGCTACCCGAAGATAAGCAGCAAGAGTATCGAGATGCCTTCAACAGCTTCCTTGTCCTGGGCAACGGATCGCTGGATATTACCGTCGGCGATGTGCTCGCCGACAAGATCGAGATCGACAAGGTCGATCTGAAAAACATCGACATCTCGCTGATCGGCAAGGATGGCAAGAAGAACTATGAATTGATCCTTGAATCGCTCAAGCGGTTCCAGGGCGACAGCCCGCCCGACGAGACCAAGGACGAGAAACAGGTTGTCATCAAAGAACTAATTATCAGCAACATCACCGTTTACTATTACTTCGACGAAGACCCCGCACTGGGCGCGATCGCGGTCGGCCCGAAGAAGATCACGATCGCGGATGACGAGCCGATGGTGCTGACCGATGTCGGCTCCGGCGGCGTGCCGATGTCTCAGATCACCGCAGACATCATCGGTGATGTGTTGGTCCAGGTCATGGCCAACATGGGCGACGACCTGGGCAACCACGTCCTGGGGTTGACCGCTTCGCTAACGGACTCGCTCGGCGTTGATCAGGTCCAGAGCACACTGAACGACCTCGGTATCACCGACTTCGATCTGGGCAAGCAGTTCGAAGAACTCGGCAAACTCGGCGGAGAGTACGGCGAAAAGGCCGGGGAGTTCCTCAAGGAAGGCGGCGATCTACTAAAAAACCTCGGCGGCAACATCCTCGGCAATGAAGGTGATGACGCTGACGAATCAGGTGAAGAAGCTGGCGGCGTGCTGGATCTGCTGAACCGATAGCGGCCGCCCGCGGCTGCCATGCTCGAGCAGCGGGGTAGGGCGAGCCGGCTCAATATCGCTCAACCGCCTTCCATCGGCGCCTGATAAAAGTGCAGCCGCATCCCGCCGTACTCGGCGGTGCCCGGCCCGTCGTAGGCCTCGAGTTCGGGCAGCTCAACCGCGATCGGCGTGCGGACCATGACGACCCCGCCGGGCTCGATGACCGGCACCATTGCGGCGACCATGTCGAGTAGGGCCAGCCGCGTCTTGTCTTCCTCAACCATCGCGTAGGGCGGGTCGATAAACGCGACCTGCACCGATCCGGGCCGCAGTGATGCCGGCCAGTAGCCCGCGAGCGCCGAGCCCTGGACGACCTGCGCCCGGCTATTGAGCCCGAGCGTGTCGAGGTTCTCTTTGAGCCGGTTTACCGCGTCGCGGTCCATATCGACGAACAGGCACGACGATGCGCCGCGCGACAGGGCCTCGAGGCCGAGCGACCCGGTGCCGCAGAACACGTCCACGACCGACCAGCCGTCGCTGTCGCCGTCGGGCTGCAACAGCCCCAGCGAGGTCAGGCGGTTGAAGAGCGCTTCCTTGACCCGGTCGATGATCGGCCGGGTGGTCTGCGCGTCCGCCGGCCCGAGGATGGCCCGCCCGCCGTGTTCGCCCGCGATGATGCGCATCATTCGATTTTAGAGCAGTTCTCATCTCTTCGTAGACACACAAGGGGACGGCCCCTCTATTAGGAGGGGCCGTCCCCGCACCCTCGCACATCTCGGCATGCGGGGTACGGCCGGTTTGGATGGCTTTGGGGTTTCGGGGCACAGCCCTGACCGCCCGCCGTACAGGCGCCAGCCTCTAGGAACTATCCCGCGTTTGTTCTTGCTAAACTCCCGCCATGCCCAAAACCAAGGACAAGCCGAAGCAGAAGAAGAACAAGGACACGACCCCGCTCGCCGACCGGGCCGACCGGTACGCGTTGTACGGCCTGTCGGTGCAGGAGCCGGCGAATGAGGCGGAGTTCTTTACCAGGACCTACAAGGCGCTGAACGGGCGCGAGCCGCGCACCCTGCGTGAGGACTTCTGCGGCACCCACGCGGTCTGCTGCGAGTGGGTCAAGCTGCACCCGGACAATACCGCAGTCGGCATCGACCTCGACCCCGAGCCGCTGGCCTGGGGCAAGGACAACCTGCAACCGAAGCTGACCGGCGGCCAGCGCGAGCGGATCACGCTGTTTGAAGACGACGCCCGGACAAAAGGCGAGGTCCCCGCCGACGTGCTGGCCGCGCAGAACTTCTCGTTCTTCCTGTTCAAGACCCGCGACGCGCTGCGCGACTACTTCCGGCACGCCCACGCCAACCTCGCCGACGGCGGCATCATGGTCATGGACATGATGGGCGGCAGCGAGTGCTACGAGGAAGAGCACGAGGACATCCGCACGATCGAGTCGGATGTGCCGGGCTTCAAGAAGTTCAAGTACATCTGGGAGCAGGCTCGTTTCAACCCGATCACCGCGGACGCACTCTTCCACATCCACTTCCGGTTCAAGGACGGCAGCAGGCTGGACAAGGCGTTCACGTACGACTGGCGGTTCTGGACGATCCCGGAGGTGCGCGAGCTACTGGCCGAGGCGGGTTTCAGCGCGTCAACGGTGTACTGGGAGACGACGGACGAGGACGGCGAGGAGACCGGCGAGTTCGAGCCCGCGACCGAGGGCGACGCCGACCCGAGCTGGATCGCGTACATCGTGGCAAGAAAGTAAGAAGTACGGTTTGGTGATTTGGTGAAGTGACAAGGCAAGACTACTCTCTGTTGCCCAGGCACCGAACTCCACCCGATCACTCCCTAGCAATTCACGCCTGAAATGAAACTCCAGCCGCCCAAAGGCACGCGCGACTTTTACCCCGACCAGATGGCCCGGCGTCGCTACCTGCACGACGCCTGGCGGCGCGTGTCGGTGCGGCACGGGTTCGACGAGGTCGACGGGCCGATCTTTGAGTCGCTGGACCTCTACAAGGTCAAGTCCGGCGACGGGATCGTCTCCGAGCTGTTCCACTTCCAAGACCGCGGGGACCGGGGGCTGGCGATCCGCCCGGAGTTCACGCCGACGCTCGCGCGCATGGTCGCGGCCAAGGCGAACGCGCTGCCCAAGCCGGTCAAGTGGTTCTGCACGCCCAACCTCTGCCGGGCAGAAAAGCCCCAGCGCGGCCGGCTGCGGGAGTTCGACCAGTGGAACATCGACATGCTCGGCGAAGCCGGCCCGATCGCCGACGCCGAGGTCATCGCGGTTGCGTGCGATTTATTGCGGGAGCTCGGCGTCGGGCCCGGGCTCGTGCAGGTCAAACTCAGCCACCGCGAGGTCGTCCGGCAAGTGCTCACATCGCTCGGCGTGCCTGATGACAAGATCAATGATGCGTTCACGCTGCTGGACGGCAAGGCGAAGACGCCCCCAGAAGTGTTCGCCGAGAAGGCCAAAGCGCTCGGGCTCGGCGACGAGCAGGTAAAGCGCTTCGACGCGATGTGCAGCCAGGCCTACGCCGTCGGCGAGATCGACAAGCTCTGTCAGGCTGCTGGCATCGACGACAAACTGGAAGACCTCCGCGCGATCGACAAGGCCTTGTCAGACTTCGGCCTGTCCGACTGGTGCGTCTACGACCTGGGCATCGTCCGCGGCCTGGCTTATTACACCGGGACCGTCTTCGAGCTGCACGTCACCACCGGCAAGGAACGCGCGCTCGGCGGGGGCGGGCGCTACGACAAACTCATCGAGCTCTTCGGCGGGCCCGCGATGCCGGCGGTGGGCTTCGGCATGGGCGACGTCGTCCTCACCAACCTGCTCGAGGACGAGGGCCTCTTGCCCGAACACATCGGCCCCCGGCCGGACGCGTACGTGATCTCGGTCACCGACACGGGCGATGCCCAACTTCCGGGGGTCGTCTCAACGCTGCGGTTCGCCGGGCTGCACGCGCGGATGAGCTACAAGCAGACGCGCAAGGTCGGCAAGCTCTTGAAAGACGCGGAGGCCTGCCGTGCCCGATACGCCGTGATCCTCGATGATCAAGCCGCATCCGGCGCGGCCTCCGTCAAAGACCTCGCCTCCGGCCGGCAGGAATCGGTGGCGCTGGACAAGCTTGCCGACCGCCTGCGCGGGTGACAGGGTTTGTCATCGCCCGTCGGTACACTCGCCGGCATGGCCAACCGCCGGTTCCATTATGACCGCGCCTTCGAGCACTACCTCCGCGCCAACGCGATCCCATACGTCGCGGTGGACGAGGCCAAGCGCGCCCTCACCGGCGACAAGAAGAGCAAGGTCCTGCCGACCAAGCTCAAGAGCTTCGACTTTGTCGTCTACAGCGACAGTGGCCCAAACCTCCTGGTCGACGTCAAGGGCCGCAAGCACGCGGGCAAGACCGGCAAGGCGTTCCAGAACTGGGTCACGCGCGATGATGTTGACTCACTGAACCAGTGGGCCGGCATCTTCGGCGACGGGTTCGAGCCCGCCTTCGCGTTCCTGTTCTGGTGCGACAACCAGCCGCCGGACGCGCTGTTCCATGAGGTATTTGAGTACGGCAAGCGGTGGTACGCCGTGCTCGCGGTCCGGCTCAGCGACTACCAACAGCACATGCGCGACCGCTCGGCGAAGTGGGACACCGTCAGCATCCCCGCCAGGGCGTTCGACCGGCTCAGCTTGCCGCTGGGGCGGCTGCTGTAGCCCGGCGACCAGATCACCGATATACTCTTCAGCCATGACCAACGCCCAGCCGATTATTGCGATTATCATTGGCAACCCTGACCAGCGGTAGGGCCGGCGTTTTACTTCCCAAAACCCAGCAGCCCCTGCCGCAAGGCGGGGGTTTTTGTTTGAGTTTTTAGATTTTGTAATCATCAACAGAGCCTTGGATCCCGCGGCATTGACACTCGCGGGGCTCACGTCAACGCCGTGGGCATGAACAGAGAGAGACTGACCATGAGCGACGCGACCGCCCAAGACCCCAAGCGTTACAAGAAGACGCTGAACCTGCCCAAGACCGCCTTCCCGATGAAGGCCAACCTGGTGCAGAACGAGCCCGCGTCGATCAAGCGCTGGGACAAGCTCGATGTGTACGGGCAGCTGCGCGCGAAGCGTAAAAAAACGAACGCAGAGGCATTCGTCTTCCACGACGGCCCGCCTTATGCCAACGGCGATATCCACCTCGGGCACCTGCTCAACAAAGTCCTCAAGGACCTGGTCGTCCGCTCGCAGAACATGCTCGGCAAGGACTGCCCGTACACGCCGGGCTGGGACTGCCACGGCCTGCCGATCGAGCACAAGGTCATGCAGGAACTGGGCGAGAAGGCGCGCGAGATGGAGCCGATCCAGATCCGCCGGAAGTGCAAGGCCTACGCGGAAAAATTCGTGAAGCTGCAGAAGGGCCAGATGCAGCGGCTCCTGACGATGGCGGACTACGACGACCCGTACCTGACCATGCTGCCGAAGTACGAGCGCGGCGTGATCGAGGTGTTCGCCGGGTTGGTCGAGAAGGGCCTGGTCTTCCGCCAGCTCAAGCCGGTGCACTGGTCGATCGAGAACCGGACGGCGCTCGCCGAGGCGGAGCTGGAGTACTACGACCGGGAAGACACGTCGGTGTACGTCTGCTTCGACCTGACCGACGACTCGCCGGGCAAAGACAAGTTTGACGCGGTGATGATCTGGACAACGACGCCCTGGACGCTCCCGGCCAACCTCGCGGTCGCGGCCCACGAGCGCTACGGCTACGGCGTGTATCAGCTGGGCGATCGCAGGGTCGTCATCGCCCAAGAACTCGCCGCGAAGGTGCTTGCTTTGGAAGGCGTCGAGTACGCCGAGCCGCTTGAAACGCTCAAGGGCAAAGAGCTGGTCGGCGTGACATACAACCACGCGTTCTGCGATCGCGTCGGGAAGGTTGTGCACGCCGAGTACGTCACCCTCGAAGACGGCACGGGCCTGGTCCACACCGCGCCGGGGCACGGTGTCGAGGACTACCAGACCGGCCTGCGCGAAGGCTTGGATGTCTACTGCCCGGTGCAGGCCGACGGCACGTTCGACGAAACGGTCCCCGATTGGCTTCGTGGCAAGCACGTATTCAAGGCCAACGAAGAGGTCGTTGAGTACCTGCGCGCGAGTGGGCACCTGTTCCACGCCAACCGGTTCATGCACAGCTACCCGCACGACTGGCGCGGCAAGACGCCGGTCATCTTCCGCGCGACAGAGCAGTGGTTTGTGGGCGTAGACAAGACCTTCGACTGTGTCGCGGGTGACGCGCAGCGTCCCGCGTCCCTGCGAGAAGCGTCGTTGCAAGAGGCCGAAAACAACATCCACTTCCTCCCCGACTGGGGCAAGAACCGCATGCGCGGCATGCTCGAATCGCGCCCGGACTGGTGCATCTCGCGCCAGCGCAGCTGGGGCCTGCCGATCCCCGCGTTCTATCCGCCGCCCGGAATCGAAGGCGAGCCGCTCTTGACGTCGGCGAGTGTTCGGGCCGTGGCCGAGGCGTTTGGCAGGCACGGCTCGGATAGCTGGTTTGTCGCGCCGCCGGAAACGTTGCTGGAAACATACAACGCAGGCAGCGATCCGGATGCGCCCGGCTGGGTCAAATCTGCCGACCTCTCGCAGCTCGAGCGCGGCAGAGACACCTTCGACGTCTGGTTCGAGTCCGGCTCATCCTGGAACGCCGTTATGAGGTCCGAGCATGGCTGGGGCGGGAAGCAGTCCGGCGCTTCCGGAAGGTATCCGACCGACCTGTACCTCGAAGGCTCGGACCAGCACCGCGGCTGGTTCCAGCACTCGCTGCTGCCCAGCGTCGCGCTGCACGGCGTCTCGCCGTTCAAGACCGTGCTGACCCACGGGTTCATGGTCGATAAGCACGGCAAGAAGATGAGCAAGTCCGACGGCAACGCGTTGAAGGTCGAGGAGCTGATGAAGACCTTCGGCGCCGACGTCGCGCGGTGGTGGGTCTGCTCGCTGAACACGGACAACGACATCAAGGTCGATCTCGATTTCTTCAAGCTCGCCGGGGAGGAGTACCGCAAGGTCCGCAACACGCTGCGGTTTTTGCTGAGCAATCTAGATGATTACACGCCGGTTGAACATGAATACCACTTCACAGAATCTGATCAGTACACACTAGATGCCTGGCTTATGCATGAGCTATACAGCCTTGTACATGATGTTCGCGAGCTCTACGAGCAATTCAATTTCCGCGCAGTAAGCAGGAAATTGTTCAATTTTTGCAATGAAACATTGAGTGCAAACTATCTTGCTGCCGTCAAAGATCGGTTGTACTGCGATAGACCCGACAGTACTCGAAGGCGGCGTTGTCAAAATGTTCTGCATAAAGTCGCATATGATTTATCTCGATTGCTTGCACCGATCGTCCCGCACACTGCTGACGAGGTTTGGACGGTGTTATGGAATGATAAGAATGACAGCGTTCACCTAAATGTATTCCCACCAGACATAGACGACGTGTACGCAGGTTTAGCGGCACACGGTGGGGCTTTGACGGGAACAGTAATGGCCTGGAAAGCGACTTGGCTCAAATCGATCGAACAATTCCGACAGGCTAATGGCATCGATAATCCACTGGACCTTGGAATGCGTATCTATAAGCACAGTGCCTTTTCTGAATTTGAAAACTATGACACAACAGAGATTGCGGATTTACTCGGTATAAGTCGGGTTGAGTTCAAAGATGATCGAGGTGATGAGGTAATCGACCTGCGCGACGAGCCCGCCTGCGAGCGTTCGTGGAAGCGCGACGGCACGGTCAAAGAGCGCAGCGACGGCGGCATGCTCTCGGACCGCGACGCGGCGGCGCTGGGGCTTGATTAACGCGCGGCCTCCCCGGCCGCGCCGAACAGCCCGCCGCCATCGAGCGCGCTGTAAGTGTCCGCCGGTACCAGCCCCAGCCACGGGTCTTCCTCGGGCGTGAGGAACAACTCGGCGTATACCCGGCGGTTGAGCGCATCCAGATCAAGCGGTGCCTGGGCGCTGGCAAACCAGTCGTGCAGCTGCCTGCGGAGCAGGTGCTCGTTGCGCGCGGTTTCGACCGCGACCCCGCCTTCGAAGTTCCTGACCATTTTGACCAGCGGGCTCTCGACCCGGCGCTTGCTCATCGCCCGGCGCATCGCGTCTTCGATCGGTTCCTGCGGGGCCTTGATCGCCATCAGCGCGCGGCTCATCTCGTCTAGGCGGGCGTCCTTGGCGTAGGACTCGGCGATGCGCCGCCACAGCGCTCGGTCGTCGGACGCCTGCTCCGCGGTCGGCACGCCCGGCGGGAGCACGGCCATGACCAGCGGGCGCTCGATCGCGAACTTGCCGGCGATCGCGACCCGGCCCGCTTCGGACGCGTCGGGCAGCCTGGCGTCCTGATCCGGTCGGCCCGCCGGCTCGGCCAGGGCACCGAGCACGGGCTCCGCCTGATCGGCATGTAGCACCTGCATGTACCTGCCCCACGCGCGGTCCAGCTCGCCGGCCCGCTGCTGGTGGCGGGCGCGGACCGCCTCCACAAAGGCCTCGTCGTCCAGTTTGGTGAGCAACGCGGCACGCCCTTGCCAGTCGCGCAGGCGCCTCTCGAAGGTGCCCGAGGCGTACAGACCCGGCAGGCAATCGATCACCCGCCCATTCGCGTCCAGCACGTAGTGCGCCGAGTTGCCGGTGATGGTGCGCTTGATTGTTCGGCCGTCGCCCATGTCGATCGTGATCACCGGCACCGGGCGCACGCTCTGCCAGTGCAGCACAAACTTCTCGCGCAATAATTCGCCCACCGATTGGTCGGCGTAGAGCACCGTCCGGAAGAAGCGCGAGTTGGCGCACGAGTATTCTTCGTTCAGCCTGCCGAGCATGCGTAGCGAGAGGATCGGCTGGCCGGTCTCCTCGGCCCGGGCCTTCGCCTCGTCCAGGTCGGTGTACCAGTACAGCCCGGCGGTGTACGCGTCGCGCTGCTGAGCAACCGCGTCGATCAGGCGGAGCCTCCCCTCGGTATCGGTGAGCGTGGCCTGCTGCTCGGGCATGGCCGACAGCGGGCTCGCCTTCGCCGCCAGGTACTGCTCGATCGTTGGCCGCATCTGCTCCATCAGTTCGGCGAGGCCCTCGGGGCCGCCGGCCCGCCACTGCGCGATCGTCCTGCCGTTGAACGACTCGGCCGGCTTGATGCAGACGGCTTGTGCAGCCGGGTTGTTGGCGGGTGTCTGCAACACGCGCTCGGCCGGCTCGCCCGGGCCGCCGGCCTGAGCGAGGCGGGCAATACCGAAGACAAAGAGCAAGGCCGAGGCGAACGCGATCAGGGCAAGGGGGCGGCTGGGCATGGTGGTGCTCCGGAGCGGGGTTTAGGGGTCTAGACGCCCAAGCACCGCCGGGGTTCCCCTTATCCGGACGCCGACGACCAAAGGCGGCCCGATATCCGGCCGATAGTCCCAGTGGAGGACACCGCTGTGAGCGAGGGATACCGGTTCAAGGAAGTGCGCAAGGGCGAGCGCGGGGCGATCATCGCCTTCGCGGCCGAGCACGGCTGCACGATCGCGCCCGAGACGCTGCGCCACCACCTGAGCCTGGCGATCGAGTCGGGGGGTACCCTGGTCGCCGCGGCGCTCAGCACCGAGCAGGGATCGGGCCAGGTCATCGTCCAGATCGTGGTCGGTGAGGCGTCGCTGGATGAAATGCTCCTGACCGAACTCGCCGACCGCTGCCTGCGCAAGGTCCAGGCCCAGGCCATCACTTCGGCTCGCATGCAGAGCGAGCCGAAGACACCGACCGAGACGATCTGGACCCGGGCCAACTGGCTGGACCGGATCGAAGAAGCGCCGCCGGCCGAGCCGGGGTCGCCTGCCGATGGCGATGCCCAGGCCGCCTGACCTTCACGACCCGCACGGCATTCACAGATGTCACCACCCCGACGCATCCTGATCGCCGACGCGGACACCGTTGCCGCCTCGGCGTTGTCGCAGACACTGAGCGCACAGGGCCTGACCTGTGCGGCTGTCTATACCCACGATCAGGTGTTGTGTGAACTCGACCGCGCCGATGCGGACACCAACAACCGCTTCGGCGTGATTCTGATCGACCAGGACTTCGGCCGCACCGGCGGGGGCCTGGAACTGGTCCAGCGTCTACGCAACGACCGGCCGAGCCTCGTGCCGGTCGTGACCTGTGCGTTCCGCAAAGCGGCGTCGGCGGTCCAGGCGATGCGGCTGGGCGCGGCGGACTACCTGCTCAAACCGTTGATCGAATCAGAGCTGCTCGACGCGATCGAGCGCGCGGTGCAGCGGCACCTGCTGCTGGCCGAAGTCGCACCGCAGGAAGAGGTGCCGGCCAAGCCAAACACGGACCCACCCACGCCCGAAAGATCATCAGGCCAGACCGACGCGGGCCCACCGCACGCACCCGTCGAAGGCTGGCGCCCGATGCCGCTGGCCGAAGCGATGAAGGGCCCGGAGCGAGACATTTTGTTGCAAGCGCTCGAGGCCAACGGCTGGAACCGCGGGCAGACCGCGAAGCAGCTGGACATCAACCGCACGACGCTCTACAAAAAAATCCGTCAGTACCGGCTGGACGAGCCGGCGTGATGCTTGTTTTGACCCGGCAGACCTGAGACAATCAGGGCATGCACGAAGACGACGACAAGGTGGTGACGCTCGCGTTTTTCCCCAGCGAGATCGAGGCGACGATGATCGCCGACGAACTGAAACGTGAAGGCATCCAGGCCGAGGCCGCGGGGCTGCTGACCGCCGGCTTCAGGGCCGAGGCCCCCGGGAAGGTGAAGGTGCTGGTTCACGCAAGCGACCTGATCCGCGCAAAAGACCTGCTGGACGAGTACATCCGGTCCCGCGAGCAGATCGACTGGTCGCAGGTCGATCTGGGCGAGGCGGAAGATGCAGATCAAGCGGACGGCGGTCAAGGCGGCTAGGCCGCAACCGGCCGGCGGCGCTATGCTTCCGGAGTGAACGGGATGTTTCCCATGCTGGCGAACCTGGCCGATTCCAGGCTGCTGATCACGTTGATCCCCGTCGGGGTCGTGGTGCTGGGGTTTATCACGTTCGAGATCGCGATGGCCGTCACGATCTCGACCCTGCCGCGCAGCCGGTTCCGGCACAAGTGGACCCCGCAGGAGCAGCGCCGCGTGCTGCGCGTATTCGCCACGGTGTTCTGCGTCTGGCCGATCACCGCGCTCCTGGTTGTCGCGCACGTGTACCTGCCGATGATGGCCGCGTTGATCGCGGACGCGGTTGTGCTGGCCGTTATCGCGCTCGGCATCCGGTGGCTGATCAAAACCAGGCGGCAACGCCAACTCGTCCTGGCCGGGCACTGCGAGAACTGCTTCTACGATCTGCGCGCCAGTCAAGACAGTGATGCGTGCCCGGAGTGTGGGGTTGAGCTGGCGGATCACCCGCGGCGTGTAGCGGGCGAC
>JANQKT010000002.1 GCA_028280965.1 Phycisphaeraceae bacterium
CCCCTCGACCCCTCCCGCCCAGACCATCGCCGTCTACGACCTCGGTGGTGGCACGTTCGATATCTCCATCCTGCGCCTGGAACAGACCGAGAACGGCGCGGTCGACCAGGTCCTGTCCACCGCGGGCGACACGCACCTGGGCGGGGACGATGTTGATCAGATGATCATCGCGCTGGTGACCGATGAGATCCGCCAGCAAGTGGGCCGAGCGCTCGACTTCCCGCCCGCGACGCGGCAGGCGCTGCGCAACTTCGCCGAGGCGACGAAGATCAAGCTTTCCACCGATGACGCGGCAAACATCGAGATCGATCTCGGCGAAGGCCAGACCTATGCACGCACGGTCACACGCAACGAACTCGAAACACTTGCCAAGCCGTGGGTTGATCGCACGCTGGGCGCATGCAAACAAGCGCTGCGCAGCGCAAGCTTGACGGTGGGCGATATCGACCGCGTCGTACTCGTCGGCGGATTGACACGCATGCCGATGGTGCGTGACGCCGTCGCGGCCTACTTCGAGACCGAGCCCTACACCGCGCTGGACCCGGACCAGGTCGTTGCGCTGGGCGCGAGCGTGCAGGCGGCGCGTCTCGCAGGTATCCAGCAGGGCGGCCTGCTGCTCGATGTGATCCCGCTGTCGCTGGGCATCGAGACGATGGGCGGGGCGGTGGCGAAGCTGATCACGGCCAACAGCACGATCCCCGCGCGGGCGACGGAGGTGTTCTCGACCTATGCGGAGGGGCAGACGAAGGTCGCGATCAATGTTTATCAGGGCGAGCGCGAGCTGGTGCAGGACTGTCGGCTGCTGGGCGCGTTCGAGCTGACCGGCATCCCGCCGATGCCCGCGGGGTTGCCGAAGCTGGAGGTCACGTTTGTCGTCGATGCGAACGGTGTCCTGACGGTGACGGCGGTCGAGCAGCGCTCCGGCCGGCGGGCGCGGACACAGGTCGTGCCCAACCACGGGCTCACGCGCGACGAGGTCGCGCAGATCGAGCGCGAATCGTTCGACCACGCCCCGGCCGACATGAACGCGCACCGGCTGATCGACCTGCGGCTGAACGCGCAGCTGGATATCCGCAACATCCGAAAGCAGCTCGATCGCGTCGGCGACGCGATCGAGGACAGTTATCGCAAAGAGATCGAAACACACATCGCGGGCGTCGAGGCGATGACCGGTGCGCCCGATGACCGGGTCGATGCGGACGCGTTCCAGCAGGCGATGCACGACATGGACCACGCGACGCTGCGGCTGGCAGAGATCGCGATCGCGCAAACGCTGAAGGCGGATTGAAGCCGCCGCGTCACCACGCTGGACGTGCGATCTGAAACGATTCACAACAAAACGAGCTCGACCCGCAACGGACTCTCTCTGACCCGTCCCCCGCGTGGTGACGCGGCGGTTACCATCTTCCGCATGCTCTACCGCTGGGAACGAGATGGCGTGGTCGTCTACCGGTCACCTGTACTGGACGAGATCGGTGTGCCGCACGCCTTTGGCACGCGCGACGGAGACGAGCGAGCGATCGCGGAAGTACTCGGCTGCTCGGCGTACCAGCGCGTGGTGGTTCGTCAGGTACACGGGCGGGCTGTCTACACAGACCGCGATGCGGTTGGTGACTGTGCAGATGAATCAGAGATGCCGCGTTGTGACGCCGACGCGGTCGTGGTCCGCCAGCCGGGCGCGCTGGCACGCATCCTCACCGCAGACTGCGTGCCGGTCCTGCTGGCGACAACCGACGGCCGATTGGTCGCCGCGGCGCACGCGGGCTGGCGCGGGCTGGTCGCGGGGGTGATCCAGGCGGCGGCGGCTGAGCTCGATGCGCCGCTCGTCGCTGCGGTCGGGCCGAGCATCTCGGTGGCGCACTTCGAGGTCGGCGACGATGTCGCCGAGCGGTTTGACCCCCGCAACGTTCGGCGTGACCTCGGCCCACGGCCGCACGTGGACCTGCTGGCCGCAGCCCGGTCTGCTCTTGTTGAAATCGGTGCCGAACACATTGATACAACCGATCATTGCACATACGCTGACGAACTGTTTTTCAGCCACCGCCGGGACGTGACCCACCGCGGAGCCGGGTCGACCGGCCGGATGGCAAGCATGATTGGGGTGAAGGCCGGCCCGGCCTGAGTTTGTGGGTTGGATCGCGTGGGTGCCTGTAAACCGTTGTTTTTAATGAGTTAACGTATTATTTTGAAACCCGTGGATGGGCCGGCAATAACCCATCTCGATGACGCGTTTGCCTTGGGTTCGGCGGTGATACCCGCTGAGCGGCCCGATTGATCAATCTCTTTCCAGGATGAAACCATGAAGACCTCCGTACTCCGCCTGCCTGTTTTATTGATCGTAGTGCTCTCGATGGCGCTGCCCGCCTTGGCCCAGGACCGCGGCGAGGACCGTGGCGGCGGCCGTGACCGTGGCGGGGACCGCGAAGACCGTCAGAACTGGCGCGAGCGCTGGGAGAACGCGACGGAGGAAGAGCGCGAGCAGATGCGTGAGGAGTGGCGCGAGCGCATGGAAGAACGCCGGGCCGAGTACGAGAAGCAGCAGGCCGAAGCGATGCGCGAGCGCCTGGGGATGAGCGAGGAAGACTACGAAGTGATCGCGCCGCTGATCCAGAGGGTCCGCACCCTGATCCGAGAGCGTGACACGGTGACCCGCGGCGGTCAGCGCGGCCTACGCGGCGGCGATCGCGGCCAGCGTGATGGCGGCGGAGAGATGTCCGACGAAGCGAAGGAGGTCGCCGAGGCGATGGCGGAACTCCGTCAGGGCATCGCGGACGACAACAGCGGCGATATCAAGGATGCGCTCGCCAAGCTGCGCAAGGCGCGGACCGCGATGGATGCGGTCATCAAGGAAGCACGCGAGGACCTGCGCAGCGTCTGCACCGCCAAGTGGGAAGCCGAGTTTGTGGTCATGGGGCTCCTGGACTAAGCCTGCATCCTCCCTAACGGTCGGCCGGGGCTCGTTGAGGCTCAGCCAACGTGACGCCGGCCCCGGCCCCGTGTCGGGGCCGTGTTTTTTCCCAACTCCGGCGGCGCGTCGAGCGTATAAAGGTCGGCGGCTCGGCGTCACCCCTCGGGCGGGTGCAACCGCGCGTTCCTCGGCCGGTAGATCACGAAACGCAGACGCCTCACTTCGACACCATGCAGCACGTCCTGAATCAACTCAACCGGCTGGGCCTGCTCGACGAGCAGGCGGCGGCCGACGCGGCGCAGCTCATCGACAAGGGCGAGCCGCTGGAGCACGCGGTGCTGTCGGTCAACGGCCTGACCGAGGACCGCCTGCTGCCGGTGCTCGCGCGCGAGTTCGGCGTCGAGCTGCTTGACCTGGAGGGCGTTGTCCCCCCGCGTGAGCTGCTCGAGCGCCTGCCCGCCAACGTGCTCAGCCGGCGTAAACTGCTGCCGATCGATGAACGTGATGGTCGGCTGCGTGTCGCGACCAGCTCGCTATTCGACTCGACAGGTATTGATGAGCTGCGCGTCGCCACCGGCTTGGACATCGAGCCCGTGCTCGCGCTGTCCGGGCAGATCGAAGAAGCGCTCAGCAAGCACCTGGGCGTCGGCGCCGCGACGATGCAGTCGCTGGTACAGACCGGCGGGATCACCGTTGTCGATGACGATGAAGACTCGATCGATTTGACCGACGACGCGGAAGACGCGTCCATCATCCAGTTTGTCAACCAGGTCCTGGTCGAGGCGATCGAACGCCGGGCGACGGACGTGCACTTCGAGCCGTTCGAGGATCGGCTGAGCGTGCGCTACCGTGTGGACGGCGTGTTGCAGGAGGCGACGCTCCCCGCCGAGGTCCGCCGGTTCCAGGCCGCGATCGTTTCGCGTTTAAAGATCCTCAGCCACCTGGACATCGCCGAGAAACGCCTGCCGCAGGACGGGCGGATCAAGCTCATGGTCGGCGGGCGCGAGGTCGATGTCCGCGTGTCCGTCATCCCGATGCTCTACGGCGAGGCGGTCGTGCTGCGTTTGCTCGACCGATCTTCAACACTCGTCGGGCTCGAGGGCCTGGGCTGGAACGGCGACGACCTGAAACGCTACAACAAGGTGCTCAGCCTGCCGCACGGCATCGTGCTTGTCACGGGCCCGACCGGCTCGGGCAAGACGACCACGCTCTACGCCTCGCTGGCGCAGATCAACGACGTCGAGCGCAAGATCATCACGATCGAGGACCCGATCGAGTATCAGCTGGAAGGCGTCAACCAGATCCAGGTCGATACGAAGACCGGGCTGACCTTCGCCAAGGGGCTGCGCGCGATCCTGCGGCACGACCCGGATGTCGTGCTGATCGGCGAGATCCGCGACCGCGAGACCGCGGAGATCGCGGTGCAGGCCTCGCTCACCGGGCACCTGGTGTTCTCGACGCTGCACACCAACGATGCACCCGGCGCGATCACGCGTCTTATTGATATGGGTGTCGAGCCGTTCCTCGTCGCGTCGTCGCTCGAAACGGTCGTCGCCCAGAGGTTAGTGCGGTTGATCTGCCCGGACTGCAAGGAAGCGATCCCGATCCAGGACGCGGCGCGCATCCGAAGCGAGTTCGGCAGCGACCTGCCCGATGCGCTCTACCACGGCAAGGGCTGCTCGTCGTGCGGCGGGACGGGCTACCGCGGCCGGCGCGGCATCTTCGAGCAGATGCCCATCACCGATGAGCTGCGCGCCCACGTGACAGAGAACGCATCGACCCGCGCCATCCGCAAGACCGCGGTCGGGCAGGGCATGAAGTCGTTGCGCGAGGACGGCTGGCGGCTGATCCAGCAGGGGCTGACCACGGTGGAGGAAGTCTTGCGCGTGACCAAGGACGAACGCGCGAGCGCCGCTGGTGGCTCGGCCGTTAGCGGCTTAGCAGAGGACAACCGCTGATGCCGACCTTCGCCTATACCGCGGTGAACACGCAGGGCAAGCGGACGACCGGCCGGCTGGACGCCGACGACCGCGGCGCGGCGCTCGTCTCCATCGAGTCGCTGGGCCTGATCCCCGTCGATGTCACCGCCTCGGTCTCGGGCACCAGGCCTACAACGAAAAACAACGACCCCGGCGTAGGCGGTTTCAGCCGCCGGGTGGGCTTGGGCGGGGGCAAAGTCAAACCAAAACACGTCCTCGCCTTCGTCCGCCAGCTCTCAAGCCTGCTGTCCGCCGGCGTCCCCATGGCCCGCGCGCTGCAGATCCTCAGCCGGGAGACCTCGCACGCCGGCGCGAAGGCGCAGTGGGACGGCGTCCGCGAGATGGTCATCGACGGCACGGCCCTGGCCGACGCGCTCGCGCAGTTCCCCAAATCCTTCCCGCCGATCTATGTCGCGATGGTCCGCGCCGGCGAGGCGGGCGGCTTCCTCGACGTCGTCCTCAAACAGATCGCCGACTTCATGTCGCGCGAACGCGAGCTCAAGAGCAAGGTCGGCACCGCGTTGATCTACCCGGCGGTGCTGGCGCTGATCGCGACCGGCGTCGTCACGTTTATGCTGCTATGGTTCATCCCGCGATTTTCAGAGATGTTCGATGAGTTCGGCCGGTCGCTCCCGCTGCTGACGCAGATCATCCAGGCCGCCAGCACGGCGCTGCTGAACTACGGCGTGTTCGTTCTGATCGGTCTGATCGTGTTGATCGTCCTCGCCAAGCAGGCGCTGTCGAGCGAGGCTGGCCGGCGCAAGCGTGACGAGGTCATTCTCCGTTTGCCGCTGGTCGGCACCGCCGCGGCTCGCTTCTCGCTCGTGCGATTCTGCCGGATGCTCGGCACGCTCGTCGGCGCGGGCGTGCCGCTGATCGCGTCGCTCAAGGTCGCGCGCGCCGCGATCGGCAATCAGACGTTGACCGATGCGGTGGACCTGGCCATCACCAATGTCCAGGAGGGCGCGCCCCTCGCCCAGTCGCTGGGCCAGTGCCCGCAGCTGTTCCCCACATCAGTCGTAGAGATGGTCTCGGTGGCCGAGGAGTCCGGCCGGATCTCCGAAGAGCTGGTCCGCATGGCCGAGGAGTTCGAGGAGGACCTGGATCGTCAGCTCCGCGTCCTCGTCTCGCTGGCCGAGCCGGCGATGCTGTTCTTGATGGCGGCGATGGTCGGCACGATCGTCGTTGGCATGCTGCTGCCGGTCTTCGATATGTGGGACGCTGTGCAGTAGATCTTTACATCCCCAACCCAAACGAATCCCAGCTAACACCATGAAACACACACGTCCCGCCAACCGTTCCGCCGGCTTTAGCATCCTCGAACTGCTGCTGGTGCTGGTGATCCTTGGCATCCTGGCCGGTATCGTCATCGGCAACTTCGGCGGCCAGTCCAAGAAAGCGAAGATCACCGCGGCCAAGGCGCAGCTTTCTTCTTTAGAGATGGCGCTGGGCAGCTATGAGATCGAGATCGGCGAGTACCCCTCCACCCAAGAAGGGCTCGCCGCGCTACGCGAGCGGCCCAGCAGCGTTAGCGAAGACGACTACCGCACCGGCGGCTACCTTACCAAAGACATTGTCAACGACGAGTGGGGCAACCCCTGGCAGTACAAGTACCCCGGCATACGCAACGAAGGCGGGTACGACCTCTACTCCTTCGGCCCCGACGGCAAAGAAGGCGGCGACGACGACATAACCAACTGGAGCGAGGACGAGGACTAAGCTGTTTTGCCGCGACGTAACCCGTCGCAGGTAGGGCATGGCACGTGCTTCAGAGGTTCCCGGCGACGCGTAGCGTCGCGGCTGTTGAGTTTTCAAGTTTGATGATGCGACGACACGCAAACCCATCCCGCGGCTTTACGCTCATCGAGCTCGTGCTCGTGATGCTGATCGTTGCGCTGCTGCTCGCGGTCGTCGCGCCGTCGCTCGGCGGGCTGCTGCGGTCCCAGCGCCTCGACCAGTCGGCGCGGACGGTTGCGGCGATGCTGCGCGAGGCGCGCACCCACGCCGCCGCCGAGGCGCGGCCGGTCCGTGTGGTCATCGATACAGAAGACAACACCTGCTGGCTGGAGGTGCTCACGCCCGAAGGGTTCGAGCGCCCGCGGTCCACCACCGGCCGGGTCCTTGAGCTCGGTGATAACCTCACCATCGAGCTCATCGGCGGCACCGAGGAAGGCAGCCTTCTGATGGTCCGCGTCGAGCCCGACGGCACGGGCGAGCTCGCGCAGATCACCCTGACGCGCGAGACGGACGGCAAGCAGCTCGCGGTCGCGTGCAAGACCCCGACCGAGCCGTATGCGATCGGCGAGGTGCTGACGCCCAGGCAACTCGAGAACGGGGGCGATGATGTCGAACTGTACTACTAAACGTCAACAAGTACGCCGCCGCGGCTTCACCCTTATCGAGGCGCTCGCCTCGCTGATGCTCGTCGCGATCGTTCTGCCGTTCGTGGTCCGTGGGATCGCGCTGTCGGCCCGTAGCGCTTCGAATCAGGACCGCCGGGCCACCGCCGCGATGCTTGCACAGACGCAGCTGGAGGAGGTGCTGCTCAGCGAGGCCTGGCGGTTCGGCGACGCGGAGGGCGGCTTCGACGAGACCTACGGCAATGAGGCAGAACGCTATACCTGGGACCTGTCGGTTGCGGACTGGCAGACCGCCGACTTCCGCGAGCTGACACTGACGGTGCGCTGGATCAGCGGCGTGGATGAAGAGGACGTGCGGCTCAAGACCGTGGTGTACGCCGGCCTGTAAGATCGACGATGAAGACGACCCCGACCAACACGAAGCGCAACCCAGCGGGCTTCACGCTGCTGGAGGTGATCCTTGCGATCACGGTGACAGCGGTCGTCTCCGCGGCGCTGTTCACCAGCCTCAGCGGGTCGTTCAAGACCCGCCGATCCGCGGAAGACCACTTGTCGGGCAGAGAATCCGCGCGGGCGGTGATAGCGGCCCTGCGCACCGACCTGCAGTGCGTGCCCCCGGCAGGCGGGCGCATCGGCGGGGTGTTCGTCGGCGAGGACGAGACGGGCCGCAACGGTGTCGATACCGACGCACTTACCTTCGTCACCGCCAACCCAAACCTCAAATCCGATCAGGACTTCGCCGACCTGCGCCAGGTCGAGCTGCGCCTACTCGACTCAAGCGAAGACCCGGACCACTACGTCCTCGCGCGCCTTGTCACCGGCAACCTGCTCGCCACCGAGACGCAGCAGCCGGCCATGCAGGTGCTCGCCCGGCGGGTCGTCTCGATGGACCTGCGCTTCTTCGACGGCGGGGCGTGGATCGACGAGTGGGACTCGGTGGACCGGGACAACGAGATCCCCGCCGCGGTGCAGGTCGTGCTCGTCACCGCGCCTGAGCTGAGCCGCCCGCCGGAAGACGAAGACGAGATCGAACAGACTTACATCACGACGACAACGATCGTCCGCCTGCCCGCTGCGATCGAATCTGGTGGCGGGCTGAACCTGCTGGGGCTATGAACGACACGATGGTAGACCACCGAAGCGACAACCCGAAACGAGGGTCGGCCGACACGCGCGGCGCGGCGTATATCGTGGCGCTGCTGGTGACGACGGTGCTCGCGGCGATGGCGCTGGTGTTTGCCAAGGAGATGCGCGTGAAGACCGACGCGTCGGCGAACTACACCAGCCAGGCCGAGGCGCGCTGGATCGCGCTGGGCGCGCTCGAAGCGGTGCGCGGCGACCTGGCCTATGTCATCTCACTGGGTGAAGCGCCGCGGCTCGACCAGGTCCGCCCCGAAGCCCAGCCGCTTGGTGACGGGCTGTTCTGGCTGATCCGACCGAGCTACACCGACGACACCGAGATCGGCTTCGGCCTGCAGGGCGAGGGCGGGAAGATCAACCTCGATGCGCTGTTCGGGTTTGACGCGCAGAACCCCAACGCCCCGCGAATCGATGCGCTCGAGCTGCCGGGCATGGACGAGAACCTCGCCGCCGCGATCATCGACTGGCAGGACCGCAACGAGCGGATCACGCCCGGCGGGGCGGAGTCGGCGTACTACCTCTCGCGCGACATCCCCTACAACATCAAGAACCGCGACTACGAGACCGTCGGCGAGCTCATGTACGTCCGCGGTGTGACCGAGGACCTGCTGTTCGGTGAAGACGCGAACCGCAACGGCCGGCTCGACCCCAACGAGGATGATGGCAGCGCCAACGCCCCGGACGACAACGCTAACGGCCGGCTCGAACGCGGGTTCATCGATCAGTTCACCGTGTATAGCTTCGACCCGGGTCTCAGCGACAGCGGTCGCGAAAGGCTGACGATCGACACGATCCAAAGCGAGCAGGAGCACAACCGGCTGCAGAACTTCCTGATCTCGCAACTCGGTGAGGAACGCGGCACCGAGCTGGCGGATCGGAGTTATGACTTTACCGGCAGGGCGGGTCAGAACCAGATCTACCTCAGCACACTCCAATTCTTCACGGTCACCGACGCGACGGATGATGAGTTCGAGCTGATCCACGATGGGATCAAACGCCTGGACAACGAGGACGAGCTCGAGGGCCTGATCGATGTGTACCACGCGTCCGAGGACGTGCTCGCAACGCTGCCGGGCCTGGGCCCGGGCGACGCGCGGGCGATCATCAACGGCCGACCCGAGCGTAAACACGGCGACCCGGTCCGCAATATCTCCTGGGTCGTTGACGTTCTGGGCGAAGAAAAGGCTGTCCGCGCGGCGCGGTACATGACGCACCGTTCGCTGCAGTTCACGGTCGATATCGTGGCGCTCAGCGGCGACGGCCGGGGCTTCTGCCGGCTGCGGTGCGTGATCGATTGTTCGCCGGTGCTCGAGGGCGAAGCCGAGCTGCCGTCCGTCCGCTACGTACAAGACCTGACCACGTACGGCTGGCCGCTGGACGAAGAGGTACGCGAGCAGGTGCGGGCAGGCGCGAGCCCCGAAGAGATCGCGACGCTATTTGGCGAGGACACGTATTAGATGGCTAACGCCCGTTCACATTTAGTTGCGATCGCGCTGACCCCGACCGCGGCCCAGATCGCGGAGGTCAAGCGATCGGGTGCGCGTGTGCAGGTGCTGCAGAATTCGACGCTTGTGCTGACCGAAGATACCGGCCTGCACGCGCCTGAGGCGCTTGGGGAGGCGTTGGCCGAGCACCTGCGGCAGCACAAGTACGGCTGCAAGCACGCGGTGGTCGGCCTGTGCCCGCGCTGGGTGCTCGGCCGGCACAAGCGCGTCCCGGTCGCGGACCGCGACGCGATGCGCGGGATCGTGAACCTGCAGATCGAGCGCGAGTTCGCGGGCAGCTCGGCGGAGATGGCTTTCGATTACCTGCTCGACAAAACGTCTGTCGATGTCGACCGGCAGGCGCCGCTGCTCATTGCGGGCGTCAGGCGGTCCGTGCTGGAGCAAGCCTTACAGGTCACGGAAGCTGCGGGGCTCAAGGTCGAGTCGGTTACGCCGACCACGCTCGCCGCCGCGCCCGGCCGGTCGGGCACGGTCGTGCTGGTCGAGCAGGGCGTCGCCGGGGTGATGCGTGTGCAGGGCGGCGTGGTGGTTGGTTTGGGCTCGTGCCCGGTTGGCGCGGGCGGGCTGGGCGACGAAGCGACGCGCTCACGTTTCCTGTCGGACCTTGCGCGCAGCCTGTTGCAATTGCCGGGTGCCGATGATGAAAACGGTCTGACGGTGCTGCTGCCCGCGTCGGCCTCGGAGGCCGATGCGCGTGCGCTGAACGCCGCCGCCGCCGAGCGTTTTGGCGTGGTGCAGTGTCATGCGCAGTCTGCCGCCGAGCTGCTCGCCGGCCACGCGACCGGTGCAGATGCGTCGTTGATCGATTTCCGCAACTCGCGCCTCGCCCCGCCCAAGCCGCAGCGTCTGTCATCGACGGCGCGGTGGCTGATCCGCGCCGCGGTCATTGTGCTGCTGATCGGCGGCACCGCCGGCTACTTCTGGTTCGACGCGACCTCCCGCCGCGACGCGCTCCGGGCCGAGCTGGGCACGATCCAGGACAAGGCCGACGAGCTCGACGCGATCCGCAAGGACACGAAGCTGGCCGAGGGCTGGTACGACGAGCGCCCGCCGACGCTGGACGCGCTGCTCGAGCTAACGCGCACGTTCCCGACCGAGGGCGCGATCCGTGTCGAGACGCTGACGCTCAGCGACGACATGACCGGCCAGATCGAGTGCACCGCGGAGGACAGCGAGACCAAGGACGCCTACTTCGTGAAGATGCAGCAGTCCAAGGCGTTGCTGAATGTTGACCCCGGCAGCATCCGGCCGTCGGGCGGGCGCAACCGGTGGATCGATTTCCCGATCTCTTTCCGGTTCAATCCCGACGCAGAGGGAGCCCGCCGATGAACACGCGTGAGAAGACGCTCGCGATCGTGATCGCCGTCATCGCCTTCGGCTGGGCGATGATGAGTTGGGTGATCGACCCGGCGCTCGCGGCGTTCGATGAGCTGGGGCAGGAGTCGGAGCAGCTCGAGCAGGAGCTGTCGCGGGCACGCGCGATCGTTGACAACGAGCAGAAGATCCTCCGGCGGTGGGCGGGCTACAGGAAGGCCGGCCTGTCACGCTCGCGCGACGAGGCGGATGCCGAAACCAGCCGGGCGCTGTACGCCTGGGCCGAGGAGGCCGGCTTCGATCCGCGGACCGGGATCAACCTGACCAACGACAAGCCGAAGGTAGACGAGGATAAGCCGTTCGCCGAGCTGAGCTACACGATGAACGCACAGGGCACGTTCGCGCAGGTGTACGAGATGCTCTGGTCGATCCGCCAGTCGCCGTTCCCGCTTCGGCTGGAGAAGTGCGTGATCGACCTGCGGAACGAAGAGAACGAGCAGATGCAGCTCACGCTGATCGTGACGACGCTGTTCACGCCGGACGAGGAGACGCAATGATTCACACAGCCAAACGTTGCCCGGCGTGGTTGGTGTTGCTCTTGGTTGTCTGCCTGGGCAGGGGCGACGCGCTTGCGCAAACGGATACCGCTGACGCCGACGATGCGCCCAGGCGCGGCGCCTGGCAGCCGCCGGAGGAAGACCGCTCGGCGTACCGTGACATCGTGGACTTCAACATCTTCCGCTCGGACCGCAGCCGGCTGGCCCAGCAGGCCGGGCGTGAGCGCGACCCATCGGAGCCATCCGGTCCGGGCGACCCCGAGCCAACCGAGCCGGTCCGCGGAGACGCGCCGCCGAGCCCCGATTCGTTCCTGCGCTTCGCCGGCACCGGCCACGACCCGGACGGCGCGGTCGCCTTTATCGAGAACACGAAGACCGGTGAGATGACACGCATCGACGGGCCAACGGTGTTCTCCCTCGGCGAGATCACGGCGATCGGCTACGACGCGATCCTCTACGTCGTCGATGGCGAGCAGCGGAAGGTGCTCGTCGGGCAGACGCTGCTCGGCGAGCGCGTCACGCCGCCGGGTGCATCGACAACCCCTTCGGGCGGATCGGGCGACGCCAAGCCGCCCAAGCCCGGCAGCCTCGAAGACCGGCTGCGCCTGCTGCGCGAGCGCCGCGCCCGCGAGCAGGGCAACGCGCCGCCGCGGCCGGCCACGGATGAGCCGGCTGAAACGCCGCAGGACGAAGACGCAACCGAAGCGCCCGCCCAGCCCTCGGCCGAGACCCGCACCCTCACCGTTCCGCCCCGCGGCTGACGCAGCGGCAACAACCAACTCCAGGACACGCATGAACCCGCACCGCACCCCTCACCGCAACTTGGCCGGCGAGTCCCGTCGTATCCGCCGCTCGACCGCCGCGCTGCTCGCCGCCGCTTTGCTGCTGACGCCCGGCCTTTACGCGTCCGCACAGGACCAACCTGCGGAGGCAGACGCCGTCGAAGAAGGCGGGACCGAGCCGGTCACCGACATCCGCATCCCCGAGGGCCCGCTGGTGACCGAGGGGCTGGTGATGAACTTCGACCAGGCGACGCTGAAGACGGTGCTCGACTACCTCGCTGAAGAAGCGGGTCTGATCATCGTCAACGAGGTCGAGCTCGAGGGACGGATCACGATCTTCAACCGAAAACCTATGTCGCTGGACGACTCGATCGACGTGCTCAACACGGTCTTGTTCGAGGAAGGGTACACCGCGGTGCGTCGGTCGCGCGTGCTGAAGATCGTGACGCTGGAGGAGGCGAAGAACCAGAGCATCCCCGTGCGTTACGGCAACGACCCGGACCAGATCCCCGAGACGGACACGATCATCACCCAGGTCGTGCCGATCCGGTTCGCCAACGCCGACGAGATCCAGGACGACCTGGAGGATTTGATCGATGACGACTTCGCCGAGATGACCGCGAACGCCTCGGCCAACGCGTTGATCATCACCGACACGCAGGCGAACATCCGCCGGCTGGTGAAGATCATCGCCTCGCTGGATCAGGCGGTGGAGAAGATCACCGAGGTGCGTGTGTTCAAGCTCGAGTTTGCTGATGCGGATGACACCGCGAGCCTGATCGAGGCGACGTTCGAGGACTCGGCCAGCGAGGACGAGATCTTCGGCCGGATGATCTCCCAGCGCTTCGGCCAGGGCGGGCGCGGCGGCCCCGGCGGGCGCAGTAACGGCCAGCAGCAGAGCGCGGCGCCCAAATCTAAGGTCACCGCCGAGTCCGACTCACGGACCAACAGCGTCGTCGTCAGCGCCGACCCGGACATGATGCTCAAGATCGCCGAGATCATCGACGAGCTGGACTCGGACACGACCGCGAAGGACTCGGTCCTGATCTACCACGTCAAGAACATGCAGGCCATCGACCTGGCGGACATCTTCAACGACCTGTTCGAGGACACCGCCTCGACCGGCGGCAACAACCAGCGCTTCGGCGGCCAGCAGGGGGCGACCCGCGTCCAGTCCGCCAACATCGCCGCCGCCACCGGCAACGCCGGCGCCGCGGACCTCGTCGGCCAGGTCGCCGCCGTCGCCAACGAGGACACCAACACGCTGCTCGTGCTGACGCCGGAGAAGAACTTCGAGCGCGTGCAGGAGATCCTCGACGAGCTGGACAAGCCCGTCCCGCAGGTGCTCATCCGCGTGCTCGTCTCCGAGGTGACCTACGACGACAGCGTCGACTTCGGCGTCGAGTTCGAGGGCATCAACGTCGGCTCGTCCACCAACGACAACATCCTGTCCGACTTCGACCTCTTCGACTCCACGCTCGGGCTCAACTTCCTGTTCTTCGACAGCGACAACTTCCGCCTGGCCGTGCGGGCGCTCAACGCGACCGGGCAGTTCGACGTGCTCTCCCGCCCGTACCTGCTCACCGCGGACAACCAAGAAGCCACCATCAACGTCGGCCAGCGCGTGCCCATCCTCACCAACTCGCGCGTCGATGAGTCCGGCGACATCATCAGCACGATCGACTACGAAGACGTCGGCATCATCCTCACCGTCACCCCGCAGATCAACAGCGAGGGGCTGGTTGTCATGGACGTCTCGCAGATCATCTCCTCGATCGCCGACCAGGCCATCCCCGTCGCGCCCGACCAGGACGCGGTCGTCTTCAACCAGCGCGAGCTGACCACCCAGGTCGCCGTCGGCCACGGCCAGACCGTTGTCATCGGCGGGCTGGTGCAGGACGAGCTCAGCGAGACGATCCGGAAGGTGCCATTCTTCGGCGACATCCCGCTGATCGGCAACGCGTTCAAGCGCACCGAACGCAGCAAGGTCAAGACCGAGCTGCTGCTGTTCCTCACCCCGGAAGTCATCGAGACGCCCGACCAGCTCACGCCCGCCTCCGAGAAGATCAAGCAGGAGAGCGAGACGCTGCCCAACGCCGTCGCGCCCGGCCGGCTCGAAGAACACCTCGAGAAACTCAAGGCCACCCCCGGCAACGACGGCCCGCAGCCCAAGGAGACGGAAACCGTACCCGAAGAAGACAATGCGGAAGAAGATAGCGGGCCAGCTGAAGAAGCAGAAGACGTCTCACAGCGCGAGCAGCGCGACCTGCTGCTGGGCCGGCTAGAGCAGTGGCGCGAACAGCCGTAGACTGAGCACCATGACGACGCCGCGTTTATCACTCTTATGCCTCTTGCTCTGCCTGCTCACCGGCTGCGTGACCGAGACCCGGAAGGCAGACGCCGCGCAGGGCCGGGGCCCAAACGGCCTGCCGCAGCAGGTGTTGCGTGTGCCCCAGCTCATGCAGGACGTCTCCGGCGACCTGCTGCGTTACCACGCGCAGTACCGCGCGCTGCCCGCGGAGCTCGAGGTGTTGGTCGCCGAGCGCATCATGCCCGCCGAACGTTTCGCCGAGCTGCCCGACTACGCCTACCACCCCGACGGCCTGGGCACCCTGCGTGACGGGCGCGTGGTCATCCTCGTGGACGCCGAGATCCGCATCGAGGGCCACGCGTGGTGCATCGTCCGCGAGCCGAACGACCGCCCCCGCACGATCCAGCTCAACGTCACGCCGATCGCGCTGAGCGAGCTCGAAGCCGCGGCACGACGGGCGCCATAGCACGGTTTTACTCCTATTTTTGTTGTATTTTTTCCAGCTCCGCCTGTAAGTTTCGCACCGCATCGATCACGGGCAGGAACTTTTGACCCAGCGCAGTCAACCGGTACTCCACACGCGGCGGGATCTCTGGGAATGCTTCGCGTTCGACCAGTTCGAAACGTACGAGCTTACGAAGCCGCTCGTTGAGCACCTTGGTTGAGATGCCATTGCAGGCGCGCTGCAGGTCGCTGGGCCGGTGCACGCCCGATGTGATCGCGTCGAGCACGGCGATGGACCACTTGCAACCAACAATGCTTTCGATCATCACACCCGCGTCGTGTTTTTTTTCAGAAGTCGGTTGCATTTTCTATTTCTTTTGTTGACCGAAAATGCACCGTTTGGTGCGTGGGGCACAAAACGGTGCTCTCTTGATCCCGTGTTTTGGGTTGGAAGAATATTCCGTTCATGCGGGCGTCCGTGTGATCTCCCGTCCTCCCACTACAAGGAGTTTATCGATGCAGAAAGCAGTTTTCTATCACGCGGGCTGCCCGGTGTGTGTCAGTGCCGAACAGACCGTGGCTCAGGCGTTGGACCCTCAACGGTTTGATGTCGAAGTTGTTCATCTGGGCGAGCAGGGCGCGCGACTGGATGAGGCCGAGTCGGCAGGTGTGAAGTCGGTTCCGGCTCTGGTGATCGCCGGCCAAGCCTACCACATCAACCACGGTGCGGACCTGAACGCTCTGCGATAGTTGGTTGATCGTTGATTGGCTGGCCGTGATCATTCTGCGTATCGCGGGGTGATCGCGGCCACACTCATACCAGCCCCTCCAGCACCCCCAGCGCCGCGGCCGCGTGGGTGCTGCCGCCCGCGGCGTTGAGGTGGGCGGGCGCGATCATCGCGAGCAGTGCGCGGTAGATGTTCGCCAGGTCCGGCCAGTTGTCGCCGGGCGAGAGGCCGTAGTCGCGGAGGTAGCGGGCGATGAGCTTGACCGGGTCGGCCCCGTTCAGCGCGCCCGGGTTGGCCCAGTAGAGGTGCTCGAGGTAGACCGCGTCCTCAACCCAGTGGCCGGGGTGGACGCAGGCGAGGTCGAAGAGCACCGCCGGGCCGTCGGGTGCTGCTTGGCGGGTCATCGCGTTGCCCAGGTGCACGTCGCCGTGGCACCAGTAGCCGGTGTCGCGCGCCCGCCAGGTATCAAGCCAACCGGGCAGCTTCTTGCCCGCGGCCTTCAGCGCCTGGCGCCAGCGCTGGCTGTTCGCGATCGTGTCCCGGCCGATGTGCTTCTTGGCGCGCTTCAGCTGCGCCCTCCAGTCGCGCACGCTCGGCGGGTCGCCCATCGGGATCAGCCTCGCACACGCATAAAAATTCGCCGCGGCGTCGGCGAGCAGCTCGAACGCGCTCGCGCCCCATTGACGCCCGATCGGCCCGTGCGGCAGGCGCTCCATGACGACCCAGGCCAGGTCGTACCCGCCCAGCGCGCTGCCGTGCGCGTAGATGCGCGGCGTGACATCATCGGACGAGAGCTGGACCAGCCACCGCCTCTCGCTGGGCGGGACGGGCAGCTTGACGACGGCGGGGTGTTCCAGGCCCTGCTCGTCGGTCCAGGTCGCGTAGCCGGTGAGCGCCCCGCCACGCTGCCAGTCGGTGCGGAACCAGTTGAGGTCGGTCAGTTGGCCGCTGCATAAATCCAAGAGGACCGGCGCGAGCGCCGCGCCGAACGGCTGAGCGGACTCGGTGGGCAGGGGCTCTGGCGAGGGCGAGGTCGGCGGGACCTCGACCGGGGCGGTGTTGTCGGGGGGTGTGGGTTGGGCCCGAGTGTGTGAGGGGCTCGGGCCGAGGGCGTGTTCTGGCGCGTCGGGCTGGTCCATCAGGCCGCCTTCCTCGTGGGGGAGCGCGTGGGCGAGACGTGAGGCGGGACCCTCTTGCTAAAACCTACCGGGTGATCGTGCCGCGGGCAAGACATTTTTCGGGCAAAGGCGTACGATCTTGCCCCGGACCCGCGCAGCACGCTGTTACCGGTGTGACGGTCCCTGTGTTTATTCATTCTAGCCCTGCTTTTTGAAAGAAAATCGATGCGTGATCAACGGTTGGACAAGCTCGCGGACGTGCTCGTGAACTATTCGGTCCGGGTCCGGCCGGGCCAGCTGGTCCGCATCACCGGCGACCAGGTCGGCACGCCGCTGCTTGAGGCGATCTATGAGGCCGTACTCCAGGCCGGCGGCCACCCGCTGCTGCGTTGCGGCATCGAGTCGTGCCAGGACATTCTCCTGCAGACCGGGAGCGACGACCAACTCCAGTACGTCAACCCGGTGAACCTCGCCGAGGTCGAGCAGATCGACGCGAGCATCGGTTTGTGGGCGGATGTGAACACGAAGTCCGCGACGCGGGTTGATCCCAAGCGCGCGGGGCTGGTGTCGTCGGCGCGCAAGCCGATCTTTGAGGTCTTTATGAAACGCGCCGCTGCGGCGGAGTTCCCGGATCAGCACCCGGGTGTGAAGCCGCTCAAGTGGGTCGGCACGCAGTACCCGACGCAGGCCAGCGCGCAGGACGCCGAGCGTTCGCTGCTTGAGTACGCCGACTTCGTGTTCAAGGCCGGCTACCTCGACCTGCCCGACCCGGCGGCCAGGTGGGCCGAGATCCGCGAGCAGCAGCAGCGCGTCGTGGATTATCTCACCGGCAAATCACTGATCCACTTCCAGACGCCCGGGGGCACGGACCTGAGGGTCAACATCGACGGGATGGCCTGGATCAACTGCGCCGGTGAGTCCAACTTCCCCGACGGCGAGGTCTTCACCGGCCCGAACCTCAAACACCCTGATGGCGGGGTCAACGGCGTCGTGCGCTACTCGTTCCCTGCGGTGCACAACGGGCGCGAGGTCCACGACATCGAGCTGACCTTCAAACAAGGTCGCGTCGTTGATGCCAAGGCGAGCAAGGGCCTAGACTACCTCGAAGCGATGCTCGACCAGGACGAGGGTGCCCGCAACATGGGCGAGATCGCCATCGGCACGAACTACGCGATCACCGAGTACACCAAGAACACGCTGTTCGACGAAAAGATCGGCGGGACCTTCCACGCCGCGGTCGGTGCCGGGTACCCCGAGACCGGCAACGACAACTCTTCGGGCCTGCACTGGGACATGGTCTGCGACTTGAGATCAGGCGGAACAATTACCGTCGATGGCGAGGTGATCTCGCGCGACGGGAAGTTTGTGTTTGATGGTTGGCCGGGGAACTGATGAAGCGGCGTTCAAGTCACATCGCCAACACGATCAACCCATACGCCGCCGCGATCAGGATCGCGGTTGATACAAGCCCCGCGGCGATGGCTTTCCCGCCGACGGACAGGAGTTTGCCCAACCGCACCTCCAGGCCGATGCCGGCGAGCGCGATGACCAGCAGCAGCTTGCCGGTCGTGGTGAGCATGTCACGCACGTCGAGGTTGTAAGTCGTCGGGTTGGCGGCCTGGCTGAAGTCGAGAGTGAGCGCGGGCAGCAAGCCGAGCGTGCTGAGGGTGGCGGCGGCGATAAAGCCCCAGATGTACCAGGGCACGAGCCTGGCGGGATGAACCTTGGCGGTGCTGCCGTGGGTGCCGGTTGCCGCGCGCCGTTTGGCATAGGCGATTGCGAGGGCGATGATCAGCGGGGCGAGCAGGACGACGCGCGCGAGCTTGGTGAGCGTCGCCCACTCGATGGCGGTGGCGGGGTCGGTGGGGTGGCCGCCGCCGGCACCGAGGACCTGCGGCACGGCGTGGACGGTGCAGCCGCACCAGACGCCGAAGGCCATCGCCCCCATGCCGACCGCCGCGGCGATCGCGGGCAGCGCGAGCATCGCGATCAGGCCCAGCAGGTTGACCGTGCCGACCGACAGAACCACATCTTCATCGTCCGCGTCGATGAGCGGCGCGGCGGCGACGATCGCGCTCGAGCCGCAGATGCCCGTGCCCACGCCCAGCAGCGCAGCGGTCTTGGCCGTGAGGCCCAGCGCCCGGCCGATCGCGTACGACGCGCCGAAGCCGAGCACTACGCAGACCGCCATCAGCACCAGCGCGGTGGCCCCGGCCGAGCGCAGCAGCGTGAAGTCCAGGCCCGCGCCGATGCAGATAATCGCGATCGGGATCAACTTTTTGACCAGCAGCTTCGTGCCGACGGTGACCTGCGCGGGCAGCGGGAACAGGTTGCGCACCGCCAGGCCGAGCACGATCGCCAGCAGCGTCGCGCTGATCTGCTGTTTGCCGGCGATGCGGAACGGCCAGACTTCGAGGTGGTGCAGCGCGTACGCCGCGAGCGTGACGGCGGCGGCCAGGGCGATCCCCACCGCAGGCTCGGGCAGTTGCAGCCGGGTCGGTGCGGCCTGATCCACAACTGAACTTCGGGGGGAACTTCCGGGGGCGGGCACGCCTTCCATCGAGCCGAGCGAGACGACCGCGGCCGGGCTGAGGGTGACGACCGACCCGTAGATCGACATGCCGCTGGGGTCGTAGTCGTTGATACGGTTCTGGATGTTGCTGGTCATCGTGTGCGGCGGATCTTTTGTGGTGCTGTTCTATATCCCGCCGCCGTCGGCGTAGCCCATCATCGGGACGTACCGCTGGATCGACTCGCCGGTGATCGAGAACTTGTCCATCTCGATCAGCGGGGGCGAGTAGATGTGCAGGGTGACCAGGTCGTCGCCGGGGCCCTGGAGGTTCGAGACCTGGTGCGTGTCCGCGTCCTGCGAGGCGCAGACCATGCTGGTACCCAGGTCGGTCGATCGGATCGCTTTCATCTGCCCGCAGGGCGTGGGCTCGAATACGGTCTCGGTCGCGACGCCGGTGAGGACCTTGAGCCCGCAGGTCGAAGCGGCGTGGTTGTGGATCGGGCTGCGCTGCCCGCTGCGCCAGCACAAGACAAGCAGGTGATACCACGGGCCTTCGCAGACAAGGTTGCGCGAGTAGCCCAGCTCGCTGAACTGCGCGAACTCGGCGACGTCGTCGAGCGTCGCGCCGGATTCGTCTAGGAGCTCACGCAGCCGGCCGATCGATGCGCGCTCGGTCAGGCCGTCGAGATACTCAACCAGGGGGCTCAGGGCCGGGGGCAGTGTTGTCCGGTTCATCGCGTCGCTCGCGGGGGTGGGGTGGCGGCGGACTAACAGGTAATACGACCGGAATCCGGCGCCAGTATGAGATAACCATACCTCAGGGTTTGTGGCGATGCACCTTGCTTTTCTGTCGATTTCATGAAGGAACCATGCGGCGAAAGGGGCTAGGATACCGCCGTCACACCCTGCGATTGCACCCACCCGGGAGACGCGATGCCGATCCGCCTACTGCTGCCGACCCTGCTGCTGTTCATGATGCCCAACCCCACCCTTGCCGATCCCCCGCCGACCGCACAACGCCCCGTGACCGAGACGCTGCATGGCGTCGAGCTTATCGACCCGTACCGCTGGCTCGAAGGCGACGCCGCCGGCAACCCGACCGATGAGGTCCGTGACTGGACCGCGGCGCAGAACGCGCACACCCGTTCCGTGCTCGACGCCTTGCCCGGCCGGGCGGCGATCGAGGCACGGCTGACCGAGCTGATGCAGGTCGGCTACGTCGGTGCCCCGAAGATGCGGGGCGTCCCCGGAAGTGAAGGCCTGTACTTCAACACCGAACGCGAAGGCGACCAGGACCACGCGGTGCTCTACGTCCGCGAGGGCCACAACGGCGAGAAGCGCGTGCTGCTGGACCCCAACACGCTCAGCGAGGACAAGCTCACCGCTTTGGGCTGGTGGAGCCCGAGCCCGGACGGTTCGCTGCTGGCGTTCGGTCTGTACCGTGCCGGCGACGAGAACACGACGCTGCACCTGATGGACGTCGCGACCGGGCGGTGGCTGGCGGACACGATCCCCGGCAAGGCCGGCGGCGTGCAGTGGCTGCCCGACAACAAGCGGTTCTTTTACTCCAAACTCCGCGATGTCAATGACGCCTACTCGCGCCAGATCAGGCTGCATGTCATCGGCCAGCACGAACGCGAGGACCGGCTGCTCTTTGAGCAGTACCGCGAGGGCCCGCTGGCAACGACATGGGGCCCGTTCTTCATCATGCAGCGCGAGGCCAGGTGGGGCCTGCTCGGCTACCACACCTCGACGTCGAGCAACGACCTGTGGCTGGTCGATCTCGAGAAGTGGATCGAGACCGGCGAGCTCGAAAAGACCACGCTCATCGAAGGCGCGGACGCGAACACCTATGGGCAGTTCGTCAACGAGGGCTCGCGTTCCCGGCTGCTCCTGACGACGACGGTCGATGCGCCCAACGGGATGGTTTACGAGGTCGATCTGAACAACCCGTCGCGCGAGCTGTGGGGCGCACTGATCCCGCATGATGATCAGCGGGTGCTGACGGATGTCAGCGAAACACGTGACTGGCTCGTGCTGGAATACCAGGTCAAGGCCCAGACGGTGCTCCAGCTAGCTAACAAAATCAACGGGCAGTTCGCGGGCGAGGTCGAGCTGCCGGGCATCGGCTCGGCCGGTGTGAGGACGCGCTACGACCGCAACGAGTTGTTCCTTCGCTTCAGCTCGTTTAACGAGCCGACCACCGTCTACCGTCACGAGCTGGTCACGCCGGACCGGGCCCACCAGTCCCGCGGGGCCCGTGCGCGTTGGGCGCGGCCCGATGTGCCGGTCGATCCCGACCTGCTCGAGGTCAAGCAGGTCACCTACCAGAGCAAGGACGGCACGCCCGTCACGATGTTTGTCGTGCACAAGAAGGGCCTCAAGCTCGATGGCAACAACCCGACGCTGCTCAACGCGTACGGCGGGTTCGGCATCAGCATGACGCCGCGCTTCAGCGCGACCCTGTTCCCCTGGTTCGAGGCCGGCGGGGTGTACGCGCTGCCCAACCTGCGCGGCGGGGGCGAGTACGGCGACGCCTGGCACAAGGCGGGGATGCTCGGCGACAAGCAGAACGTTTTCGACGATTTCATCCGCGCCGCCGAGTACCTCATCGAAGCGGGTTACACCAGCAAGGGCAAGCTCGCGATCAGCGGCGGGTCCAACGGCGGGCTGCTCATGGGCGCGGCCCTGACCCAGCGTCCGGACCTCTTTAAAGCCGTCATCTGCGGCGTCCCGCTGCTCGACATGCTCCGGTACCAGAACTTCCTCATGGCCCGGTTCTGGGTGCCGGAGTACGGCGACCCGGCTCAGGCCGACCACTTCAACTGGCTCAAGGCTTACTCGCCTTACCACAACGTCGAACACGGCACGGCCTACCCCGCGACGCTCATCACCGCCGGCGAGAACGACACCCGCGTCCACCCGCTGCACGCGCGGAAGATGGCGGCGCTGCTCCAGGCCGCGACGTCCAGCGACTCGGACAAGGACCCGGTCCTGCTCTGGGTCGATCAGGACGGCGGGCACGGTGGGGGCAAGCCGCTGTCGCGCCGCGTCCGTGACATCGCCGACCAGCGCATGTTCCTGATGTGGCAGCTCGGGATGCTGGAAAGTGCGGAGTAGCTGCTGGCCACCTCTTGTCTAAACACCCGGTAATCCCGGCATCTTTTCATCGAACAGCAGGCTTGGATGGCGCGTAAGGATCGGGTACAAGGATCGTAGACGAGACCCGCCGAGGCTTGGTGATGAGAAGTTTTCAATGCAACCTGCTCATTTGTCTACTCCTCGGTGTGTGGGCCACCGATGTTGATGTGCAGAAGAAAGAAAAAGCGCCGCCCAAGACAGGCATCTTTACCGCGGAGTTCACCGAGAAGAGCCCGCTGTCCGACCCCGAGAAGATGACGGCGGTCCTCAAGCCGCGGCCAGGCAAAAATCTAACCGAGTATGACGTCGCCGACCATACGTTTCAGCTGGTCGTGCCCGATGGTTACGACGGGTCGGAGGCCTACGGTCTGCTCGTGTTCATTCATCCTAACGATCAGGTCTCACTCAACCGTTTCTACGGGCGAACGATCAAGGATGTGCTGGCCAAGCACAAGCTGATCTGGGTGTCGTACAGCGGCGCGGGCAACCCCGTCGCGCCCGACCTGCGTCTTGCGCTCGCGCTCGACGCGGTCCACAACGCGAAACAGCGGTACAAGATCGATGACAAGCGCGTCTATGTCTCGGGGATGTCCGGCGGCGGGCGTATGTCGTGCATGGCCGGGATCTACTACCCCGAAGTCTTCACCGGCGGGGTCCCAATCGTCGGGACGCTGTACTTCCGCCAGACGAAGCTGCCCGACGACCCCGAGCTGCGCGCGCTGATCCGGCCCGAGCCGCCTGCCGAGGGCGGGGTCTGGGGACAGTCGCTGCTCAAGCCGCGGGCGGGGCAGCTCCGCGACATGGTCAAGCACCAGCGCTGGGTGCTGCTGGCCGGCGAGACGGACTTCAACATGCCGCAGATGCGGGCGCACTTCGAGCAGGGCTTTCAGAAAGACGGGTTCGAACACGCGCACTACCTCGAGGTGCCGGGCATGGGCCACACCTACCCCGACGCCGAGTGGTTCGAGAAGGCGCTTGTGCTCCTGGACGAGCCGTTGAAGGCGCAGGACCCGGCGAACCTCGAGCCCGCAGACGAACGCACGCAGCGCCTTGCGCGTAAGCGTTTGGAAGTCGCACTGCGTACGCTCGAACGCAACCGCGAACGTGGCGTGCGGGCGCTCGAGCGGCTCATCGAAGAACTGCCGAACACCGATGCGGCGGCGGAAGCGCGGGCGAAGCTCGCGGAACTGCTGGTCGATGAATGATGAAGGGGGCAGGTATTGCTGCCTGTCAGCATGTCTCTAAGCCATCCTTCGCAGCAGCGCGTGATCGATCCCCGCTGGTCCTAGATGCGGCAGCACCGCATCCCGCCAGCGGTTGGCGTCGCTGCCGTAGCCCGCGGTGGGCGCGACCTCCGGCGCGACCTTGGCGAAGTAGGCGTTGAAGCGCTGCATCAACAACTCGCGCGTGTACTTCGCCGTCATCGACGCCAGTGCGACGGGCATGTGCTGCCGCTCGGCCTCGACCATGAACGAGACGGTCATTGACCGCTCGTCCGCCGACACGCGGTACGCGCTGGTCTTGTCCGACTCGCCAAGCACATCGATCGCCGCACTCTCAAACACCTGCGCGAGCAGCTCGCGATAGCGCACGCGCCCCGACTGCCGATCTACTGCGACGTGCGGGTCGTGCTCGCCGAAGTTATCCATGACACTGACCAGGTGCGAGGCGACTGCGGTGAAGCTGACCGAGGACTTGGAGTGCGTCAGCGCGACACGCCGGTTGAACTGGTCTTCATAGATCACCCGGGCACGAAACCCCCTGCATTCAACGCCCGCGTCGCGGCAGGCCCGGCCGAGCATCGCGCCGGCGACTTTCACCTCGTCCGCCGTCGTCGTGCTGGGCAGTGCCTGCCACGGCTGATCGTCGCTCGGTGCATACCAGGGCAGGTCGGCCAGGCCTTCATCGCCCGCGCTTCCGGTGGCATGGTGGCGCGTTTCGCCGATAGCATCCAACCATTCGCCGACATTGCTTGGCAGCGGCTTATCGTTTAGCCCCGCAAACGCGAGCAGGCCCAGCTCCAGATGCTTGATCCCCGCGGCCTTGGTCGTCAGTTTCTTCGAATCATTGATCGGGATGCGCCCACGTGCTCCACGCAACCGCTCGCACACCGCCGACGACAGCAGCTCCCACATCGCCGGCGGCTTCGCGCCGCTGGGCCGATCCGGCAGCACGAGCACCGCGCAGCCAAGCGTCATCGGCCCGTACATCGGCCCGTACCCCGCCTCGTCGATGCCCGCGTAGACGTACATGCCCCAACATCATAAAGCCGCTTGCGATTCAGCACGCACCACGCCAGCAATCCCCGCAATCGGGCATGCCTTCCACCGACTGCAGATACAAGTACGCCTGCACCTCTGCTCGATGGTCCGCCATCTCGATCATCCGCCGTTTATATAGACCTTCATCGACCGCCTCTTCTTCATCCAGCCGCACCAGGCCCTCGGCGTCCACCGCCCACAGCTCGCCAACGACCGCAAGGCCCGGCAGGCCGAGCGCCTCCGCCTCAACCATCGCTGGGTACGAGCCGGTGTTGAACAGCCGGTACCGCGGCGCGGTTCGCACCTCACCGAGGAATGCCTGCCCGGCGAGCAGCGGCGCACGGACATCGCCGCGCTTCAGCGTGCCGTAGATGAACAGGTGTTGTTTGCTCGCGGCCACACAACCAGCATAACACGGTGACGATTTCATCTGCCATCATTGTCAGTAGCAGCGCATCGTGTTGATCGATTGTTTGATATCTTCCAGCACAGCGTCGACATGCCTGGCGACGCCCCAGGCCTCGAAGCAGTAGACGTAGTCGCCGTCATCCGAGACACCCAGGGCGACGAGATGCCGGACCTCCTCGCCCGCCAGTGTCTTGGCGCCTTTGATCAGCCGGCCCGGGCCGCCGCGCTCGAAGGCGACCTGCTCGGTTTCTTGCAGATCGAGCCGCCCGTTTTCATCGAGTGAACGCAGGACCAACTGTTCCCAGAACTTCAGCGGGCCGTCATCAAAGTTCTTGAACCGCCGAACGCGGATGCGCACGCCATTGGCGTCGATCGCCTGGGTCACATACGCCTCCTGGTAGTATCGGATGAAGCCTTCGGGCAGGTCGACATCGACCCCGTCACGCAGCCGCCGGGGCGTGGACACGTCGATCGCGCTGCGTTCACGGAAGACGTTTCCTATATCACGGACCCAGGCGATCGGGATGCCCGGCGTCAGCCGCTGCTCGGCCGGTGTGGGCGTGATCGACAGCGTGATCGTGCTGTAGGCGATCTGTTGTTTCAGCAGGCGGAGCCGGCCTTGCATGATCTCGATCTGCTCGCTGACCCGAGCGAGCTCCTGCTCGGCCTTGAGGGCGTGCTCGATGTCTTCGGCCCGCTCAATCAGCACGATGAGCCGGTCGCGCATGACCGAGGCGCTGCGCAGGCGCGACTCGAGATCGACCACGCGTTCGGCCGCGTCGAGCGCTCTGACCTGCCGGGCGGTGACTTCGCCAAGCGCCGCCAGGGCGTCCAGCGTTTCATCGAATACTTCCGCGGGGATACGGATGACCAGCCTGCCGGGCGACGCCTCGCCGATGTACCCGCCTTGCTCGGCGACGAGGCGCTCGGCCCTGGTCTGTACCGCGTCGACGCGGTCCACACGCAAACCGAGTTCCGCGGTATAGATCATCGATGCACGGTGTGCGGCACGAAGCTTTTTGACATCATCGCCTGTGGCTGGATCGGCAGCGACCGTCGCGAAGGAGGCTGCGGTTGATCCGGCCTCGGCGCGGGCCGGCTGTTCAGGCAAGGCCCGGTCCATCACCATCGCCGGCTCATAGTAAGGGGTGCTGGCGCAGCCGATCAGGGAAAAGCAGGCGATCAGCGCGAACGATAGGCGTAGTAGTGAGGTTTTCATAGGACTCCTTATACGTGATGACAGATGTTTCACGGCTGCGCCGTGATGGCGGGCGGGACGCCCACCCCACCTAAGACAAAACAGGATCGTTATTCATCCACCGTTGTGTCGTACCGCACGCCGTCGGGCACGGGCAGGGCCTGGTGCACGGTCGTGCCGTGGCTGCCTTGGGTCACGCGCGACGCGTCGACCGCGAGGAAGGACGTGTACGCGCTGACGAGGTTGTACTCCAGCGCCGTCGCCAGCACGGTCGGGCGCAGCTCGTGGTCGCCGTCCATGGCCATGCGGTCCATCATGTCGGCGATCTTTCGGCGGGCCCAGACCTGGCCGAGCGCCGGGTGGTGGGCGGTCTCGTCGGTGCCGATACTGAGCGATACACGCTCGCCGCCCGCCCGGCCGGTGACGCGGATGTCACTCAACTCGCCGCTGAACCGCCCGGTCAGGATCACCGGCCGGCCGACAATCAGGTCCGGCGTGCGGCTCGGATAAACCTGTGCGACCTCGGCGGCGCCCCAACTGATCTCGATATCGGTCATCGCCGGGTGGCTGATGCGGTCGAAGTACAGGTCCATCACCTCGCCGCCATCGTTACCCGGCAGCAGGTAGGCCGCGGCCCCGCGCCCGAGCTTGGCCATGCGCTCGAGCAGATACCGGTTGGTGGACGACCCGACGCCGAAGCTGAACACGCGCGCCGCGCCGATGCGCCTGTCCATCTCATGGAGGATCTGCTTCTCGTTGCCGATGTACCCGTCGGTCAGGAACGTCACGACGCGGTACCGATCGGGGTCGTGCGGGAAGTCGAGCGCGGCCTTGACACCTTCGATCATCATCGTCCCGCCCTGGCCGGAGAGCCCGTCGATGTAGCGGACCGCCTCCCGGATGTTCTCCGGCGTCGCGGGCACGGGCTCGGGCCCGAACGTGCTGGCGTTCGAGCTGAAGCGGATGACCTGGAACGTGTCCGCCGGCCGCAGCCGCTTGAGCGCCTGGCGCATCGCGTCCTTGCTCTGCTGCATCGGCTCGCCGGACATCGAGCCCGAGCAGTCGAGCACGAAGACCATCTCCATCGGCTGGCGGTCCAACTGCTTGAGGTCGGCGGGCGGGTACATCATCAGCGTGAAGTAGCCGCGACCTTCCTCATCGACGTGTGTGACCAGCCCGCTCTTCATCCGCTCGCCCGCGACGCGGAAGGTGAAGACGAAGTCTTTGTTCGGGATCGTGTCGTGGTTGGCGAGCTGGACGCGCAGCTGATTCGGGTTGCCGCCCGGGTTGTCGGCGCTGACCGTGTGCGTCAGGCAGCGCGCCTCCTCGATGGAGACGCCGGCGTCGATGTCGAGGGTCAAGGCGATGTCGTGGCCGCTGCGCTCGTTCGGGCGGAGGTAAGAGATCGTCGTGCCGGTGCCGCGCGGGTTTGTGCCCCGGCCGACCGCGTGCACGGGGCTGTCGCTGTTCGGCGGGTTAAAGCGCGGGCCGACCACCATCGGGAACGTGAACGCGTACCAGCCGTCGCTGTAACTGAGCGTGTTGAAGTAGCGGACCTGGATGTCGATCTGCTTGCCCGGCTCGATGTTCGCGACCTTCTGCTCAAAGATGTTCGGTCGGACCTGCGACAGCAGCGACGCATTCAAGCCATGCGCCCGCGCTTCGTTGTAGATCCGCTCGGCCTCTTCCTTCTCGCGGATGATCCCGCGGATCTGTCGACGGCCGTCTTCGGGGCCGACCTCCATTACGAACTCGCTCACCGCGGCGTCCTGCGGCAGCGGGAACCGGTACACCGCCTCGATCTTCTCCGCGTACGGGTTGTGGTACTGCTGCTCGACATCGACGGTCGCGATGTAACCGGCGACCGATGCCTTCACATCCGTGTGCTTCAGCGGCATCGGGACCAGGGTCGGTTCGGCCTCGGGGTCGCCCTGCGTCGGCGGTACGATCGCAACCAGCGCACCCGCGCCGGGCTGGTCGTCTTCGTTGGCAGCCTGCGGCGGGTCGTCCTGCTTCGGCGGCTTGATGATGACCCAGATGTCGTCGTCGGGGTTCGCGAGGGCGAGGAGTTTTTGGCCTTGGGTAAGTTGCCGGTTTTCAGCCCGGACATCTGCGAGTTCTTGTACATGTCCCGTAGCAGAATCGGATTTGTCGTACTGAGGACTCAGGGCGCTTGGACGCTTCGCATATTCACGCGCTTCGTTGGCGCAGCCTTGCAACCACCCAGACACCCCGACGAGCAGGGCGAGCATCAGCAGCAGCGGGGTTTGTTTCTTTATCTTCATCACTCGGGCCTTTCCGGAATCTGGAGGGTGTGGCTCAGGTTGGCTTGGATCTTGTTCCCGTCCGCGTCGCCGGCGGTGGTCAGGAGCAAATTGATCGCGGGCGGCTCGTCGGCGTCGATCGGCTGGTCGAACAGCACGGCGACTCTCGCGATCAGGACGGGCTCGCTTGGCAATTGCTCGGCGTCGAGCCGCGGCAGGGCGTACTCGGCGAGGATCAACCGGTCGGCACCGGCCTCCCGGACGACTGGGTCGAAGTAGGGCGGCCGTCCGTGATCGAACGCGGGGTGGCCGCCGCCTTCAACGCCGAGGACTTTGAACGAGGCGTCGGGCGAGGTGAGCTGGAACTGGTACGCGCCCAGCGGCTTGCCCAGCGGGTCGATCGTGATCTTAATCGTGGCGAAGGTGGTTTGGGTTTGAATAGCACCGGGCGGGAGCCCGGAGCCTGGATCATCGGGCTTGGGCACCGTGATTGAGCGCTTTGGTGCCGCATGCTCCGGGTTCCCGCCCGGTGCTATAGGAATCAACAGGCCGACCATCGTGATGGCAAGAAATAGCTTGATCATCCCTGTTCCCCGGAATTGAGCGCGACAACCTGGTTGGCGATCCAGTCGATGTCGCGCTGGTTGGTTTGGCCGTCGTTGTTGAGATCGAGCTCACCGGCCTGCCCCTGTTCGAGCCGGCGGGCAAGCGCGTAGGCGTCGAGGATGTCGATGCTGCCGCTGCCGTCTATGTCTCCCCGTGCCGCGGTTAGCGATTGGCTGTTGGGTGCTTCTTCCGCGAGGGTCGGGAGCGTGTTCTGCTCGGCCAAGTCCGCCATGGGTAGGCCTTCGTCTGCGTTCGGATCGCTGAGGATGAAGGCGACGCCGAGCATCGCTGCCGCGGCCAGCCCGCCGCCGACGGACCCGCCGATGAACAGCTTGAGGTTCCGCCGTTTGCGGTTGGGCGGACGCGTCGCCAGGTGCAGACGTGCCCCGGAAAGCACGTCGGCGTCGCGCTCGGCGTCGGGCAGCACGGCCGGGCCGTCGAGCCCGCGCAGAGCGTCCACGATCGTCTCGGGCAGGGTGTCGAACTGTTCTTCGTCGTGTGGCATGGCGGTTTGCCCCTTTCCGGGGCTGTCCTGCGTGTGTATAGGGCGTGAGAACTTCCGGGGGTTCAAGGTGCGAAGTGTTTTTTTGCGATCGGGTCCTCGCGGAGTTTGCGGATCGCGTGGTGGATGCGAGTCTTGACGGTCCCTAGCGGGATCCCGAGGGCGTCGGCGATCTCCTCGAGCGCCAGGCCGTCGACAAAGCGCAGCACCAGCACCTCCCGCTGCGCGTCGGGGAGCGCGGCGAGCACCGCGGGCAGGTCGCCGGGCGCATCCGCATGTGCCGGGTCGGTGCCGCGGTCGGTGTCGGGCTGGCCTTGGAGCATCTCGTCGGACAGATCGCCCTGCGTTCGCTTGGCTTTTTGTTTCGCGGCGAGCGCGTTGTGCTTGAGGACGGGGTAGAGGAAGGTCGTGAGCTTGGCGGTGAGCGTGAAGCCGGGGAACTTCTTGTAGAAGTAGACGAAGCTGTCCTGCACCGCGTCGAGCGCGAGCTCGCGTTCGCCTGCGAAGCGCATGGCGATGCGGATCGCGTAGTCGCGGTGGCGGAGGTAGAGCGCTTCGAAGGCGGGGGCGCTGCCGGGCGGGCCGGCGTTGACCGCGTCGATCAACTCGAGGTCGGACCTCGGGTCGTCCGACGGATCGGCTGTCGGGTTGGCGCGGAGGCGCGGCATGCAGGCATTATGCCAAACGTCTGGCAGATGCCCATTTAGCGCCCGCCCGCAAGGGCGGGGTTTGATTCGTTGCATGCGCAGAGCCCCGCTCCTGTGGGCGTGCGCTAATTCAGTTTGACGCCGCGCCCGCGAGCTGCCCGGTCACCAGCGCCTGGTACTGCGGGCAGGATTTCATCAACTCGTCGTGCCTGCCCATGCCGACGATCTTGCCCGCGTCCATCACGACGATGCGGTCGGCGTGGGCGATCGTGGACATGCGGTGGGCGATGACAAACGTCGTGCGCCCGGCGGTGATCTGCTCCATCGCCTTGGCGATCAGCGTCTCGCTGGTCGTATCGACCTGGCTGGTCGCCTCATCGAGGATGAGGATAGCCGGGTCGCGTAGGACCGCGCGGGCGATGCACAGGCGCTGGGCCTGCCCGCCGGACACGCCCTCGCCGCCTTCGCCGATCGGTGTGTCGTAGCCGTCGGGCATCTCGTCGATGAACAGGTCCGCGGTCGCGGCGTGCGCAGCGGCAGCGATGTCTTGCTGCCGGGCCCACGATCGACCGTAGGCGATGTTCTGGGCGATCGTGCCCTTGAACAGCCTGGTCTTCTGCGTGACCATCGCCATCTGGTCGCGGACCGAGCGCAGGTCGTGCTCGGCGATGTCGTGCCCGTCGACCCGCACCGCGCCCGAGTCGGGCGTGATCAGCCGGGCGAGCGCGGAGACGAGCGTGGACTTGCCCGACCCGTTGCCGCCGACGATTGCGACGATCTCGCCGAACGCGACCTCGAGATCGACCCCGTTGAGCGCGGGCGCCTTGGCGCCGGGATAGGTATAGGTCAGGTTTTCAAAGCGGACGGACCGCCGGTGCCGATCGAGCCGGGACCGGTCGCCGCGCTCGGCCTGGTCGTCGGGGTGGATACGGTTGTTGAGCTCGAGGATGCGTTGGCCGGCGGCGTCGGCCGCGGTCAGGTCGTGGTGGAGGTTGCTCAGCGGCTTGAAGCTCGCGCCGGCGGCGACCAGTGCGCCGAGGATCATCATGAACTCGCTGCCGGGCGTGGGCGGGTCGGCCTTGAAGATCGCCCAGGCCGACAACCCCGCGACTAGGATCACCCCGATCATCGCGAGCACCTCGACCACCAGCGACGAGACGGCGCGGACCCGGTGCTGGCGGACCTGCTCATGGAAGGCGCGCTGGCTGGCCTGGAAGAATCGGCGTGATTCAGCGCCCTCGGACTGGCTCATCTTGATCACGCGCAGGTCACTGAGCGACTCGTTCATGCGTTCGAGCATGAGCGCCTGGGCCTCGAGGTTCTGTTTCATCGCCTTGCGGACGGACTTGCCGAACTTGCGCACGACGACGGCGATGGCCGGGCCGCCGATGAGCGCAAGCAGGGTGAGCTGCCAGTTCACGATAAAGGCCACGGCCAGGGCCATCACGACTTTCAATGCCGCCTGCGGCGAACGGACCAGGATGCCGCGGTAGCCGTTGTAGAGCGCCGCGATGTCGTTCATGATCCGGCTGATGCCGTCGCCCGTGCCGTGGGCCCAGGAACTGGCCATGCTCATCCGCAGCATCTTGCGGTACGTGGACACACGCCAATGCTGGACGACCCGTGAGGTGACGCGGGCGATCATATAGGTGTGCAGCAGACGCCCGAGCCCGCCAATGATCGTCAGGGCCAGGATCCCGAACATGACAAGCATAAACCCGTCGAACGCATCGGTCGGTAGCGTCGATGCGATGCGCGTGCCCAGCTGCTCGAAGCTCGTGCCGTCGGTGTTCTCGGTGATCAACTGGGCCAGCGTCTTGCCTTCCTTCAGCAGGAAGTTGAAGATCGGCAGCATCAGCCCGAGCCCGGCTCCGAAGCACGCGGTCATGACAAAGAGCCCCACGCACGCGATCGCCAACTGGAGCTTGTGGCGCAGCAGCGGGCGTGAGGATTCGAGAAGCGAGGGGTACATGGTGTTGGGCCTTGGTGTGAAACCCCAAATGGTAACCGGCCCGGGGTGCCACGGTTGACCCGCATCGACCAGCCAACCGTGGAACCCATCAGGCGCGATCGCCCTAGACGACAACAGGGCCGATTCATGGCCGGGCAGGCTTCCCGGGGAATGATTGCGGTAGGTGTGGATTGCTACTATTGGGCGATGTTGACATTGCCTGCCGACTACCTCATGAGCCGTGGTGCCAACCGGGCTTGCTATCGCCACCCCGATGATGCGGGGCGGTGTATCAAGCTCGATCTGGAGCCCGGCGTTGGTCGCAGACCGGGGATGAACCAGATCGAGTTTGAGAATCACAGCAAGCTGGTGAAGCGGCTTGGGGAGCGCTTCTATCGGCACGCCCCGCGGTGTTACGGCTTTGTTCAGACCAACGAAGGCAAAGGCCTGTGCTTCGAGCTGGTCCGGGACGCTGGTGGCGGCGTCTCCACACGCTTTGATCGCTACCTCGGCGACACGCAATGCGAGGCCGATCACGCCCACACGCTGATCGACCGGCTCTACGCGTTTGTTCTTGACGCCGACGCCCGGCTGTTTGATGTCAACCTGCACAACCTGATGGTCCGGCAAGACGCCGATGGGAGCGAGCAACTCGTCGCCATCGATTGGAAAGGGCCCAAGGCCTTGCGCGAGTTTATCCCCGCGTCCAACTACCTGCCCTGGTTCGCCCGGCGAAAGATTGCCCGGCGGTTCGTCCGCCTGCATGATCAGGCCCATTCGCTGGCAGCAGGTTGAGCGAGGAAAGATGCGACAAGCCCACGGCGTGCCAGCTTTGAGGCGTGCCGTGGGATACCGTGCGATCTCGCGCTCGATCCCAAGGCATTGCTGCCGCAACGCCATGGGTATGAGATGACTTAGAATCAATGCCTGATGCCCACCCCGACGATCTACATCGTGAGCGACGGCAAGCCCGGGCACCTGTCTCAGAGCCGCGGCCTGGCGAAGGCGATCGGCCGGCGAGTCGATGTCGTGACCACGGAGTTGGCCGACGGATCTACGCCCACACGCGATATGGAGAACCAGGCCAGCAACGCGCTTGTGATCGCAGCCGGTCGGCGGACATACGGCAGGGCCCTATCCCTGGCCGGGCGTTTGGCCGCGCCCGCGATCGCGCTGATGAACCCCGGCTGGCTCCAGCGCCGCCGCTTTGACCTGTGTGTGATCCCGTGGCATGACGGCATCGCCGAGTCAGCGAATGTGATCGTAACGCAAGGCGCACTGAACTCGATTACCCCGGCAGCCAACACCTTGCTAAACGAGGCACTGCTGCTCGTCGGCGGGCCATCGGATCACCATCATTGGGAAGACGAGTCACTCGCCGCGCAGTTGCGCACGCTGCTTGCGCGTGATACCGCGTTGCAATGGACCGCGACAGGCTCCCGCCGGACACCCGAATCAACCAAGCGTCTGTTGCAGACTCTTGCCGACGAGCACGGCGGGCGCTTGGTCTATACGCCCGCATCACAGACACCGCAGGGCTGGGTCGCCGAGCAGCTCCAACGCTGTGGGCTGTGTTGGGTGACCGAAGACAGCGTCTCGATGGTTTACGAGCCACTTTCGGCCGGTGCGCGGGTCGGGCTGCTCGATGTGCCGCGCAGGCCCGGTAGGCCCGGCCGTGTGGTGCGCGGCGTGCAGTCGTTGATCGAGCGCGGCTGGGTCACGCGGTTCGACGATTGGCGCGAGGGTCGGCCGCTGCCCGCCGATCGCCCGCCGTTAGCCGAGGCAGATCGTGTTGCACAAATTGTTTTAGAGCGTTTCCCCGCGTTCTCGCAATAGGTCTTCATAGACGCCGACAACCGAATCCACCATCGTGTCCAGCGTGAATCCACGCGGCACGGTCGCACGCACATCGCGCAGCGGCCCGTCATGCAACTGCCTGATCGCCGCCGCCAGCGCATCGGGGTCCTGGTTCGGGACCAGCCGTCCGTTGACGCCGTCTTCCACCACGTTCTTTAAACCCGGCCAAGTCGTTGCGATCACCGGCGTGTCCATCGCGAGCGCCTCGACGACCGTCCGCCCGACGTTGCCCATCTTCAGCGACGCGTTCACGACGACATCGCTGAGCGCGTACACCTCGGCGATCTTTGACTGGCTGCCGGCGAATACAATCCGGCCGCCAACACCATGGTCTCGGGCGAGCCGCTTGAGTTCGTCGAGGTAGGCCCGCTTATCCGCGTGCACCCCGCCGACGATCAGCCCGCGCAGGTCGGGTATGGTCGGGGCGAGCTCGGCGATCGCTCGTATGAACGACTCGTAGTCCTTGAGCCATGTCACACGCCCGACACTGGTGACGATGAACTTGTCTTCGAGTTCGTATTCACGCTTGAACCCTTCGATGAATCCGTGATCTGCAGCCGAAGGATCGAACGCGTTCATATCGACGCCGCGTTCGATAACGGTGATGCGTGTTGGGTCGATGCCATAGCCCTTGCAGACGTGGTCGCGCACCGGCTCGCCCACAGCGATGACACGGTCGCCGCTGACCATGACCCGGCTGTAACGGTTGACCGAGTTCAGCCCGTGGACCGTCGTGACGAACGGCCGACGCGCCTTGCGGTTCGCCAGCCGGCACAGCCAGGCGGGCACACGGCTGCGCGCGTGGATGATGTCGGGCCGGATCACATCAAGCGCACGACGCAGCGCCACCGCGCGCGGCCAAGCGGTCAGCGGGTTCTTGCTGCACACATCGACCGCATGGTGTCGGCCGCCCTCGCGCTCGACCTGTGCGGCGAGCTTGCCGCCTTGGCTGATGACATGGCTCTCGATGCCGCGCTTCACCAGTTCGCGGCTGAGCTCGGCCGTGCCGCGCTCGACGCCGCCTTCGTTCAGCTCGGGGAGCACCTGCACGACACGCATCACGCAGCCCCCCAATCACGGATCGCCGCGTACACCGGCTGCCCGGGCTCGAGCCCGAGCGCCCCGACCCCGCCCGCCGCGACGAGCGCCGCGATCACGGCCCGGCGGTGCTCGTCGGTCGCGCCCAGGCCCTGCCAGTAGCGGATCGAGCCCGGATCCACCCACCAGTCTTCAGGGACCGGCCCGCCGATGAGCAGCTTCGCGAAGCGTTCGGCGACCGCCGGCTGGTGCCAGTACCCGTTCATGAACGCACGCGCCTGTTCACCGATTGTCCGAGCAGCTTCGGGTTGTTCGATCGCCTCGCGCGCGACGCGCTCCAGCTCTCCGGGCCGACACAACCAATTGACGGAGAAGTTTTCGCCCAGGCGTTGATGCAGCTCCTCCCACCCGTACCCGCCGACGATCACCGGTCGGCCATACGCCGCGGCCTCAGATGCGAAGCCGGCCATCGGGCTGTCGCTGTAGAGCTCATCAATCACCAGGTCACAGGTCTGGAGGTGCCTTAAGACCTCGGCGTGCGGCATGCCGGTGATGCGCGTGTAGTCGATCGCGACGCCGTCGGCCTTGAGTTTGTCGATTACCGCCTCGATCCGTTCGGTGCCCTTGACCTCGGGGTTGCTCGGGCAGTGCAGGATCTTCACTGCACCAGCTGCTTGCGGCTTAGCACGCTCCGCCCGCTCTTCATTCATCTCAAAAAACGCCGGGTCGTGCGGGAACCCGACATGGAACCAGTTGATAAACGGCCGCTGCTGATAATGCCCGCACAACGGGTTCTCGACGACCACATCCGCCCACCGGGACATCCAGCGCACACGCGCTCGCTGTCGGCGGACCCGCCGGGCGAGTTTCTTGCATGCATCCGCCTGCCCTGCGGGATCAAGCACTTGGTGGTGCCAGCCGGTCATGTACCTCGGCCGGGAGTCCGTGCCCAGGAACACGCGGATCACGCGCTTGCCCAGCAGCCGGTAGATCGGAAGGTCGAGGTAGCCCGGCAGCAGCGACCTGCTGGACACGAACACGAACGCATCTGCGCGGAACAGGGACCAGATAAACACAATGAATTGAGCGATTGCCTTCAGCGCCGACCCGAGCGACCCGGCAGGCCCGCCGCGCGCGATCAGCCCACCGATGAATCGAGCAGGGCCAGCGCCCCAGAGCCGCGCCTGGCCGAGCTTGCCCGGACCTGCCGAATAGCGGTGCTGTGTGAAGTCCACGACCCAGCAATGCGCCCCGCGCTCGGCCAACGCACGCGCCAGGCGCGTCGGGAAGCTCGCCGTGTCCCCCGGGCCCAGCAGGACCCGCATGCCCTTGATATCGGGTGTGTCGTCGGTCATCTGCCTGTGCTCAGATGCCGTCTTTGCTGGTGTACTTCAGGTAAAAACTCATCGGCACCAGCTGCATCTGCGCCATGATGCGGAACATCGGCCGCAGCCGCTCGAAGCGCGGCTTGTAGGTCTTGAAGTCGCGCCAGTGGGCGCGCGGGGCCCGAAGCGTCTCCTCGAACTCTTCATCGCTGAAGCCCAGCCGGGTCTTGACGATGCCGACGATCTCGTCGTCGAAATGGAACGGTTCGGTCAGCAGCCTGATCCCCTCATCGCGTTGCATCTGGCCCGAGCGAGTCAACGCCGAGTACCCGACGACGCGCGTGTCCAGCCCGAACCGCCGGGGCGCGTAGTAGCTATGCAGGAACGTGGTGAAGCGGTTTTCGAGGTGGTGCCCGCCGTACCACTCCCAGCCGTACTCGTCGGCGAGCGTCTGCTTCGCGTCTTCCTTGTGATAATCCATCCAATACAGCGGGCGGATCTTCTTGACCCGATCGACCACGACGTATTTCATGAACCGCGCGAAGGTCAGGTTGGGGAAGGTCTTGAACCTGTGCTGTCGGTAGTTGCCGTACTGCCGGACGACCGAATCGACGTACTTGCCGTCGATGTAGAACCAGCCGAGCGGGCCGATGCCCTCGGTGCGGAACGAGTGGCCCTCGAACTGGTACTTGATCTTGTGTTTCGCGCAGGCCTGGTAGAGCGTCGTCGCCAGCGCGATGTCGGTCGGGGTCTCGATGTCGATGACGCCGGCCTTGATGAAGGCGCGTGTGATGTCGTTGAACTCCTCGTTGTCGACGACGTGGGTGTACAGATCGACGTTGAGCTTCTCGAGGACCGTGTGGATGTTGCGCGTCGCGGTGGTCGTGTTCCAGGTGTTGTCGAAATGCGCCGCGAGCGGGCGCAGGCCCCACTCCTTGGCCTTGACGATCAGCCAGGAGCTGTCGCACCCGCCGCTGACGCCGACGACCAAGTCATAGTCTTTTCCTTTGCCCGCCTTCTTGATCTCGTCGATCTGCTTTTCGAGGATCAGTTCGCCTTCCTTGCCGGTGGGGTGGTCGGCCTCGAGCTGGTCGCAGGTGTGGCAGTAGTTGCAGACGCCGGCGTCGTCGAAGCTGATGTGCGGGGTGTTGACATCAAACAGGCACCGCGAGCACCGGCCGACCTCGCGGTTGTAGGCCTGGATGCGCTCGAAAAAGTCGGCGTGCCCGCCTGCGGGCAGCGGCAGGGGCCTAGGCGTGGTCGCGGGCTGGGCGGGGGCGAGGGTCAAGGCGGGCACAATCGTATGTCAAAAAAGCTCGTCGAGTTTTTCCCGCCGGGGGTAGTTGATCAGCACCGAGCGGTTCCTGTTCTGAAAGACGAACAGGCTCCCGGCCCCGGCGGCATCGGCGTTGCCCTCCGCGACGACCCGCTTCACATCCGCCAGCACGCCCGCGCCCCCGCACGCGACGACCGGCACCTCGACCGCCTCCGCGACCGAGCGCACCAGGTCCAGGTCGTAGCCATCGAACGTGCCGTCCCGGTCGATCGAGGTAACCAGGATCTCGCCCACGCCGGCGTCTTCGAGCGTTTTGGCGAACTCGGCCGGGTTGCAACCGGTCTTCTTCGTGCCGCAGCGCGTGACGACTTTTTGTTTGCCGCGCCAGCCGGCGCGGGCATCGATCGAGCCGACGACGCTCTGGCTGCCGAACCGGTCCGCGGCCTCGCGCACGAGCGCCAGGTTCTCGTGCAGCACGCTGTTGAGCACGATTTTTTCGGCGCCGTTGGCCAGCGCGGTCTGGAGGTGCTCGATCGTACGCAGGCCCCCGCCGTAGGCAAACGGCATAAAACACTCGCGGGCGATCTCGGCGATCAGCTCTGCCTGCGGCGGCTTGCCGCCGGGCGTCGCGCCGATGTCGAGGAACACGAGCTCGTCCACTTCCTTCTCGTTGAAGATGCGCACCGTGTTGATCGGGTCGCCGACGTAGGTGGGCTTCTTGAAGCGCACGGTCTTGACGAGCTTGCGCCCCTGCAAGAGCAGGCACGGGATGACGCGCGGGATCGGCATCAGCCGGCCCCCGTGCTGAGTTCCGCGAAGCGCTGCAGGGCGTGGATGCCGTAGCGGTGGCTCTTCTCGGGGTGGAATTGGCAGGCGAATATGTTGCGGTGCTCGATCGCGCAGACGAATCGTCCGCCGTAGTCTGACGTCGCGGCGACGTTCTCTTCGGGAACGTCATGCGCGTGGTAGCTGTGCACGAAGTAGAACCGCGGCGTGTTGTCGTAGCCGGTCAGGAGCTGCGAGCCGGCGACGGGCTCGACTTCGCTCCAGCCCATGTGCGGGATGCGCAGCTTCGCGCCATTGGGCACGCGGAAGCGGATGTTGCGGCCCGGTACCCAGCCGAGCCCGGGCTCCTTACCCTCCTCGCTTTCCTCCAAGAGAAGCTGCATGCCCAGGCAGATACCCAGCAGCGGGACGCCTTCGCCGATCACACGTTTTTCCAGCGCATCGCGCAAGCCGGCTTTGTTGAGGTGAGACATCCCCTGGTCGTAGTGGCCGACTCCCGGGAGTATGAGCTTGTCCGCCGACTCGATTTCCTCAGCGGTGCGGACGATCGACGATTCCACGCCGACCTTGCGGAGCATGTTGGCGATCGAGCCGAGGTTGCCGCAGCCGTAGTCGACGATCCCGATCACTTACTTCGGCCCCCGGAATTGTGCCCACGCATCCGCAAGACTTTGGCGGGCACGCCGGCGATGATTGCCCCGGCGGGCGCGTCCTGCGTCACGACCGCGCCGGCGCCGACCTGCACGCCTTCGCCGAGCGTGACGCCCGGGAGGATCAGACAGCCGACGCCGAGGTCGCAGCCGTCGCCGATCACGACCGGCGCGAATTCCAACGACCCGTCCATAATCGGCGTGGTCGGGGCGGTCTCGGCGTGCGTGCTGGTCAGGATCTTGACGCCCGGGCCGATGCCGACCTGCTTACCGATCGTGACCCCGCCGGCGCTGTGCAGAAAGCACTGCTGGCCGATCCAAGTGCCCGCGCCGATCGACATCGTGTTCTGGTAGTAGCCCTTGAGGATCGTCTGGTGGCCGACGTAGACGTTGTCGCCGAGCCTGATGTTTTCCGGATGGAAGACGAGCACGCCTTCTTCAAGGACGACGCCCTCGCCCCGGTCGGCGAAGTCCCAAGGCGGCAGACCTGTCCCGTGGCTGGCGGTCATCGCGACTGGATCCATTCCGCGGTGCGCTGGATGCCTTCTTCCAGATCGACCTGCGCCTTGAAACCGAGGATGCGCTCGGCCTTGTCGACGCTGGGGATCCGAAGCGCGATGTCGGCCGACAACGGCGGGTCGTGGACGATCTCCGACTTGGACCCGAGCACCCGGCAGATGGTCTGCGCCAGGCCGAGGATCGTGATCACCGTGCGTGCGTTGCCGATGTTGAAGCTCTCACCGATCGCCTCGGGCACGGAGAGGCAGCGCATGATGCACTCGACAAAGTCATCGACGAAGCACCAGGCGCGGATCTGCGTGCCGTCGCCGTCGATGTGGATCGTTTCGTTGGCGAGCGCGCGCTTGATGAAGATCTGGATCGCGCCCTCGCCGGTCTGGCCGGGCCCGTAGACGTTGAACGGGCGGACGGTGACGGTCGGCAGCTTGTGCTGGGCGTGGTAGGCGTGGGCGAGGTGCTCGCCGGCGAGCTTGGAGACGGCGTAGGTCCAGCGTGCCTCGCCCGCCGAGCCCGCGACGGTCTGGTCCTCCTCGCCCGAGCGGAAGGCCATCGACCCGAAGACCTCGGAGGTCGAGAAATCGATCAGCCGGTCGGTGATCCCGGCCTGGTGCGCGGCTTCGAGGACGTTGGCCGTGCCGATCATGTTGACCCGCATCGTGCGGACCGGGTCCTTGATGACGGTGTCGATGCCGGCGATACCCGCGGCGTGGACGACGGTGTCGGCGCCCTGCATCGCCTCGGTCAGCGCGGGGAGGTCGAGCACGTCGCCCTTGATCACCTTGATGTTCGGGTGGCCGGCTAGGTCGCTGGTCGAGAGCGTGTCGCGGTGGAAGTTGTCGTAGACGACGATGTGCTGGTCATCGACGAGCCGACGGATGATCGTGTTGGCGATGAAGCCGGCGCCGCCGGTGATGAAGGTGGTCTTCATGGGGATCCTGTTAGTCGTTCAAGGCGTCGGCCCGAGGTCGTGCAGGGCCTGGACGACACGTTCGAGCTGCGCTCGCGTCATCGCGGGGAACAGCGGCAGCGCGAAACTGAGGCCCTGCGCCAGGCACGCGCCGGGGAAGTCCTCAGCACACACCTTGAAAAGCTCATGGTAGCAGCCCTGCCGGACGGGCGCGTGCGTGCCTTGGCGGGTGATGATGCCGCGCTTGTCGAGCTCAATGAGCAGCGCATCACGGCGGGCTTCAAGCATGGCGAGGTTGCCGGGCGTCGGCTCCTGCGGCCGGTACAGGCAGGCGAAGCTCTGGTAGCTGTGGCCGGGATCGTCCGGCGGGGTCACGACCCAGTCCAAACCCGCGAGTCGCTCACGGTACTGCGCAGCCAATGCGCGCCGCTTCTCGATCCAGCCGTCTAGCCGGTCGAGCTGGCCGTTGCCGACCGCGGCCTGGAGGTCGGTCATGCGGTAGTTGAAGCCGAGCACATTAAAGTCCGGCAGCAGCACACCGCGGGCCGAACGATGTCTTGCAAGGTCGCTGATCGATGCGCCGTGGTTGCGCAGCGTGCGGGCGCGCTCGGCCAGGCCGGCGTCATCGGTCACGACCATGCCGCCCTCGCCGGTCGTGATACTCTTGCGGGGGTGGAAGCTGAAGCAGGCGGCGTCGCTACCATCGCCAACGGGCTTGCCGCCGATCGTCGTGCCCAGCGCGCAGGCCGCGTCTTCGAGGACCCAGAGGCCGTGCTTGTTCGCGAAGGCGTGCACGGCCGGCATATCCGCGCCCAGGCCGAACAGGTGCACGGGGATGACGCCGACGGTCCTGGGCGTGACCAGCGACTCGAGCTGGTTCGTGTCGAGGTTGAACGTGTCGAGCCCGACATCGCAGAACACCGGCGTCGCACCGCAGTGAGCGACGACATTCGCCGTCGAGACCCAGGTGAACGCGGGGACGATGACCTCGTCGTCGGGCCTGAGGCCGAGCGCGAGCACCGCGGTGTGCAGCGCGGTCGTGCACGAGGTCGTCGCAATACCGTGCTTCAGCAAAACATACGCCGCGATGCGCTCTTCAAGCTCGGCGACCTGTTTGCCCTGCACCAGCCAGCCCGAGTCGAGGACCTCAACCACGCGGCGCTTCTCCTCCTCGCCGATGTCAACCTTTGTGATCGGGATGCGGTCGTGGTCGGTCATCTTTGATTGGCTTTGATTCCATAGCTCCAGGGGGAAGCCAGGGCAGGCGGCAATTATGCGCTTTGTCGCAGCCCAAGCCTGTTTGTCACCGCTCCTGGCTTCCGCTTGGAGCTGTGTAGGCCAGTCTACTCGTTACCACTTCCGCGGATGTAAATCCCGGTACACAGTCATGCCGGTCCGCAGCTCCTCCGGCAGCGGGGCGTCTTCATCGACATCCAGGCAGCGCAGCTCGCCCGCATCATTGAGCACGTAACGCAGCTTTGTCTCCGGGCATTCAACCGTTTCGTCGGGTTGCGGATCGATTGGGTGGCCGTGCCGGGTGACGAAGCCGCGCTGTTTGCCCGGGACGCCGACGATCATCGCGTAGTCGGGCACGTCTTTCGTCACGACCGCGCCGGCGGCGATCATGGCGTGCCGGCCGACGGTGACGCCGCAGACGATCGTCGCGTTAGCACCGACGGTCGCGCCGCGCTTGATCAGCGTCTCCTCGAACATCGCCTTGCGCGAGATACCCGACCGCGGGTTGGTCACGTTGGTGAGCACGCAGGACGGGCCGAGGAATACGTCGTCTTGAACAGTGACGCCGGCGTAGACCGCGACGTTGTTCTGCACTTTCACGTTGTTACCGAGTGTCGCGCCGCTGGCGACCATGGCGTTCTGGCCTAAGACGCAGCGCTCGCCGATGACGGCGCCCGACTGCACGTGCACGGCGTGCCAGACCGAGGTCCCCGCGCCGATCGTCGCGCCGTCGTCTACGACGGCGGTGCGGAAGATGCGCGCGTCCGGCGAGATGGCCATGGGTCAGACCTTTGCGGTGAGCATTGGGTGGGCGCGGTCGCCGGCGGCGTCCGCCAGGTCCTGCTTGCGGATGTCGTAGACCAGCTCGACCGCCGGGCGGGCGTCGTCGATCGAGAACCCGCTGCCGTTGAGTACGTCTTCATAGACGCGCGTGTGCAGGTCGGTGAACCCGGCGGACATCTCGATCTCCTCGCCATCAGCCGTGATCGATCGGAACGCGTGCCCGCCCTTGGCTTTCACCTCATCGGGCAGATCGTCCTCCTCGATCGACAGGAACCAGCGCACGCTAGCGCGCTCGAGCTCAAGCGAACCCGCCATGCGCCGCGGGTCGCGCAGGTGCATGGATGAGGACTCGACCCCGCCGTACAGCCACATGAGCATGTCGAAGAAGTGGATGCCGATGTTCATCGCGACCCCACCCGAGCGTTCGAGGTCGCCTTTCCAGGACGTGTTGTACCATTGGCCGCGGCGGGTGATGTAGGCCAGGTCCACCCGGTGCTTCTTGCCCGCCGGCTCGGCGTCGATCTTGGCTTTCAGCTGCTTGAGCTGCTCGTGCAGGCGTAGCTGCAGCACGGTGTAGACCCGGCGGTCGTGCTCGTCCTCCACGGCCTTGAGCTGGTCGAGGTTCCAGGGGTTGATCACCAGCGGCTTTTCGCAGATCGCGTGGGCGCCAACCCGCAGCGCCAGGCGGACGTGCGCATCGTGCAGGTAGTTGGGCGAGCAGACGCTGACATAGTCCACCTTGTCGTCGGGCGTCTCGTGGCGGAGCTTCTCGAGGTGGCGGTCGAAGCGCTCGATCTCGGTAAAAAAGCGCGCCTCGGGGAAGTGCGAGTCGAGCACGCCGACCGAGTCGTGCGGGTCGATCGCCGCGACCAGGCGGTTGCCCGTGTCGCGGATCGCTTTCATGTGCCGGGGTGCGACGAAGCCGGCGGCTCCGACGAGTGCGAAATTGGCCATCTCGGTTGGGTCCTGACGCGGGTCGAGTGCGGGCGGGTGAACGCAACAGTGTAATGCAGAACGCCGGCAGGCGTGACGGTTGAGGTCCGTCGCGACTAAGCTGTTCGCGAGCGATGCCCGACACAGACACGCCAACGCAGCCGCCCGAGACGGGCCCACCGATCCATGTGAAGTTCATGATCAAGGCGGGCATCGAAGACGATGCGCCCTGGCGTCGGCAGTTCCCTCGGCAAACGCCGGTCTGGGGCCGGTGCCGGTTCACGTTCGACCCCGCCGCCCGAGAATACGACTGGCTGGTGGTCTACGACGAGCTGCCGACGCGTGGCGAGCCGCTCGCCTGTCCGCGTTCGAACACGCTGCTGGTGACGACCGAGCCCGCGTCGATCAAGGTCTACGGCAATTCGTACCTCAGGCAGTTCGGCCACGTCCTGACCAGCCAGGAGCCGTGGGCGCTCAGGCACCCCGGCCGGGTCCTGCACCAGCCGGCGCTGCGGTGGTACTTCGGGTTGCCGCTGACCGCGACGCAGGAAGGCGCGCGCACGTACGACGAGATCAAAGGCGGCCCGCACCCGACGAAGGATCGTGTGATCGCGACGGTCTGCTCCAACAAAGCGATGGGCCACACGCTGCACCGCCTGCGTTACGACTTCACGATAGCGCTGGACCGAGCGATGCCAGAGCTCGACGTCTTCGGCCGGGGCATCCGCGACATCACCGACAAGGCCGAGGCGCTGGACCGGTACAAATACCACGTCGCGATCGAGAACCACATCGCCCCGCATCACATCACCGAGAAGCTGACGGACACGTACCTGGCCGGCGCGCTGCCGCTGTACTTCGGCGCGCCCAACGCCGCGGACTACTTCCCGGCCGGGAGCTTTATCCCGATCGATATCCGCAGGACGGACGAGGCGATCGATACGATCCGCCTGGCGATCGCGGACAACGAGTATGAGAAACGCCTGCCCGCGATCCGGGAGGCGAAACGCCGTGCGCTGGACGAGCAGAACTTGTTTGCGATCCTTTCACGTCAGATCGAGCGCTTGGACACGGGCCAACGCGGGAGCGATAGCGTCAAGTTGATCAACCGCCGGGTCTTTCGGAACCGCAACCCGGTCGGTGCGGTGTCGTACCTGATCGAGCGCTACCGCGTGCAGGCGCGTGTTCGGCGGGAAGCGGGTGTTATTCGCTGAACGTCACGACGCCTTTGCGATCTACCTTGCAGGTGAACGTTCGGCCGCCCGCGTTGACGCGGAGCGTGCCGTCGCCCTGCCAGGGCAGGCTGGTCAGGTCGCCGTTGACGGTGTGGAACAGGGCCCGGCCGGCGTCGCTCTGCCAGTCGTGCTTCCGGCCGTCGCGCCACACGCCGGTCGCCTCGAGCGTGTCGCCCCATTGCAGGCGGACGCGCTTGCCGCTGGCCGCGGTCATCGCGACCGCGCCGCGGATCAAGCGCTCCTTTGTTTCCGGCTTACGCTGTTGCGCGGCTTCCATGAACGCATCTCGATCGGCGCCGTTATAGACCTCGACCGCGAAGCCGTAGACACCCTCGCCGACGCGGTCTGACCGCAGGACCTTCGCGTTGGGCCAGCGTGGCGAGTGTGTGACCTCGCCGGTCTTTTTGTCTTGGTTTTCGCGGACCTGCACGCGTTGACTGAGTTCCGCGTCTTCGGCAGTGGGCGTCGCGTTGATCGGCCAGACCGCCAGGGTCACGCGTTCCATCACGACGAACGTCGCGTGATCTTTTTTGATGATGTCCGTATCCTTCGGCACCAGCCAGAGGTAGGGCCGGTCCGCCTGCCGGGTCAGGTAGACCGCCAGGTTCGCGTTGTGCCCGACCGCGCTGTGGGGCGCGAGCAGTTCGTCGTTGTATTGCGACGAGCCGAGCCGGAGCGGGTCGGATATCGGGCCGGCGACGATCGTGTCGGCCCCGCGTTCTGTGTGCTCGACCAGCATCTTGAACCCGTTGATGTCCGGGTGCTGGGTCCCGCGCGCGAGCGTGCCGAACTGGTAGCCCTCGTCGAAGTAGTGCGTCTCGTGGTAGCTCGGCCGGTCCTTTTCGGGCTCCCGCCAGGCCTCCCACCTTCCCTTGCCCGCGAAGACCTCGATGGGCTTGTCGAAGTTTTTGCGCGCCAGCTCGACGACCGCGGCGGGCGGGCGGTAGGCGCTGGTGATCACGTGGATGGCGTCGAGCTCGATCGTGTTGCTCGGCGGGTTCTGGGGTGCGCCGCCGAACCACAGCCAGCCGAAGAACGCGGCGCTGCCGCCGAACGGGTAGGGGTGGTTGTAGTCGCGTCGGCTCGGGCCGTTGTACCCGCCGCGGAAGTACTTGACCGCCAGCGACGCGGCCATAAAGTCCAGCCCCGCCTTGGCCAGCCGCTTGACCCCGGTGTCCTCCGCGAAGTCATAAAGGTTCAAGAGCGGGGCGATCGAGTGGCCCAGGTAGTTCTCCGAGTCCCACTCGCCCATGCCGACGTAGTACAGCGACGCGATGAACGTTGTGAGCTTGTCCTTGTACAGCAGGCGCACGTCTTCATTGCCCGACAACTCCGCGAAGAGGTAGACCGACGTGTCGCGCATCAGCTTGAGGTTGTCGGTGTTGCGGACATCGACCCACGAGTTCTTCGCGTCCGGCCCCCAGCCGGTCTTGCCCTCGAACGCGTGGTGCGGGCGGTGGAGCGGGTCGCGCTCGGTCCAGGTCTCTGCGCCGCGCTCCATCCGCGCCTTGTACTCGGGGTCGAGCCGGTCGCCGAAGTAGAAGTACTTGCGCACCTGGTGCTTGAGCGTGAAGCAGGCGTAGAAGTCGATACCCTCGGTGTGCGTGCTCCAGTGGCCGGGGTTATCCTTTTCCTGGAGGAACTTCAGCGCGGGCTCGTCGTGGCCGCCTAGCAGAGAGAGCATCGCCCGCGCGTACGAGCGTTTTTCGTTTTCGAAGAAGGTGTTGCCGTATCCGCCGGGGCTGGCGGTTTGCTCGACGACGTACCGGGCGCGCTGTATGAACGCCCGCTCCCACTCGGCCGGCCAGGTGTTGCGCAGCGACGCATCGACCCCGACCGGGTCGATCCGGATCGGTTGGCCGATCGTGTTGCCTGTGTGGAGCAGCAGGCAAGCAACACAGAGGCCGGCAAGTCGTGCGAAGGGCTTCATCGGGGTGCCTCTTCCCGCGGATCGATCGAATGAAGCTGGTTACTGGTTGGCTTCGATGTAGCGCAGCGTAATAGTCTCATACGCCGGGGTCCGCATCCCCACGCGCTTCGCCTCGGCTAATGCAGCATCGACCGCGACGCCCTCGTCCAGCACACGGTACGCCAGCCAGCCCGCGCCGACGCGGTTGCTCGAGCCGCACTTCATCACGGCCGGCCGGTCGGCCTCGCGCAGCAGCTTGCGCATCGCGTCGAGCTTGTCATCCGTCAGCTCGTCCGGCCCGTTCCACGGCAGCGCCATGTAGTTCATCCCAAGATCAGTAACGACCCGGGCCTCGGTAAACGCGCGGTTCTCGCCCGGCTTGCGCAGGTCGATCACGGTCCGGACCCCGCGGTCTTTGAGCAACTGGTAGTCCGCCGCCGAGGGCTGGCCGGCGAGGTAGAGGTCGCCGACGGCGTGGATCTGCTTGATCGACCCGCAGGACACATCCTCAACCGGGTCGGCCGCCGCCGATGCACGATCGTGTGTTTGGCA
>JANQKT010000039.1 GCA_028280965.1 Phycisphaeraceae bacterium
CGACGACGACACGGCATCGTTGATCGACCGCATGCCGGTGATCGTCTCGGTGACGACGCTGCCGCCGTCGGTGGCGATGCGGCCGGACTCGTTGGCGGGGTTGGCGGCGTCGGCACTCTTGCGGGCGACCTCGATGACGGAGGCGGACATCTGTTCAACAGCGGAGGAGACCGTGGTGATCTGCCGGGACTGCTCGTTCATGCCCGTGGCGATCTGGTCGACGCTGGCTGCGATCTGCGTCGATGCCGCGGCGACGTTCGTGGTCGATGCATCGACCTCCAGGATCACATCATTGATCCGCTTGATAAACCGGTTGAACCAGTTGCCCATGACCCCGACCTCGTCCCGGCCGACCGTGACCCGCTGGGTCAGGTCGCACTCGCCCTCCGCGATGTCGCGGAGTTGGTCGGTGATCCGCGTGATCGGCCGGATCAGCGAGCGGACCAGCAACACGCTCGCCACGATCACCAGACCGAGGAAAACAATCTCGAGCACGATCGTGCGGGCCATCGCGGCGCTGGCGTTGGCCTTCTGCTGCTTGTGCATCGCCGCCTGTTCGCTCTGGATCAGGGCGACAAGCTCTTCGCTGATCTTCGCGATCTCCGGCCCGATCCGGTCCAGGTTGGTGAGTACGATCTCGTTGCGCTGGTTGACCAGCTCGATCAGCCGCTCGACCCGCTGGGCGTAGAACTGGTAGCCCTGCTTCGCCTCGGTCAGCCAGGCCTGGCGGGTCGGGTCCTGGACCTTGCCGCGCAAGACGACCAGCGCCTCCTCGCCGTGCTTGAGGTAGGTGATCGCGTTGTTGGCATCGGCGGGGTCACTGGTGCGCAGGAACTTCATCAGCGCGACCCGCGCCTGGGTCAGGTCGTTGAGGGCCACGCCCGCCGCGATCGACGCCTCCGGGTCGCCGTCGAGGCTCGCGGTCTCAATGATGGCTTCGATCAGGCCGCTGAGGCGCGCGCCGGTCGGGTTGAGCTGGCTGGCAACGATGCCGTTGCGCTCATCGATCACGCCGACGACGTCGTCGAAATGATCGGCGTACTCATCCAAAAGCGCGCGGACCTTGTCGTTGGCTTCCGCGTGCGCGGGGTCCTTGATCGCTTTGGTCAGCGCGTCGGACTGGTCCAGCGCATCACCCATGTAGCCGGTGTACTGGGCCAGGTCCTTGTCCGAGTTGGTGATCAGAAAGTCCTTCACGTTCATCCGGACCCAGAGCACCGAGGTCGCGAGGCCGGCCATCGTGTCCCGCTCGAGGCTCGCGTTGGTGTACTGCGCCGTGTCGCGGGATTGCTGGGCCTTGTCGCCCGCGTTAAGCGCGATGAACGCCATGAACAGCACCGCGAGCGCGCCGAAGCACATCACGATCTTCGCCCGGAAGGTAAAACCGGCGGAGGGCCCCTCGCCCATGTCCGGCAGCCGGCGGGCCCACCAGAACACGCCTAACGCGATCACGACCGTGATCCCGAAGGCCAGCCACATCAGCCGCGGGAAGACCGCGTCCTTCTGTTTAAGCAGGTGCAGATCAACCGCGTTGGCGGTCACCGCTTCGGGGCCGAAGGCCTGGCGCTCCGCGGTGACGAGCTGCGGCTCGGCAAACGTGCCCTTGTCGCCCAGACGGCTGACCCAGTCCTGTTTCACCCGGTCGGCGTCTTTCGCCGGCGCGGCCACGCCATTGTCGGCGTGATCCGTCTCCGCGTGTTGCGCCTGCGGGGCCCGGTCCGCCGAGGCAGCGCCGGCTGATTCGGGTGCCTCGCCGGCGTAGACGCACGCACCGGCCAACACCAGGGCCGCAGCAATGAGCGGCGTGAGGCACCGTTGCCCGGTTGTCAACACACGCACGAAACGCTTGATGGATCGAGTCGGTAAGCTCAACATCGTTGTCTCTCCCTCCCGGGTCGGATATGGGTTAACCCGCTGTGATCGGCGAACAAGCCCCCCCTGGCATGCCCTTTCATGCATAGCACCCTTATCGGCCAATTCATGCACAACATTCAGGGCTTGATGAAAAATTGTGCACAACAATGCCCTCTGGCACCGCGATCCGATGGTCCGATAAGAACTATTCGGGCACCACCAACGCGATAACAATGGGATAGAGCCCACTTTTGAGTGTGGGCTATTCACAATCGGAGTTGGTTAATCTTCGAGCGGGATTAGACGTAATACACTCATAACGTCCAACAACGTGTTCATCGCCCCCGGCGTTTGAACCTGGCACCGATGCCGCGCTTGGGCATATTCTTGGGGACCTTGCCGTCGGGGAACATCGCCTTGAGTTCTTCATCAGACAGGCCCGTCTCATCATGGTCCGGCTTCACCACACGGTCGGCGACTGTGGCCTTGCCCTGCTCTTTGTACTGCGACTGCGCTGCCCGCTCCTCTTGAACGTCCTTCGGCACCCTTCCGGGCTTGAAATCCGGGTAGTGCATCTGCTCGATCAGCACGCCGACGAGCTTCTCGATGTCGCTGAGCATCTGCCCCTGGTCCGGGCAGACGAACGACCAGGCCGTGCCGCGTCGCCCGGCGCGCGCCGTTCGGCCGATGCGGTGGACGTACACCTCCGGGTCTTCGGGCAGGTCGTAGTTCACCACGTGCGTGATGTGCTCGACATCCAGGCCACGGGCCGCCAGGTCCGAGGCGATCAGGACATCGAGCTTGTTGTCCCGCATCTGCTGCATGACGCGGTTGCGCTTGGACTGGTGCAGGTCGCCGTGGATCTCGCGGACGTTGATGCCCTTGTCCTTGAGGTACTGCGCGACCTTGCGGACGGTCATCTTGGTCCGGCAGAACACGACCGTCGTCGCCGGCTCTTCGTGCGTCAAGAGGTGCAGGAGCAGCTGCTTCTTGTCCCACCGCTCGACCGGCAGGTGGAGCTGATCGACCATCGACACGGTCAGCGCGGCGCCGACGGTGGTGATCTTCTCCGCGTCCTCGTGCATGAACGCGCGGGCCAGCGACTCGATCTCCGCGTCCATCGTCGCCGAGACGAAGATCGTCTGGTGGCTGCCGCGCATCTTCGAGAGGATCTTCTTGATGTCGTCTCGGAAGCCGATGTCCAGCATGCGGTCCACCTCGTCGAGCACGACGTAGCGGATGTTGGAGAAATCGAGCATCCGCCGGCCGTGCAGGTCCATGACCCGGCCGGGCGTGCCGACGAGGATGTGCCCGCCCTGGTCGAGCGACTGTTTCTGGTCGCGCATCGACTCGCCGCCGATGATCGAGGTCACGCCGATCGTCGTGCCCTGCGCGAGGTCCTGGATCTCTTTCGCGATCTGGTTGGCCAGCTCGCGCGTCGGCGCGAGGATCAGGGCCTGGCCCTTGATGTCCGGGTCGGCGTTGTGAAGGATCGGCAGCGTGAACGCCGCGGTCTTGCCGGTCCCCGTCTTCGCCTGACCGATCACGTCCGTGCCCTTCAAGGCCACCGGGATCAGCTCGGCCTGGATATCCGTCGGGTGCTTGAAGCCGTAGGACCTGATCCCGGCGAGCACATCGTCGCGCAAACCAAGATCGTCGAATGTGAGTTCCGTACGGAGGGTGTCAGACATACAACAGAGTCGCTTTCGGCCGAGCCTGGGCGGGCGATCGGCGGGGATAGGGAATACTGGCAGGGACACGGGGGAAAAGGCCGATGTCCTAACCGGGCCCGGGCGACGTTTGCCCAGAGGCCCTGGCCGCCTCGTTTCCCTGAAGCGACCTCCGACGCGAGGACTATAGAAGGAGTACGCTGGTGATACAAATGTCCAGCCCCCTCTCGATCTCCAAGCCCGTCAAACTCGATGCGCCCGGGCTGGGCGAATTGAGCTGGCTCGAGGTCGATCTCCGCAGGCTCGACCTCAACCTGCTGGCGATCCGTGAGGCGATCGACCACGCGGATTCGCACGATCAACAGGGCCGGCCGATCCCCACCGCCGAGCAGGCGCGAACGATGCTCTGCGCCGTCGTCAAGAAGGACGCCTACGGCCTGGGCAGCGTGCAGGTCGCCCACCGGCTGGTGAGGAACGGCGTGGACATGCTCGCGGTGTACAGCCCCGACGAGGCCGAGCACCTGATCGCCAACGCCGTGACCGCGCCCATCCTGGTGCTGATGCCGATGCGCGAGCTCAACCGGACCGACGGTTTGTACCGCCACGCCGTCGCCGAGAAGCTGCACCTGTCGATCCACGACACGCGTCAGCTCGCCGAGTTGAACACGGTCGGCCAGCAGCTCGGCATCAAGCTGCCCTGCCACCTCTACATCGACACGGGGATGTCGCGCTCGGGCCTGACCGCTAGCCAAGCGCTGGACGTCCTGCGGTCAACCTCAAGCCACCGGTACGTGCGGATCGCCGGGGTGTTTACGCACTTCGCGTCTAGCGAACAGAACCCGGGGTTCACGTTCAAGCAGCTCGACGCGTTCAATGATTGCGTAAACCAGGCCGGCGGCGCGCTGCCCCCCGACGCGATCCGCCACGCGGCGAACACGATGTCGCTGTTGCGCAGCAGCGTGACGCACCTGGACATGGTCCGCTTCGGCATCGGGCTGTACGGCCTCGCGCCGCTCCCGGAAGAAACCGGCGCGGACGATGGCCCGTGGCTGGATCAGCTGCCCGAACTGCAGCCCGTCCTCCGCTGGTGCTCGCGCGTCATCCACATCCAGCACTACAAGAAGCGCACGCCCGTCAGCTACGGCAGCACGCACAAGCTCAAGCGCGACAGCCTGCTCGGCATCGTCCCCGTCGGCCACGGCGACGGCTTCCCCACCCAGCTCGCCAACAAGGCCGAGATCCGTGTCCACCCGAAAGACCGATCCAAGCCGATCACGAACTGCAAGGTGCTCGGCAGCGTCAGCATGGACCAGATCGTCGTGGACCTGACCGACCTGTGCGACGACGTCGCGGGCGACAACGGCTTCCTGCTCGACGCCTGGGCCGAGGTCTACAGCCCCCAGGCCGATGCGCCCAACGCGCTGCCGAACCTGGCGAAGCTCGCGAAGACGAACGTGTACGAGCTGCTGTGCCGGCTGTCGCCGGGGATCCCGCGAAGGTATATCCATTGATCAGTCCGAGCGGTACCCGGGCGCAACGCCGTACGACTCCGCCTCTTGCAGCCGCTCGAGCGCATCGTCCCACGACAACGGCAGTTCGTCAGCGGGCAGCTCAAAGCTGTAGAAACGTGTCTGCGAGACCGCGGGCATGCCACGTTTGACCGCGTCGCGGTGGACCTGCGAATAAACAAAATTGTTGAGCGATTCGTCGTCGACCCAGATGGTCATGGTCCAGGCGTTGTCGCCGAAGACCTCCCTGCGGACCGACCAGGCGATCAGGCCCGGGTGCTGGTCCATGCTGTCCATGACCCGCCGGGTGCCCTTGCTGAACGCGCCGCGGTCCCCGTCGCCGAGCACCGCCTGGGTCAACACGACGATCACGGTGTCGCCAGCGCCCTGGAGCGTGACGCCCACATCGCGTTCGTAGCCCGGGCCCTTGAACGGGGTGGCAAAGGTGCAGCCGCTGGTAAGGACGAGTGCGGCGACAATGGCGAGGACAAGCAAGACGATCAACAGGTTCAGCGGGTTCAGGGCGGTCATCGGTCGCTCCGGGGGGCATAACTGACAGCTTGCGGTTCGCAAGCTTCCCAAGAGCGGATTCAACCCGATCGGACTACCGTCTGGGGGTTGGCGGCGGGCGGTCGCCGGGCGGGGGCGGGCGTCTGTCCCGATCCTCGCGGCCCGGCCGCCCTTCCCCGCCTGGACCGCGGTCGGGCCCGCCCCGGCGGCGTTCGAAGCTGCGGTCCGGCGTGCCGCGGAAGGCGCGCGGGATCATCGGGTACGACTCGGTCAGCACGTAGTAGTACGTGCCGTCCGGGTGCTCGGGCGTGACGCCGAAGCGGCCGTTGCATTCATCGAGGTCGCCCAGGCCCTCGACGTACTCGAAATCCTGAATGAACGTGCCGTCGTGTTTGCCCGAAGGCGCATCATCGCCCCCGGGGCGTTTGCCTTCCTTCAGGCGGTAGCTCGGCTTCATCTTGCGCAGCTCGCTCGATGCATCCTCCGCATCGGCGTGGGCCAACGCGCTATAGACCGGGAAGCCGTCGGCGGCGTAGCCGACCAGTGTCATGGTCGGCTCGCTGACGCCGTCGGTCAAACGCTCGACCAGGCCGTGCGGGATGCCGTGGTAGTGGTACGCGCCTGACGGCTGGACGTGCGCGTTGGAGTCATCGATGCCGAGGTTGATCTTGCCCGACAGGGCATCGTAGTTCCAGGTGTTCTGGTTGCCGTGCGCCCCGCCGCGGACCTGCGTTCGGCCGTTCGGCGACCAGACCTCTGCGGTGCCGGGGTCGAACGGCACGCCGTTGAGCGCCACGCCGAACGGCCGGCCGTACACGCTGGTCGTCTCCTCAGCCGCCCGCGGCTTAGCAGGCACCCGATACCGGTGCGACTGCGCGCGGATCGTGTTGGGGTTGCCGCGCGTCGGGAAGTCGCCGGTCTTGTGGGCCGGGACGCCGTTGGCGGTGATATAGCGGTAGCCGCCCCGCACCTCGATCTCGACCTCGTTCTCGGCTTCCGCGAGCGCGGTGATAAAAACCAGGTCATCAAACACGACCTCAGCATCGGCGGCAGGCGGTGCATCGTGCCCGGGGTGTGCAAGCGCGGGCAGCACGAACGCCCCGCCCACCATCGCAACGGTCAGTATTGATCCACGCATGCCTTTTCCTTTCGGCTTGGAGTGCTGACACGGAGCACAACGTGTCGCACCATCCGGTATTGCAGCATCATGGGCTGGTTATCTTGAGTACACGAGATGGCCGAAGTGGGATCAGTCCGGTTGCTCCAGCGCCTTGATCCGCTTGCGCGCGAGCGACAATGCGTCCATCCCCGCGAGGTGGGCGTCGATCGAGGACATCGCCCGCCCGCCGTCTAGCGTCGGCTTCACTAACACGACGGTGACGATGTGATTTTCCATGAAGTCCGGTGTCTCGCTATACGGCTCATCGAACAGCGAGTCGTAGACCTCGATCGTGTCATCCCTGAACGCCCGCGTCGCGACGACCCAGTGCAGGTTGCCGTTCTCCCGGCGTTTGATCAGCAGGATCGCCGGGCCGTCGTGAAGGTAATCGCGCAGGTCGCTCCACGCCTTTAGACCGCCAGGGTCGAGCGTATCGATCTCAAAAAAATCCTGCGCAAGCACCATCCACAGGTCGGGGTGTAATGCGCCGGTAGAGTCGGGCACCCAGGCGACGGCCTTGGTGTCCACGCCCAGCCGCCAGCGGATGCGTTCGGCCGCGGGGTCTAGGCCGTACGCCTTGTAGACCGTGCTGAGTGCGTGCACGCCGCAGGTGAAGCCCTCGGCCTGCTCTTCGAGCGTATACGCGCCCGGCGTTTGCGTCGGCCGGGCATCCGTGTGCACGATGAACCAGGTGCGGGTGATGATGATGATCGGGGTGATCGAGAGCACGCCGAGGATCAAGACCACGGCGGCCCAGGCCTTGTGACGCAGGGCCCAGCGCAGGACGTGTTTCGGCGCGGCTTTGATTCGTCCGTACACCACATCAATTAGTTTAGCC
>JANQKT010000047.1 GCA_028280965.1 Phycisphaeraceae bacterium
CCAGCACAACAGCTCGTTCCCGCTGCGCGCCAAGAAGGGCACGCACTACGAGGGCGGCATGCGCACGCCCTTCATCGCCGCCTGGGCCAAGCCCAACCCGGCGAACAAGTGGCAGCAGGAGCTGCCGATCAAGCAGGGCGCGATCCAAGAGCAGCTGGGCACGGTGATGGACCTCTACCCGACGCTGACCAACCTGGCGGGTGCCAAGCCGGCAAACGGGCACATTATCGATGGCGTTGATCTCGCCCCGCAGTTTACCGGCAAGCCCAACCCCGACCGCGAAGAACGCTTCCTCATGCACTACCCCCACAGCCACCGCAGCAGCTACTACACCTCGCTGCGCCTGGGTGAGTGGAAGCTGGTCTACCACTACTTCCCCGAGAAGAACCCGGCGAAGACGCGCTACGAGCTGTTCAACCTGAAGGACGACCCGTTCGAGAAGGCCAACCTCGCGGAGAAGAGCCCGGATGCGCTCAGGCGCATGCTGGGCGCGATGGTCAAGCAGCTCGATGAAGAGGGCGCGCTCTACCCTGTTGACAAGGAGGGCAAGGAAATCCGCCCAATCATGCCCTAGCTAGCGTCTGCGGCGGCTCAGCAGCAAGGCCCCGCCGACGATGAGCACGCCCGAGCCGGGCTCGGGGATGTTCACCGGGGCGCTGGGCCCGGTGAAGGCGGCGAAGGCGAGGCCGAAGTCCGCGTCGTCCACGTCGCCGTCGCTGTCCAGGTCGGCCGGGGAGGCCGTCGGCCCGTTGTCCGGTCCGGTGAAGGCGGCGAATGCGAGGCCGAAGTCTGCGTCGTCCACGTCGCCGTCGCCGTCCAGGTCTCCGGGCGTCAGCGCGATGAGTTGGCCCGTTGTGTAGAGCGCGCTGGTATCCCAGGCGGGCACCGCGCCGGGAAGCTCGATGGTGCTGAACACACCGTTTATCGCCGCGAAATCGATGAGGTCAAATACCGAGCCGCCCGCAGGCGTGTACCCGCCGTCGAGCAGGACGCGGAGTGTCGTTCCGCCCTGGAGGAAGATCGAGCCGGCCGAGGCGAGCCTGTCGTAGTCGTTATCGCCGCCGAGGTGCAGCTCAAGTATCGAGCCCGTGGACAAGGAGATACCTTGCGTCGAGAGCGTGCCGCGCCCGTCTTCGCTGCCGGGGCGGATCGTCCCGAACACCGCGGTGGTGCCGAGGATGCTGCCCGTGCCGGTGAGCTCGGCGCCGCTGTGGACGATCACGCTGCCGCTGGCGATGGTGCCGTGGACGCGCAGCTCGCCGGCTTCGATGTTGGTGGTGCCCGTGTAGGTGTTGTTACCGCCGAGTGTCCAGGCGCCTTCACCGGTCTTCTTGAGCCCGCCGGTGCCGCCCAGCGGCTTGCTGAATACGCCCGTGCCGGTGCCGCCGAGCGTGAGGTCGCCGCCCGCGTTGGACCTGACGCCCTTGTTGGCGACGGTCGAGGCGTTGAAGACCACGCTGTTGCCGGCGTCTGCGATGATTGTCGCGCCGCCGGCGCCGATCGTGAACCCGCGGTAGGTGTTGGTGGGTTGGCGGAGCACCAGCACGCCGTCGTCGAGGACGATCTTGTCCTGCTCGAGCCCGAGGTAGCCGAGCGTGCGGTCGTTGGCGCCTTCGCCCGACTGCATGCCGTTGAGCGAGTCGAGCGTCACGGTGGACCCCTGCGTGATGTTGAGCGCCGCGTCGGCGTAGAGCACGTCGGCCGTATAAGCCCTGCCGTTGATCTCGACCTCGGTCGCTCCCTCAAGCCGGACCTCGCGGTGCAGCTCGAGGTCGCCGTTGAGGATGATACGGCCGCCGCCTTTAAGGATGACGGTCCCGCCGAAGCCGTCACGGGCCTGGCTGAGCCAGTCGCCATCGAACGTCAGGTCGCCGGGCGTGCTGTTCAAGACCGACAGGTTGGACCACACCTCGACACGTGTCTTGATCGTGTGGCCCCCCGCGCCGGCATTGGCCCAGACGCGTGACCAGTCGTTGCCGTTGTTCATCGCGAACAGCAGCGACTCGTTGCCACTGCCGATCGTAAACGCGGTGTCGCCATCGAAGTACATCCGGCCGGTCGCGCGGAATTTATCCCACTCGATGTCCTGCGTCGCCGAGCCCTGCGTGCCGAAGCGCACGGTCTGCGCGGCCTGCGAGGGCACGCCGTTGTCCCAGCTCCCGTCCCAGTCCCACTCGGCGTAGCCGTCGCCCTGCGGGTCGATCAGCCGCGTGTCCATGTTCGCGGTCTTCTCCCAGACGCGGACCCAGTCGACCTTCATCTTGTTGCCGGTGTTGGTCCAGGTGTCGGGGTTGACGGCGTTGGGCAGCTCGCCGCCCCAGTTGTTGGCGTTGCCCACCGCGTAGTTGAGGATCAGGTACCCGCTGGCCATGTCACTGATCGCGCCCGAGTTGGCGAACTCACGGACCTTGTTGCCGTCAAGGTAGAACTCGAGCTTGTTGGCCGTCCAGCGCAGGCCGTAGCGGTGGTAGCCGCTGGCGAGGTTCGACCCGGCCCAGATGTCGGGCGTGCCGATCGACTGCGGGTTGCCGCCCGAGCCCCAGTGGTAGTTGTTCTTGTAGCGGTACAGGTCGTTCGACCCGCCGGAGGTGTCCCTGATCGGGAACTCCATGATGTCGATCTCCGGCGGCCAGCCGGAATCGAGCATCCAGAACGCCGTCCACGAGCCGGGCTGGCTGGGCTGATCGATACTCGCCTCGATATACCCCTCGGTGACGCGGAACTTGCTGTACCCCGTGCTGATCGCGCCGGACGTAAAGTCCTTGTTGCCGCTGGGCGTGTCCGTGGCGGTGATGGTGAGGTTGCTGCCGTTGAACGAGAGCGCATCCGGTGACGCATAAGCCTTGTGGTTGTGCGTCCGGCCCCACGGGTACTTGTCCTGCCACTTCATCGTGTCCAGTGAATCGCCGTTGAACTCGTCCGCCCAGACCAGGTCGTAGCCGCTGGGCACGGCAAACGCGGCTTGGCCGACACAGGCCAGCATCGAGGCGGACAGGATCGCACGGGTGCACTTAGCGCTCTTCATCGGGCTGTTTATCCTGGGCCCGGGCGGGCCATTATAAGGCGGGACACCACGGAATCTCCGCAGTGCATGGCGTCGGATGGCCCCCCTTTTCGCGGCGAGTGACTGTGCTGCGGCAGGGCGGAGCCGACGGGCGGGTATGCGGGGCGGCCTGCCGGGTTGCAGATACAATCACCGCTCCGCTGTCTTATTTGCCGCTAACCAGGAGTCTCACATGCGTACCGCCCTGCTCGCCGTTCTGATGTTTGTTGCTTTGGGTTCGGTTGGCTGCTCGACCGCGCCCGCCAGCGCCGAGGACCGGGCCGCGCTGAAGAGCGACGCGAACCGTGCGCTCGCCCGGTTCAAGCAGCTCAACCCCGGCCTCTACAAAGTCTACGACGACACGTCCGTCGGCGTCGCGGTCTTCCCGACCGTCGGCGAGGGGGCCTTCGGTGTCGGCTACGCCCAGGGCCGCGGCGTGCTGCTGGAGGACGGCAAGGTCACCGGCTACGCGCTGATCCAGAAAGGCTCGATCGGCTTCCAGATCGGCGGGCAGGCCTACAGCGAGATCATCTTCTTCAAGGACAACCCCTCGCTGCGTGACCTGAAGCGCGAGACGCTCGAGTTCGCCGCCGAGGCCTCCGCGGTCATCGTCAACGCCGACGCCTCGGCCAGCGCCGACTACGACAACGGCGTGCGCGTCTTCATCATCGACGCCAAGGGCGCGATGGTCGAGGCCTCCGTCGGCGGCCAGCAGTTCAGCTTCACGCCGGCGGATGCTTACGAGTGAGTGTGATGTCTGATTAAGCCGCGGACGGTGTCCGCGGTCTTTGCGATGCGTTGAAGACCGCCGATAGCATCGGCGGCTTTTTACATCTTCACCCGCTCGATATCCGCGCCTAGGGCTTGCAGCGTCTTTTCCATCTGCTGGTAGCCGCGGTCCAGGTGGTAGACGCGGTTGATGGTGGTCTGGCCGCGGGCCGCAAGCCCGGCGATGACCAGGCCCGCCGAGGCGCGCAGGTCGCTGGCCATGACCGGGGCGCCGAAGAGCTGGCGGGTGCCGGTGATGACCGCGGAGTTGCCGACGCGCGTGATGTTCGCGCCCATGCGCAGCAGCTCGGCGACGTGAAGGAAGCGGTCGGGGAAGATCTTTTCGGTCACGATCGAGTTGCCGTCGCTGAGTGTGAGCAGCGCCATCAGCTGCGCCTGCAGGTCGGTCGGGAAGCCGGGGTGGGGCTGGGTGACGACCTGGACGGGCTGGAAGATGCGCGGGGTGATCACGCGGACGGTGTCGCGCAGGCCGGGGGTGTTTGAATCGCTGAGCCGTTCAAGGCTGATGCCCATCTCTTCGAGCCGGTCGATGGCGGCGAGGAGGGTGTCGGTCGGGAAGTTCTCGAGGGTGACGTCCCCGCCGGTGATCGCGGCGGCCATGACGTAGGTGCCGGCCTCGATGCGGTCGGGCAGGACGTCGTGCTCGGTGCCGTGGAGGCGGTCAACGCCCTCGATGGTGATGCGCGGCGTGCCTTCGCCGGTGATCTGGGCGCCCATCTTCTTGAGCAGGACGCAGAGGTCGGTGATCTCCGGCTCGCAGGCGGCGGACTCGATGACGGTCGTCCCCTCGGCCAGCACGGCGGCGCAGAGGACGTTGGCGGTGCCGAGCACGGTCGAGCCGTTGGGCCCGCCGAGGAAGAGCGTCGTGCCGCGCAGGCGGCCGCCGGCGGGCGGCTTGGCGATGATGTAGCCGCCCTCGAGGTTGATCTCGGCGCCTAGGGCGCGGAGGCCGCGGATGTGCAGGTCCACCGGCCGATCACCGATCGCGCACCCGCCGGGCAGGGAGACGCGGGCCTCACCGCGGGCCGCGAGCAGGGGCCCGAGCACGCAGATGCCGGCGCGCATCTTGCGGACGATGTCGTAGTGGGCCAGCGTCCGGGTGTTGTCGGCGGTGGTGATGGTGAGGGTGGACGGGTCGTTCGCGGTCTGGGGCGCGGGCTCAGGCGTTTCACTAACACTCAGCGTCGGTGTGGAGATGCTCTTGGGTTTGATGAGTTCGGAGAGGCCGCTGTACTTGGGGTCGATCTTGTCGGGGGCTGGGCCCGCCCCGGCGCTGCGCTCTGGAGCGGCTTGGGTCGGTGGTGAGCTGTGGCTCGTGTCGCTGAACGCCAGGCCCAGGGAGGCGAGCAGCTCCTGCATCGCGCGGATATCCGAGAGGTTGGGCACGCCACGGAGGGTGACCGGTTCGGTGGTGAGCAGCGACGCGGCCATGAGCGGCAGGGCCGCGTTCTTCGAGCCGTTGATGCGGACGGCCCCGCGCAGGGGCTTGCCGCCGTTGATGTGGAATGCGTCCATACGTCTAGGGGTTCGGGAGCAGGGAATAGGGAGTTGGGCGAGCTGGATGACTGCCAAAAGCATCGCAGCCCGGAGAGGCATCGGCAACTTCGATTGCTGGGCATCACCCGATGCAACCGAACATGGTACAACCTGAAACGATCGGATCGACTTGGTCTGCTTGCCCGGCTCCCTATTCCCTGCTCCCGAATCCCGATATGGACCTGCACACCCTCATCCGCGACATCGCCGACTACCCCAAGCCCGGGATTGTGTTCAAGGACATCTCGCCGCTGCTCAAGCACCCTGCAGGGCTGGCGATGGCGGTCGAGCAGATGGCCAACCCGTACCGGGGGATGGGCGTCGAGCTGGTCTGCGGGGCCGAGTCGCGCGGGTTTATCTTCGGCACCGCGATCGCCCAGGCCCTGTCCGCCGGCTTCGTGCCGATCCGCAAGCCCGGCAAGCTGCCCTACGACACGCACGCGATGGACTACGAGCTGGAGTATGGCACGGACAAGCTGGAGATCCACACGGACGCGGTCGGCAAAGGCCAGAAAGTCCTCATGGTGGACGACCTCTTGGCGACCGGCGGGACGATGCAGGCCTGCTGCGAGTTGGTCAAAAAAATGGGCGGGGAGATCGTCGGTGTCACGGTGCTCATCGAGCTGTCGTTCTTGAGTGGCCGAGACAAGCTCAACGCCTACGGCGAGGCGCACGCGGTGCTGACGTATTGATGTTGGCTTGCCCCCTCTCCCTGCCAGGGAGAGGGTTGGGGAGAGGGTTGGGGTGAGGGTCCAGCGTTATAGTCACAATGAAATCTACGTAAGTGTTGGTTGGTTTTGCGCCCGACCCTCACCCCCCGCCCTCTCCCTAGAAGGGAGAGGGAGCCCAAGGCACACGGAACAAACTAGCGATCAGCCGCCACGACTCCATCCAGACCTACTGGGACCGCTCGCAGTGGCCGCTGCAGGCGCTGTACTTCTTGCTGCCGCTGTTGGTGATCTACGAGATCGGCGCGGTGACGGTGCTCGCGGACACCAAGCTCACCGCCAACCAGATGCTCGGGCAGTTCTTCGCGCTGTTCGGCGTGACGGGCGTGCACCTGCCAGCGATCGCGGCGGCGGCGGTGCTGCTGGGCATGCACCTGGCGCGCAAAAAAGACCCGTGGGCGCCCGAGCCGAAGCTGTACGCGGTCATGCTCGCCGAGTCGCTGATCCTGGCGGTGCCGCTGTTCGTCCTGATGACCGTGCTGGTCCGCGAGCCGATCCCCGGCGCGTCGCTGTCGTCGATCGATTGGGAGGCCTGGCGAAAGAACATGGTCGTCGCGATCGGGGCCGGCGTGTACGAGGAACTGGTTTTCCGCCTGGTCGCGATCGCGCTGATCCACCTGGTCGCCAAGGACCTCCTGTCGCTGCCCGAGGAGGTGTGCACGATCGCGGCGGTGGTGCTGTCGTCGCTGGGCTTTTCGCTGGTGCACTTCACGTTCCTCGGCGGGCAGTACGGCTTTGAGATGACCAAGTTCCTGTTCTTCACCGTCGCGGGGGTGTACTTCGCGGCGATCTACCTCGGCCGGGGCTTCGGGATCGTCGTCGCGGTGCACGCGCTGTACGACGTGCTGGTGTTCACGAAGCTGGCGATGGGGTAGGGATAGCCCTGTTTAGCACCGGGCGGGAGCCCGGAGCATGCGGCCGCAACGCGCTGTGACGTGTTGCCCAAGCCCTTTTATCTGGGCCCCGGGCTCCCGCCCGGTGCTATGCCAATCCCCGAAACCCGGAGCGTTCGGCCGTCGTCTGATAGGATAGTTGGTCCGACCGACGCCGAACACCCCACGAACCAAGCACCCCCACCCCGGGAAGGAACGCCAAGATGAAACGCCGAACCCGATTGATGATCTGCCTGCTCGCCGCCGCCGCCTTTGGGATCGGCCTGGCGGGCTTTGGCGCACAGCGCCTGGAGGCCCAGAACCAGGCCAAGGCCGACAAGACCGCCGTCGCCGTTGTGAATGTCGGCGAGCTGATCCAGAAGTGCGACAAGAACACAACGTTCCAGGGCGAGATGCAGAAGCGCCGCAACACGTTGAAGGCCGAATCCGACAAGAAGCAAAGCGATATCAAGCAGATGCAGCTGGACCTGGACCTGATCGCCAACGCTCAGGACCGGGCCAAGAAGGAGCGCGAGATCATCGAAGCGCTCTCGGAGTTCCAGGCCTGGCAGCAGATCCAGCAGCAGTACCTGCTGCGTGACCAGCGCACGTTCCTGATCGAGCTGTACGGCGACATCGACAAGACCGTCGCCGCGGTCGCCGAGCGCCAGGGCTACGACCTGGTGTTGTTCGACACGCCTTCACCGGACTTCGAGCAGCTCAACCCCGAGCAGCTCGTGCAGGCGATCGGTAATCGGCGGGTGGTGTACCGCTCGGACAAGGTCAACCTGACGCCGTTGGTGCTGGAGCAGATGAATCTGGACCACCAGAACCGCGGGAACTGATTGTTTTGTCAGAGTTGATGGTGTCGGAGTGACTCCATAGGCTCCTGGCGATCGCAACGGGGCGCGGATAAGCGGCCTTGGGCAACACGTCACAGCGCTTTGCGGCCGCATGCTCCGGGATTCCGCCAGGAGCTGCGTTGACCCGTGCGTGGCTTAACTTTTTTGTAAGGACTTTTGGTGTCGCAGACGACCCAGGCGATCGCGGAATTGGTGGACGGCGGGCTCAAGGGCCCGGGCGATATCGAGGTGCGCTCGCTCGCAGAGATCGAGCTGGCCGGGCCGGGCCAGCTCACGTTCATCGGCAGCGAGCAGTACGCGCACATGTGGGCCGAGTCGGGCGCGTCGGCGGCGCTGGTCGGCTCGGAGATCGCGGTCGAGCCCGGCGACGGGCGGGCGCTGATTGTGGTTGACAACGCGGACCTGGCGATGGCGAAGGTGCTCGCGGCGTTCGCCCCGCCGACACCCAGGCCGCCCAAGGGCGTGCACCCCTCGGCCCTGGTCGCCGAGACCGCGACGATCGGCGAGGGCTGCCGCATCGGGCCCAACTGCGTGATCAAGCCAGGCGTCAAGGTCGGCGCACACACCACGCTCCACACCGGCGTCACGCTCTTCGACGACGCGGTCATCGGTGAGAACTGCGAGCTTTGGTCCGGCGCCGTTGTCCGTGACCGATGCACGGTCGGCGACCGCTGCATCCTCCACCCCGGCGTCGTCATCGGTGCCGACGGCTTCGGCTACCGCGCCGATAAGTCCGGACCGAGTCCCAGGCTCATCAAGATCCCGCAGATCGGCGTGGTCCGCATCGGTAACGATTGCGAGCTGGGCGCCAACACCTGCGTGGACCGCGCCAAGTTCGACGCGACCGTGCTCGGCGACCACTGCAAGCTCGACAACCTTGTCCAGATCGGGCACAACTGCCGGCTGGGCAACATGGTCGTCATCTCCGGCTGCGTCGGCATCGGCGGGTCGTGCACGATCGGCGACGGCACGCTCATCGGCGGCAAGGCCATGCTCAAGGACCACGTCCATGTCGGCAAGGGCTGTTCCATCGCCGGCGGGGCCGCGGTCATCAACGACATCCCCGACGGCGAGGCCTGGGGCGGCTACCCGGCGTGCCAGCTCAAAGAAAAAATCCGCGAAGAGATCGCGATCAAGAAGCTGCCCGACATGATGAAGCAGGTGCGGAAGGTTTTGAGAGACCTTTAATTGGCTTGGGGCGGTTTTCCTGAGCGAAGTGATCTGAGTTCCAATTCCCCTATGCAACCCCAGCAGACCATCGACAAGCCGGTGACGATCTCGGGCCCGGGCCTGTTCAACCCGCAGGTTGTGAACCTGGTGTTCAAGCCCGCGCCAGCGAACCATGGCCTCGTCTTTGTCCGCACGGACCTCAAGGGCGAGGCGATCCCCGCGCTGGTCTCGCGCGTGGTCAAGCGCCCCCGCCGGTCGGCGATCAAGCAGGGCGAGGCGAGCGTCGATACCGTCGAGCACCTGCTCTCCGCCGCCGCCGCCCTGCGTCTGGACAACCTGCTGATCGAGGTGGACGGGCCGGAGGTGCCGGTGATGGACGGCTCGGCCCTGCCGTTTGTCGAAGCGCTCGAGCAGGCCGGCCGGGCCGACAACGACGCACCGCGCAGGCCGCTGGTCATCACCGAGCCGGTCATCGTACGCGACGGCGATTCGGTCGTCGCCGCCACGCCCAGCGACGAGCCGGAGATGACGCTGCTGTACGAGCTGGACTACGGCGAGGGCCCGATCGGCCGGCAGCTGGTCAGCTTCGACTTCAACAAGGATGACTACAAGAAGCAGATCGCGCCCAGCCGGACGTTCTCGACCAAGGCCGAGGCCGAGCAGGCCAAGGCCGCGGGGCTGTTCCCCCACCTGACCGAGGACGACGCGCTGGTGATCGGCACGGATGGCAGGCCGCTGGGTAACAACAGCTTCCGCTTCGATGACGAGCCGGTCCGGCACAAGATGCTCGACCTGATCGGCGACCTGTACCTGCTGGGCGCGCCGATCCAGGGCCGCATCGTCGCGTACAAGTCCGGCCATGCGCTCAATCAGCTCCTGGTTAAGAAGCTCATCGCCCAGCACCGCAGGCAGACACTCCGCGAGCTGGGCCGGTCCGCCGAGGAGCTGGACATCCGCGGGCTGTTCCGCATGATGCCCCACCGCTACCCGATGCTGCTGGTGGACCGCGTGATCGAGATCGACGGCGAGCGGCGCGCGGTCGGCATCAAGAACGTCACCATCAACGAGCCGTTCTTCCAGGGCCACTACCCCAACACGCCGATCATGCCCGGCGTGCTCGTCGTCGAAGCGATGGCGCAGCTGTCCGGCGTGCTCATCGGCCAATCGCTCTCGCAGGTCGGCAAGCTGCCGGTGCTGCTGTCGCTGGACCGCGTCAAGCTCCGCAAGCCGGTGACGCCCGGCGACCAGCTCTTCCTCGAGGCCGAGGCCGTCAAGATCCGCGCCCGCCTCGCCCACATGCGCTGCCGAGCCTACGTCGGCGAAGAACTCGCCGCGGAGGCCGAGGTCAAGTTCATGATGGTGGATGATGACTGAATAGAATCTTCAATAATGGGGATGCTCATGAAGAACTTCTACGAGAAAGCACAGTGGACCGATGATGCAAAAGATTATGAATCAAGCGCATCAAAATCTGCCGCGATGGCAACGCTTCTTGGTTTGCTTGGTGTTTTGCTTGCGCTGATTATTTTTATAGTGATACTTTTTCATATTGGCAACGGCGGATTGGTCGGGATGATCAATGCGGTTTTGCTTGGCTTTATGTCCATCATGCTGATTGTCTTTGGCTCGGTGATGCGTGGCCTGAGCAAAGTTTTGCTTGCAGTCTTTGAGATGTCTATCAGTGAGAACCGGCTACATATCTACAACGCTGATCCAGACAAGCAGGAGTAGTCTCTGTCCATGCCCACGGCGTTACACCGTCATGCCGTGGGATCGAGTGATCTATAATTCGCTTCCCACAGCGTTGCTACGCAACGCTGTGGGCATGAGTGAGGTCTGATGCCAACGATCCACCCCACCGCGATCATCGAGAAAGGCGCGACGCTCGGCGAGGGCGTGGTGATCGGCCCGCAGTGCCATGTCGGGGCGTCGGTCATAGTCGCCGAGGGCACCGAGCTGCGCGCCAATGTCTGCGTGTACGGCCGGACCTCGATCGGCAGCCAGTGCGTCGTCTGGCCGGGCGCGGTGCTCGGCGGGGACCCGCAGGACCTCAAATTCGTCGGCGAAGACTCGCGCCTCGTTATCGGCGACCGCAACGAGATCCGCGAGCACGTCACCATCCACAAGGGTACGGATGCGGACACCGGCGTCACGACGATCGGCGACGACAACCTGATCATGGCCTACGCGCACATCGCCCACGACTGCGTGATCGGCAACCACGTCGTGATTACCAACACCGTCCAGCTCGCCGGGCACGTGCTGGTCGAGGACCACGCGGCGATCGGCGGAGCGAGCGCGGTGCACCACTTCGTCACGATCGGGGCCTACGGCTTCGTCGCCGGCATGACCCGCGTCGTGCATGATGTCCCGCCCTATATGTTCGTCGAGGGCAACCCGGCGAAGGTCCGCGCGGTCAACGCGGTCGCGGTCCAGCGTCACGGACTGGGCACGGAGGCGCTGCACGCGCTCAAGCACGCCTGGCGGCTCTTGTACCGCAACATCGCCGAGGGCGAGGGCATCGGCCACACCGCCGCGGCGCTCGCCGAGCTCAAACAGGCCTACCCCGACCACGCGCAGGTCGCGCGGGTGATCGAATCGGTCGAGCGATCCACCGCCGGCACGTTCGGTCGCTACCGCGAGTCGCTCCGCCGGGACGAGAAGCTGAAGAACCCGGTCAAGTAGCGGCTGCTCGTGCCACCGCTTGGTCGTGACGCCGCCCAAAGGCCGAACAACCCCCAATCCCGCTCGCCCTACCCGCCTCCCCGCCGAGCGTGTGATTGTTCGGGTCAGGCATTGCATTGCCGGTATGTCTTACATATAGTTCATAATTGGCTTATATTTCTAGTTTTCACTTCACAGTGTTAGACTTAGGTTTGGTCTTGACGGGGTCGCAAACAGGAGTGGCGGGATGTTCACAGACCAACAGATCCGGGTGATCAAGCGCACCCTTGTGGTTGTGATCGTGACGCTGATCGTGTTCCACCTGCTCGGCCAGTTCAGCGCGCACATCCTCGACCGTCGGCGGCTGCTGGGCTTTGTGGCGATGTTCCGCCTGCAGAGCGAGCACAACGCCCCGGCGTACTACAGCGGGCTGCAGCTGCTGGCCGCGGCATTGCTGCTATTCATTATCGCCAGGCACGCGGTCACACGGTCGCTGCGCTCCGCGCTGCCCTGGCTGGGGCTCGGGGTGATGTTCTGCTACCTCGCGGTGGATGAGGTAATGATGATCCACGAGAACTTCGGGGCGCTGGGCAAGTCGTTCTCGGCCTTTGATGGGCTCAAGTACAAGTGGGTCGTGATGGGGTTTGTGCTGGTCGTCGCCGTCGTCGCGCTCTTCTTCAGGTTCTGGCTTCGTCTGCCCCCCCGGACGCGCATGTGGTTCGCCGTTTCCGCGGCGGTGTATATCGGCGGGGCGATCGGCTTTGAGACGATCTCCGGCCTCTACGCCAACCGCTACTCCGAGGACTTTGGCTTCTCGCTGCTGATCGTTTTCGAAGAGGGCATGGAGATCATCGGCATCGCGATGTTCTTGATGGCGCTGGTCCGGTACATGCACGACCACTACGACCACTTCGGCGTGCGCACTGCCGATGCGTCGGAACAGGCCCTGCCCGGCCATGCGGATGCCGCGCCCAACCACCGGCAAGCCGCGGGCTGACGCGCCGCTCAGACCCGGTCCAACCGATGGGATAACATACGCCCGCCCTGCTGCACGGCTGATCAGCGGGGCCGCGGTGTCTTTGTCCCCACACGGAAGCAACGGTCATGGCCGACCCCGCCAACCCCGTCCTCATCACCGGCGTCGCCGGGCTGGTCGGCTCGCACCTCGCCGAGGTGCTGCTCGACCAGGGCCGATCCGTGATCGGCATCGACAACTTCAACGACTACTACAGCGTCGATCAGAAGCGCGCCAACGTCGCCGGCTTCAAGGACCACGAGCGCTTCACGCTCTGCGAGACCGACATCCGTGACGCCGAGGCGATGATGCAGGTCTTCGCCGAGCGCAAGCCCGCCGCAGTCGCCCACCTTGCCGCGATGGCGAACGTCCGCTACTCGATCGGCCGGGCGCCGCTGTACACCGATGTCAACATCGTCGGCAGCGTCAACCTGCTCGAGGCGGCGAAAGAACACGGCGTCGGAAACTTCGTCTTCGCCTCGACCTCTAGCGCCTACGGCCACACGAAACAGCTGCCCTTCACCGAGACCGACCCAAGCAACGCCCCGCTGTCGGCGTACCCGGCGTCGAAAAAAGCGATCGAGCTGATGGGCTACACGTATCACAACCTGCACGGCCTGAACTTCACCGCCGTGCGGTTTTTCAGCGTCTACGGCCCGCGCGCCCGGCCGGACATGATGCCCTTCATGGTCACCGACCGGGTCTACCGCGGCGAGACGATCACGCTGTTCAACGCCGGGCAGATGAAGCGCGACTGGACGTTTGTTGACGACATCGTGCAGGGCGTTGTGCTCGCGGTCGACAAGCCGCTGGGCTACGAGGTCGTCAATCTTGGTCGGGGCGAGCCGGTCTTGATGGCGGACTTCGTGACGATCATCGAGGAGTTGGTCGGCAAGCAGGCGATCCTAGAAACCCCCGACGCCCCGCCGAGCGAGCCGGCGATCACGTTCGCGAACATCGGCAAGGCGCGCGAGCTGCTGGGCTACGACCCGCAGACGCCGGTGCGCAACGGGCTGGCGGAGCTTTGGGCGTGGTATCAGGCGCAGTATGTGAAATGATTTGATCAGCCGCGACGCTACGCATCGCAGGCAGACGCCAACACACTTATCATCACTCGCCGGCGACGCGTAGCGTCGCGGCTATTGTGCAAAACGGTTTCTCATGCCCCTGTTGAATTATCTCCGCGGCTTCGCGCCGGCGGCGCAGCCCGCATTTGTCCGCCGGGCGTACGCGCGCGAACTGGTCGGCGAGGTCGGCTTCACCTTCCCGCTGGCGATGCTCGAGGCGGGCGTGGTTGTCATCATCGCTACGCTGCTGTTTGATGTCGGCCCGTTCGGGCTGGCGACGATCGCCGCGGCGCCGATGTTCGCCAACTTTACCTCGACGCTCTGGGCGCGGCTGATGCACGGCCGGGCCAAGGCCGCGATGCTCGCCGGGTTCCAGGCCGTCATGCTCGTGGTCGTCGTTGGGATCGCGCTGCTCCCGGCTACATCGAGCAGCGCGACATCACTGGTCGTGCTCTACGTCCTGGCGCGCTGCGTGTTCTCCGGCGTCCTCACGGCACGCACGGTGATCTGGCGCGCCAACTACCCCCGCCACTCGCGCTCGCGCATCACCGGCCGGCTCATGCTCATCAACACGATGATGCTCGCGCTATTGCCCATCGCGGCGGCGGCTTTGTTCGACCGCTACCAGCAGGACAACCCCTGGCTGTTCCGCGCGGTGTACCTCAGCGCCGCGGCCATCGGCGTGGTCGGCGTCGTCGCGTACGCCCGGCTGCGCGTCCGGCGCGAGCGCGCGCTGCGGCGCGAGGAGCTCACGCCCACGATCGGCAGCGCCGACAGCCCCGTCCCGGCCGTGCGCATCTCGGCGGCGCAGGTCCTGCTGACG
>JANQKT010000048.1 GCA_028280965.1 Phycisphaeraceae bacterium
AGCATTTCCTAGGCACGTACAGCGAGTACCTCGAATCGCAGGACGGATCGGATGTCCTGATCGATGCGGACAAGGTGGAGGCGAAGAAAGACTCGAACCAAGGCAAGAAACACCGAGACGCCAAGTCGCCAAGACGCCAAGGCAGGGCCAGCGCATCGGCCGAGCCCGCTTCAGCGGGCGGGGGCAAGAACGCTAAGAAAACCAACAAGAACAAAAAGAATAGGTCCCTCGGCAACCTGTCGGTTGAAGACCTGGAAAAGAAGATCGAGTCGATCGAGTCACAGATCGCCGAGGTCGAAGCCCGGCTCGCCGACCCGGAGACGTACAAGGACCACACGAAGTTCAGCGGTCTGCAGGACGAGCACGAGCGGTTGAAGAAGCAGCTCGAGCCTTTTGAGACCGAGTGGGCGTCGAGAGGGTAAACACATCAGTCTGTGCCCGCGTCGCCTTGCAGGCGACGGCTAACACCGCCAGTTCGATTTGAACTACTCCCCGTCCGCCTTGCTCAGTCCCCTCGGCGTCTGCGGGTCTTTGTCGTCGTTGTTCCAGAACGTGACGTTGCGGTCGATCCAGCCGCGGGTGGGTTGGTACGGCTTGTAGGTGTAGGGCTGCTGGTTGGCGAAGGGGTCGGTCGCGGTGGCGGCCCAGTCGGACCAGGCGCGCGGGTCCAGGCCGGCGTCGTGGCCGGTGAGCTGGATCAGCGAGCCGTGCGCCGCGTTGACAACGGTGAAGCTGCGGTCCTCCAGCGCGCCGGTCAGCCGGCCGAGCACGACACGGTCCGCGTACTGGCCGAGCGCCATCGCGGTGGCGGCGCGCGTGTCCGCGTCTTCCTCGATGTCCTCGTCCAGGCGTGCGAGCAGCGCCTCGACCGCGTCGGGGTTGTGCAGCTTGCGCAGGCCGTCGGCGGCCTGCCAGCGGACCAGCGCGTCGTCGTCGCCCAGCATGACCGCCAGCAGCATCGCGTCCGCGACCTCGCCGTGCTCGCCGATCGCGTGGGCGGCGGCGGCGCGGACGCTGGGGTCCGGATCGTCGGCGAGCAGGCGGTAGCTGGCCAGGTACTCCGCCTCCCCGCCGAAGGGCGACGCGGCGATCCAGTTCAGGCCCTTGCGGCGGTTGTCGGCGTCGTCGCGGTCGAACATCATCGCGACCGCCTGGACCGGCGTGGGCGGGGGCTCGTCGCCGAAGATGCCCTCGTAGACCGACGCGTAGCTGACCCCGCCGTCGCTCGAGCAGCCGGCCAGGGCGGCGAGCAGGCACAGGGCGAGGCCGCACGCCGACCGGCCGGTCCGGGCTGTCAAACGGGTGTCGATCATGCGGTGGAGTTTAGCGGAAGGGCCGGTAAGGAGCAGGCTCGGCGATTTAACGCATCTCACTCATTGTTTGCACATCGCTAACCGTTTGTTAACGAATCGGCGCTACTTTGTGGGTGTCTTCCAAAGGGCATCCCAACACTGTTCCCCACCTTCCACGAGGAAAAACCCATGCTCCAGTTCATCAAGCGTACCACCCTGGTCGCCGCGGCGGCCACGACGCTCGCCACCGGCGCTTCGGCCCAGAAGCTCACCGGCGAGATCAATGTCGACGGCTCGTCCACGGTCTACCCGATCACCCAGCTCGTCGCGGAGGTGTTCAACGAAGAGCACGGCGACGTGAACATCACCGTCGGCTTCTCGGGCACGGGCGGCGGGATGAAGAAGTTCGCCGCCGGCGAGACCGACATCTCCAACGCCTCGCGCCCGATCAAGGCCAGCGAGCACGGCAAGCTGGTGGACGCCGGCATCGAGTACATCGAGCTGCCGGTCGCGTACGACGGCCTGACGATCGCGGTGAACAAGAGCAACACCTGGGTTGACAAGCTGACCGTTGACCAGCTCAAGATGATCTTCCTGGCCTCGAACAAGGGCAAGGTCAAGACCTGGAAGGACGTGGACCCGGCCTGGCCGGCGACCGAGATCGAGATGTACATCCCCGGCACGAACTCGGGCACGTTCGATTACTTCAAGGAAGTGGTCGTCGGCAAGAGCGACGACGCGATCCGCGACGACGTCAGCGAGTCGGAAGACGACCACGTGCTGGTCAACGGTATCAAGGGCAACCGCGGCGCGATCGGCTTCTTCGGCGCCGCCTACTTCTTCGAGAACCAGGGCGTGCTCAAGGCCGTGCCCATCATCAACAAGGACGGCAAGGCCGTGAGCCCGACGGCGGAGACGATCGAGAACGGCAGCTACAACCCGTTCTCCCGCCCGCTGTTCATCTACGCCAAGAAGTCCTCGCTGGACCGGCCCGAGGTCCTGGCGTTCGTCGAGTTCTACCTCGCCGACGCCGGCGAGTTCGCCGAGGAAGTCGGCTACGTCGCCCTGCCCTCGTCGGTGTACGACAAGGCGAAGGCCAACCTGCGCAACCGAACGACCGGCACCTTCTACACCGACAAGGACGGCAACAAGGTCGAGGGCCCGGTGACCGAGGTCTACAAGTAGGGCAACCGCCGTGCTTGCATGCCATGTATGATGTCCGCCCAGCACGACACGCCGTCTGCCGACGGCGTGTCGTCTTCTTCAACCGACGCAGAAGGCACAAAGGGGGACAGGCATTCCTGCCTGTCAACAGGCCGAAGGCCTGACCCGATCCGCGATTCGGCTGCGCCGAACGACAGGCAAGAATGCCTGTCCTACTGACAGTTTCCATTGAGATGACCGACGCCACCTCAACACCTGCACACACCCTGGGCCGGCCGCGCTCCGTGACGCTGCGGGCGGTCCGCGAGCGGCTGATCCTGGCGTCGCTGATCTGCTGCGCGGGGATCACCGTCGCCATCACGCTGGGGATCATCTTCATCCTCGCCCGCGAGACGATCGCCTTCTTCGACCCCGGCGGGCACCCCGACGACCAGGGGGTCAACACCGTCGTCAAGCCCGGCGACTTCTTCTTCGGCCTGCAGTGGAACCCGCAGATGGGCGGGGTCAAGCACTTCGGCATCTGGCCGCTGATCCTGGGCACGCTGAAGGTCGCCTTCGTCGCGATGGCCTTCGCGCTGCCGGTCGGGCTGATCGCGGCGGTGTGGCTCAGCGAGTACGCCAAGCCGCGCGTCCGCGCGTTCATCAAGCCGATCCTCGAGGTCCTCGCCGGCGTGCCGACGGTCGTCTTCGGCTTCTTCGCGGTCACCTTCATCACCCCCGTGCTGCTGCGGTGGGAGTGGCTGCAGGTCGCGGTGCGCGACGAGAACGGCAACAAGATGGTCGACCCGGTGACGAAGGAGGTGATCACCGAGCCGGCGGGGCTGTTCGGGCTCTTCGAGTTCGGCGCGTTCAACGCGATGAGCGCGGGCCTGGCCGTCGGCATCATGTGCCTGCCGATCGTGATCTCGCTGTCCGAGGACGCGCTGCGCGCCGTGCCGCAGGCGCTGCGTGAGGGGTCGTACGGGCTGGGCGCGAGCAAGTTCGAGACCTCGACGCGCGTCGTCGTCCCCGCGGCGCTGTCGGGCGTCAGCGCCGCGTTCCTGCTGGCGATCGCCCGGGCGGTGGGCGAGACGATGATCGTCGCGCTCGCCGCGGGCCTGTCCTCGGTCAAGCTGGTGGAACAGGGCGGGGCGGTCGAGAACGTCAAGAGCGCGCTGTCGCTCAACGAGTCGGTGCTGCCGATGACCGGCTTCATCGTCAACGTGTACAAGGGCGACGCCGAGCACGGCTCGATCGCGTACTACTCGACCTACGCCGTCGCCGCGACGCTGTTCGTGATGACGCTGGGGATCACGATCCTCGGGAACCTGATCCAGAAACGCTTCCGGGAGAAGTACGACTAAACCTCATGGCCGACCCCGCGAACAACCCGCCGCCCGGCCGCACCCAGCGCTCCAACGCCGGTCGCATGAAACGCGACGCCGCGTTCCGCACGCTGTGCCTGTGCGCGACGCTGCTGGCGATCACGATGCTCATCGTGCTGCTGCTGTCGATCCTGACCCAGGGCGTCGGCGGGCTGAGCCTGGACTTCCTGCGCCAGGGCAACTCGTCGGACGCGGCGGACGCGGGCGTCCGCATCTCGCTGGTCGGCTCGATCGTTGTCGTCGCCATCTGCGCCGTCTGCGCCATCCCGCTGGGCGTGGGCACCGCGGTGCTCATCGAGGAGTACAAGCCGCGCCACCCCGCCCTGCTGTGGGCCCACAACTTCATCGAGACCAACATCCGCAACCTCGCCGGCGTGCCGTCGATCGTCTACGGCATCCTCGGCGCCAGCGCGTTCGCCATGATGTTCGGCCTGTTCGGGCCCATCGGCCAGAGCAACTTCACCATCGGCCAGGACTGGTACGACCTCTACGTCGCCGAGGACAAGAAGTCGTACTACATCCCGCGCAACGCGTCACTGCGCTACGACCCCGAGGTCGTCCCGGCGTCCGAGGACCTGACCTACTACACCTCCAAGTCGCTGGACGAAACCGCGCCCGAGTTCACCTGGATCACCCAGGAAGACGTCGAGCCGACGCGCACGCGCATCCAGGAGGAGATGGACGCGTTCACCAAGGCGCTCAAGGACGAGGTCAAGAAAACACGCGTGAACCGCACCCCGCAGATCGACCGGGCCAAGGCGGAGGAGATCGCCGACGCCGCCATCGCCGCGGGCACCTGGGAGTCGGACCCGGACACGTTCCGCGACGAGCTGACCGAGGCGATCGCGCAGATCGACGGGAAGGGCAAGCTCAAGGACCGGATCACGTACCAGAACCGCGCGATCGCTGTCGCGGTGACCGCCGAGTTTTCCTTCCGGGTGCCGGACACGATGATGATCGGCAAGCCGCCGGTGCGTGTCGATGAGAAGCACTGGTACTACCTGTCGCTGCCGTTCGGGCGCGGCGTGCTCACGGGCGGGCTGACGCTGATGCTGGTCATCCTGCCGATCGTGATCGTCGCGTCGCAGGAGGCGCTGCGTGCCGTGCCCGGCAGCTACCGGCAGGGCGCGCTGGCGCTGGGCGCGACCAAGTGGCAGTCGATCAGCAAGACCGCCCTGCCCGCCGCGATCCCCGGCATCTGCACCGGCACGATCCTGGCCATCAGCCGCGCGATCGGCGAGGCGGCGCCCCTGCTCGCCATCGGCGGGGTCGGCTACGTCACGACGACGCCCGGCAACCTGCTGGACCGCTTCTCCGCCCTGCCGCTGAACATCTACAAGTGGTCCGGCGAGCCGAACCGCGACTTCCAGACCGTCGCCGCCGCCGGCATCATCGTCCTGCTGGTCGTGCTGCTGAGCTTCAACGCCCTGGCGATCTACATCCGCCACCGGGCGAGCAAGCATCAGTAGGCCTGTTGATTGCATCGCCGCCGGGCCACGCCGCCCGGGCGGGCGACTGAGAGCCGGCGTCCGCCCGCGTGGTGACGCGGCGGCGGCTGGGCCCCGCTTGCCACCCGCATCGGGTTTGCTAAACTATGCGGCTCAAACAGACGGCCCCTTCGTCTAGTCTGGTCTAGGACACCAGGTTTTCATCCTGGCAACACGGGTTCGAATCCCGTAGGGGTCACTTGACGCCTCTCGCAGCTTGATGCAGGGAGGCGTTTTTCGTTGAGACCCGTTGTGCTCAAATCGGTTCCGTAACCGTGTAAAAACGTGCAAACAGTTACGCTGTGTCGCGTGTTACGGCCTGAGGGACAAGCCACAGCGCGACACGGTTTCAGCTCATGCGAAAACGGCCGCGGTCGGCACCGGGTGCCAGCGTGTGATTCAGGGTCTGCGGGTGAAGCGGTGCCCGCCGCAAGCGCGGCGCACGCACGCCCACGCCAAGCCATTAGTCAGGCACGACCGGTTTCATCGGACTGCCCTGCGCGCTCAGGGGGTACTGCGCCCCCTCCGCCTCGAGTTGTTTGACCATCTCGCCGACCATCTCCTTGAGCTTGTCCGGCGCCTGCTCCGCGCGGTTGTTGTTCTCGAAGGGGTCTTGCTTGAGGTTAAACAGCTCGTAGGTCGCCCCGGCGGGGTTCATGCTGGGGTAGTAGTGGTAGATGAGCTTCCAGTCGCCCTTGCGGAAGACGGTGTAGTAGCTGCTGCGGTGGCTGTGGGGGAAGTGCATCAGGAACCGGTTCGGCCGGTCGGGGTTGGGCTGGGCGGAGGTGATCTGCTCGGCGAGGTCATGCCCGTCGAGCACGTGGCCGCTCGGCGGCTTGGCACCCACGAGATTCAAGATCGTCGGGTACAGGTCCACCACGCTGCCGATCTGCTGGTTGATCACGCCTTGAGCGATCGGCAGCTCCTGCTGCCACTTGTTCGCTGGGTTGGGCTTGGCCCAGGCGGCGATGAAGGGCGTGCGCATGCCGCCCTCGTAGTGCGTGCCCTTCTTGGCGCGCAGCGGGAACGAGCTGTTGTGCTGG
>JANQKT010000098.1 GCA_028280965.1 Phycisphaeraceae bacterium
CACCACGACCACGCACAAAACCCTCCGCGGCCCGCGTGGCGGGCTGATCCTCACCGATGATGAGGACCTTGCCAAGCGGTTCAACAAGGCCGTCTTCCCGGGCACGCAGGGCGGCCCGCTCATGCACATCATCGCCGCGAAGGCCGTCGCGTTCGGCGAGGCGCTGCGCCCCGAGTTCAAGACGTACAACGCGCAGGTCGTCAAGAACGCCAAGCGGCTCGCCGCGGAGCTCATGGCCAGGGGCTACAAGCTCGCGAGCAACGGCACGGACAACCACTTGGTCCTGATGGACCTGCGCCCGGTGGACCCCGACCTGACCGGCAAGGACGCGGCGCTCTGGCTCGAGCAGGCCGGCATCATCGCGAACATGAACACCGTCCCCAACGAAACCCGCAGCCCATTCAAAACCTCCGGCGTCCGCCTGGGCACGCCGGCGCTGACAACCCGCGGCCTGCTGGAAGACGACATCGCCGAGGTCGCGGGATTGATCGACCGGGCGATAAGGAGCAAGGGGGATGAGGCGACGATCGCGGCCGTGCGCGAGGATGTGCTGGGGGTTTGTGGAAGGTTCCCGATGGGATAATTCGTAGGCCAATATTCAGCTTGGCAATGACAGGCTATGACTAAATTGTGTTTAGATTTAGTCTATTTACAAAGGTCTATCGATAACGAAACTTTCTTGGAAAGAAATTATTGGATAGCCTAGGCACAGTGGGTTACTTTCTTCAAAGGGAATTGCTGGTACGATCGGTAGGCCGGCATAAGCAAAACGAGTGGATCGCATGTGGTTATACAGATTGAAAAATTTGGAATAGGTCTTTTCTTCACTTTTCTTTAATTTATTTAACACTGTTGGATTCCAGACGCAATGGTCGACTGGGCAAAGTTTATGGCTGCTTTTCAATTGTATCTCTAGTAGTGCGATTATTTCTAGTGCAACAACAGAGCATCCGTGCCAATTATTAGGGCAGATTAATTTTTTGTGCGCATGATGCACTCGATCTTCAACAAATGAACGGACGATTTGATTGAGTTTAGACTCGCTTTTTGGCGCCATACTATTGATGTGATTGCTTAAAGCTGTCGTAAAATCGATTGTTACAAATCCAAATCCATATGGTTTTAATTGGTCTGCGCCTTTATTGAAATTTTTGTCAAATCTATTGTAGCTTTCCGTCCGTTGGGCCTTGCATTGGTAAGCAATGCCACACCTAGGTAAATTGTCAGGTTTGTCTGGATACAAGTAGCTAGGCAAAACTACATCAAGGTGACGTCCATCTTTAGCGATCAAGAAAAGGTCGCAGGCTCCTTTGTCTCCAGAGTTTTGCGCTTCGAGAACAGGCTTGAATCCATGCATAGATCCGCCTGTTGCAAGTAACAGAGGAAGCAAATCTGAAAAGCCAGATCTTGAATTTGTAGTTTCGTTGTTGCTATAGGATGGAAGTCTCTCGATTGCGCGCTTAACAATGTCCGTAGGCAACTCTGTGAGATCTATTTTTCTCAGTATGGCAGTCAATATCTGAGCTGATCTGTGACATCCTAAGTTATTATCTAGTTTTTTTGAGAATAAAGAGTAAACGTGGTGTGCTTTATTGCTATCATCTGGGTAAATTGATGCAATTGTCTTCTTGATTAATTCCTTGTCAATTTTCGCTTTGTTTCTATATATAAAATCTTGCATGATTTTGCTCTAAAGTAGAGTTATGGCATTCAGAGCACTAATTATATCGTGCGTGAGGCACTCAAGCCGTCGGCGGGTGGCCGTGGCATGGCGCAGCCATCCCACGGAACAAAGTTCGTTGGATGGGTCAGCGTGCTGCTGGTATGAACTTTCTGCTCCTCGTGTTCCGTGGGATGCTGACGCATGCCAGGGCTACCCAGGCACCCGCCCGATGGCCTTCCATCCTGATCATCCTGCCAACAACGAACCTTCTCACGCCGCCGTACATTACAATCCCGGCATCACATCCATTCACAGGGGACACGCCATGCAGGTTGAGATCACCGAACAGCACAAGTGGCTCCAACAACTCGTCGGCCGGTGGGCGTTCGACATGTCGTGCGTCATGGGCCCGGACCAGGAACCGGAGAAGTCGACCGGCGCGGAGACGCTGATCGCGCTCGGCGGGCTGTGGGTCATCGGCGAGGGCGGCGGCGGGGAGGGCGACCAGGCCTGGGCGTCGCGGCTCACGCTCGGCTACGACCCGGCGCAGCAGCGCTTCGTCGGCACGTTCGTCGCATCCATGATGACCCACCTCTGGCTGTACAACGGCACGCTCGACGACGCGGGCACGACGCTGACGCTGGACACCGAAGGGCCGAACATGACCGACGGCAGGATGGCGAAGTACCAGGACCTGTACACGATCACCGGCCCGGACGGGCGGACGCTCACCTCGCGGATGCTCGGCCCGGACGGCGAGTGGGTCGAGTTCATGACCGCGACCTACCGCCGGGTGGGGTAGGGTGTGGGCATGCAGCTTTCCTCCGCCGTGCCTCTGCTGCGTCTCTTCGATGAGGCCCGCGCTCGCGCGTTTTATGTGGATTACCTCGGGTTTACGGTCGACTGGGAGCCGGGTGCCACATAGCGGCCCGAAGGGCACTATGTGTGAATTGTCTTGAACACGATTGTGATTCGCACACAGCGCCCTTCGGGCCGCAGTGTGGCACCCGGCGTGATCGCAGACGTGAACAAGATCGTGTCGACGTTTTGCGAGCGGTTTCCAATGCGACATTGAGCCGATAGAAAATCCTCTCAGCGAACGTAGACTGACCTGAGGCCGAGTCTTGTCAGCCTGTAAACTGGGTCGATGCAACCAACCAAAGTCCTGATGATCGGTCTGAGATCAGACGCTGTGGATTTCGTGAAGTGGCCGCAGCTCACGGCCGAGAAGCTCGAGGCAGCGTTCGAGCAGGTACTGGGGGAGATGGCCGACGCGGGGTTCGATGCACGCTGGTGCCTGACCGACACGGGCGAGACCGCCGAGCAGCAGGTGCTTGATGAACTCGAGACGGTCATGCCGGACGTCGTCTTGATCGGTGCAGGTGTGCGGACCGACCCAGACCATTTCCTGCTCTTTGAGCGTGTGATCAACGCGGTACACCGGGCCGCGCCGGATGCGAAGATCGCGTTCAACACGCTGCCGTATGACTCGACCGAGGCGGTCCGGCGTTGGGTGTGATGGCCTATTGCGCGTGGTATGCAGGTGCCACATGGCGACCCGAAGGGCGCTATGTGCGAGTTGTCTGGACTGCGTTGTTTGTGGTTCGCACACAGCGCCCTACGGGACGCGGTGTGGCACCCAAGGCTTGGTCATCTTTACCCGCACAACCTGCCCGCCAGCAGGTTCAGCAATAGCCCCACATCCGTCACGATGCCGACCGACTCGACGCTCCCGCGGTCGGCGAGCTTGGTGACGACGGCGGGGCTGATATCGACGCAGACCAGCTTGACGCCGGCGGGGGTCATGTTGCCCGTGCCGATGGCGTGCAGCATCGACGACAGCATCAGGATCATGTCGCAGCCCTCGATCGCCCGGGCGTAGGCCTGCTGCGCCTCGAAGAGGTCCATCTTCGTGTCCGGCAGCGGGCCGTCGTCGCGGATCGAGCCGGCGAGGACGTAATCGACTTCGTTCTCCACGCAGGCGTGCATGACTCCGCCAGTAATAACGCCGTTGTCAACGGCGGCTTTGATCGAGCCGGCGCGGCGGACCCTGTTGATTGCTTGGAGGTGGTGGCGGTGCCCGCCCTGGACGCCGACGCCGCGCGAGAGGTCGACACCCAGCGACGTGCCGAACAGGTGGTGCTCCATGTCGTGGACGGGCAGGGCGTTGCCGGTGAGCAGGGCCTGGACGTAGCCGTGGCGGATGAGCTGTTCGAGGTGGCGCCCGCCACCGGTGTGGATGACGACGGGCCCGGCGACGACGGCGATGCGCCCGCCGCGCGCCTTGATGCGGTCCATCTCCCAGGCGAGGGTTTCGACGGCCTGCTCGACGCGTCGTTCGCTGGAGACGCTGGAGGACATGAAGCCGAACTCGTCGTCGCGGTCGAGCTCGGGCGTCTTAACGCGGACCCCGCCGACGTGGCAGACGACTTGGTCGCGGGGCCGGAGATCGCGCATGAGCACGCAGCGGGCTTGGACCGCATTGGCAGGCGAGACGCCTGCCCCACCTTTAGAACCGCCTTGTTTTTCAACCACAATCACCGCGTCCATGCGTTGCCCCGCCGCGCGGACCCACCGGCCATCGACGCGCACGTCCGTCGGGTAGATCGTCGTCGAATAAAACCCGTCCGGCGCGACACCCGGCAGATCGACGGCGACGAGGTTTGCGTCGGTTTCCTCGTCGATCGGCGTTGCGCCCATCTTCATCAGCTCGCCGAGCGTCGTATCGAGGCGGTCGCCGGTCGGCGCGGTGATGCGCAGCGTCGCGGTCGAGAGCTGGTCGCGCCGCTCGGCGGGGTGGAACTGCTCGACGCTGCAACCCAGCCCCGCGTCGGTCGCGACATCCATCGCCTTGTTCAGCGTGCCGTGGTCCAGTAGGTGCCCGCGCAGCGAAACCCGCCCGGTGCGGATCGGCGAGGCAAAGGTCGGGCGTGATCCCGCATCCGGGCCGAGGTCTTGCTGAAGCAGCAGCGTCATGCACTTGCACGCGCCACCGGCGAGCATGAATTCGCTGACATCGCAGGTCGCGACCTTGTAGCCCCACTTGTTGAGCTTGCTTTGCAGCGCGTCGCTGGCGTGATTGGTCACGATCGTGTCGCCCAGGCGCACGGCGTTGCAGGTAAAACGCAGCGCATCGTCTTCACTGACCTCGATCCGATCTTCCGGCGCGACGCGTCGTTCGATTTCCTGGCGTGAAGGCTCATCAAACGCGGGGGCGAAGTAGACCACCCGGCCGCCGGGCAGCGGGTAGAAGCAGGTGTCCAGGTGGTAGAAACGCTGATCGACCAGGCGCAGCGAGACGACCTCGACGTTGAAGAGGTCGGTCAGTTGGGCGTGCGCCTCGATGCCCGAGCGGACGCCGTAGCCCGCCCAGAGCAGCTGCTGGCCGGGGTGGAAGAGCGCATCGCCCTCGCCCTCGAATGACAGGTCGCCCGGAAGCTCCTTGATCTCATAATCGTAGTCAGCGAACCAGCGGCCAAACAGCGGCACCTCGCCGTCGCGCTCGGGCACGCGGAAGACCGAGGGGACGAAGGTGTCGCCCAGCAGAAGCCCGGCGTTGGCGGAAAAAACCATGTCCGGCAGGTCGCGTGCGGTGTCGCCGGGCTCGATGACCTCAACATCCGCGAGCGTGCAGAGCAGGTCGTGCAGCTGTTGCCACTGTGTTTGGGCCTTGGCGTTGTCGGCCCGGCCGACCTGGCCGTGCATCCAGGGGTTGATCACGTAGTGCACGCCGAAGTGGGTCGGCCGGCACATCAGGATACGCGGGCGGGGAGAATCCTTGAGCATACTGTTTTCTGTAGGGGGTATCAGTTTGTGTCCGTCGTGTTTTGCACGGGCTGGCTGGAATTTGGTCTATAAGCTATTTTAATTAATAGCCTTACGTGTCGACTTGGGTTGGGATTAGGATAGAAAATTAGATTAGTGAATTTGTTCTTGCTGCCAGCTGCACTTACCGCTAGAGTGTAACCTTAAGTAGTTATATTGAGGTTTGTTGGTGGATCATATCACTTGAGAGGAGTGATTCTGTGGGAAACAGATTTAGAGTATTGTCAAAAAGGCATCTCGCCATCTGTTTGGTTGCTTGGCTGGTTGTCTTTTGTGGTGTTTGCATTGATGCTGCGCCTTTGAAGCCAGGAGACATTCTCGTTGCCAATGGGTTTGGTGGGAATGTTATCAAGGTTGATCCTGTAACTGGCGCTCAGGAAGTGTTTGCTGCTGGCGATATGTTTTCTCGGCCGCTGGGCATTACGGTGACCGATGACGGGCGGATATTCGTTACCGATGAGCGAACTCCTGGCGGATCACTGCTTGAACTTGATCCGGCTACCGGCGATGCCAAGTTGCGGACCACGCCGTTTAATCGGGCAGTGTCAGGCGTTGCGGTTGGTAGTGATGGAACTATATATGTATCAGAGCAACTTGGGACGCGTAGTGTGGCTCATATCAATCCCGAGAGTTACTCTATTGTGACAAGAAGTGGAGGCCCACTCTATAACCGCCCTATGCTCTCAACCTTTCTTGATAACGGCCTGCTTGTTGTACCTAATCGCGGTAATGGTAATATCAATTTATTAGATCCGGTTTCAGGGCAATCGACACTGTTAGCTTCCGGTTTGGGCAGTCCACAAGGTTCTGCTGTCGAAGCAGACGGTACGATTCTGGCAGTCAATGGAGATACGCTCTTTCGTATCAATCCAGATACGGGTGTTGTGACAACGCTGGCTCGAGGTTTTCGCGGAAGTGTTGATGCGGCGGTTGAGTTGGATGGGAGTATTCTTGTATCAGTACGCGGCACAGAAATGGGCGTGGATGATTTCATTTACCGAATCGATCCTGTGACGGGACGTCGATCTGAGGTCACTTCATTTGGCGAATTGCAGGAAGCATTCGGTATAGCGGTTTATGTGCCGGAGCCGACAACTTTCGTAGCATTGGGTATGGGATTGGTTGTGGCTCTGCGGCGTAGAAGGCCGTAGCTATGAAAAATTGCCGATAACGACGTCTTCCCGCCCGTCCCTTGCCTTTGGCCGCCGGGTGGTCGATAATCTATCTACTAGTGAAAACCGCCCGGCCCAACCCGATCCCGCTGCCCGCCGCCGTCCTGGCGTTGTCGGTCGCGGTATGTATCGGGGCCGCGGGGCCGGCCAACGGCTCGCCGATCGCGGTGGAGCGTCCGGCTTCCGCCGAGCAGCGGCAGACGCTCGAGCACCTGCTCGACGCGATCCAGCGGGCGGCGAAGAAGCTGACAGACCAGCTGACCGGCCAAGTGGCGCTCATTGATCGTGCCGCGGTCCGGTCGGCGTTGGCATTGGTTGCGAGTGATCCGCCCTCGGCCGACGCGTTCTGCGTGGTCGACTTGCTGTTGCGTGAGACGCTTTTGAGTCTGCCTCCGCCGAGTTGCTGAATGGTCGTATGGCGCGGCAAGCCGCGGCACTTCATGTTCCGTGCGATGCGCGGGCATGATCAATCAGCAATCATCAATAATCAATCAAATCACCACGCCGCCGTGCCTGCACGTTTTGTCGCGTTGATGGCCCGGCAGGCTCACCACGCCTAAACAAAGGACCGACATGGTCGTTCAGAACATCAGTAAAGCATTCTCCAAGGTCTTCGGCTCGCGCAACGACCGGATGATCAAGCGTTACAACCAGCGTGTCGAGGCCATCAATGCGTTGGAGGAGCAGGTACGCAAGCTCACGGACGCGGAGCTGCGCGAGAAGACCGCCGAGTTCCGTGAACGCACGGGCAACGGCGAGTCGGTCAAGCAGCTCTTGCCGGAGATCATGGCCGTCGCCCGCGAGGTGATGGACCGGTTCGTGGGCATCCGTAATGTGTTGAACCCGGCGTACAACTTTGATCCGCAGCAGCTGCCGCCGGACATGGCCAAGCTGTACGACATCGCCAAGGCCCAGGCCGAGAAGCTCGAGCCGAAGCACGTGCCCGGCGGCGCACCCGCGCCCGGCTACCTCCAGGTCGAATTCCCCGTCGAGCTGTACCAGGCGGTGCGCGAGCTGTACCCCGAGTCGCGCCCGCCGTTCCGCTGCCGGCCGTTCGATGTCCAGCTCATCGGCGGGACGGTGCTGGGCGAGGGCAAGATCGCGGAGATGCGGACGGGCGAGGGCAAGACGATCGTCGCGCCGCTGGCGTGCTACGTCGCCTGCTGCGACTCGCTGACCTGCCACGTCGTGACCGTCAACGACTACCTGGTCCAGCGCGACCGCGACTGGGTCGCGCCGTTCTACTTTGGGCTCGGCCTGACCGTCGGCGCGACGCACCCGCACCACGAGTTCGAGAAGCAGGTCGGTGAGTACATCAAGACGCCCGGCCACCCGCTGTTCCAGCAGGAGCTCGGCGGGCGGCAGATGTGGGACGCGGCGCAGGCGCTCAAGAAAGAGGCCTACGGCTGCGATGTGCTCTACGCGACCAACAGCGAGCTGGGCTTCGACTACCTGCGCGACAACATGAAGCGCACGCCCGAGGAGCAGGTGCAGAAGCACAGGGACTTTGTGATCATCGACGAGGTGGACTCGATCCTGATCGACGAGGCACGCACGCCGCTGATCATCTCCGGCCCGAAGTTCGCGGAGGACAACAAGCCGCCTTATGAACTGGCGGACGAGGTCGCGCGGCACCTGATGAATATGCAGAAGCCCTGGCAGGAAGTGGACGACCGTGTCAACGCGAAGCTGGTCGAGATCAAGCGGCTGGAGGGCGACATCCGCAACACGCGGGACAAGTCGCAGATCGGGCCGATGCGCGAGCAGATCAAGACGCTCACCGCGGAGATGGGCGGGATCGAGAACGAGCGCGACCAGCACATCCAGTACTTCGAGGTCGAGCGCGAGAAGAAGGCGGCGCACCTGACCCACGAGGGCGTCGCCGAGGCGCAGAAGAAGGCGGGCATCGGCTCGTTCTACGTCGGGCAGAACATGGAGTTCCCGCACCTCTTGGAGAACGCGCTGCGCGCCCACGCGATCTACACGAACAATAAGGAATACGTTGTTTATCAAGGCGAAATCGTTATTGTTGACGAGTTCACCGGGCGCATGATGATCGGCCGGCAGTGGTCCGACGGCCTGCACCAGGCGATCGAGTGCAAGGAGAAGGTCAAGATCAAGGACGAGACACAGACGCTCGCGACCGTTACGATCCAGAACTTCTTCAAGCTCTACAAGCGCCTGGCGGGCATGACGGGCACGGCGATCACCGAGGCGACCGAGTTCATGGAGATCTACAAGCTCGACGTCGTCGCCGTGCCGACCAACCGCCCGATCGCGCGTGAGGACCGCAACGACCTGATCTTCCCCTCGGCGAAGGACAAGTGGGAGGCGATCCTCGACGAGATCAAGCGCATGCACGACGTCGGCCGGCCGGTGCTGGTGGGCACGACCAGCGTCGAGACCAGCGAGATGATCTCGCAGATGCTGACGCGCAAGCACGGGATCAAGCACGCAGTGCTCAACGCCAAGCAGCACGAGCGTGAGGGCAACATCGTCGAGGACGCGGGCGAGCTGGGCTCGGTGATGATCGCGACGAACATGGCCGGGCGCGGCACGGACATCAAGCTGCGCCCGATCGACCGCGGCGAGTTGGTCCGGCACTGGCAGAAGCGCGGCATCCTGCCCAACGGCGCGAAGCCGGAGATGACCGACGACGAGCTGGTCGGCCAGGGCTACCGCCACATGGCGACGCAGCAGCTCGGCATCAAACGCAAGGAAGCCGACGCGATGTCGGACGACGAGCTGAAGCTGAAGCTACTGCGGCACTGGTGCGTGCTCGGCGGGCTGGCCGCGGAAGGCAAGGAAGACATGCTCTCAGTCGAACAGTGCATCGAGCAGCTCGACCGGCTGGGTGATTACGACCAGCTGCGGCTGGGCTACTACGACCTGCACAAGCTGGCGATCTACGACCACACCGAGGCGCTCGGCGGGCTGCACATCGTCGGCACCGAACGCCACGAGTCCCGCCGGATCGACAACCAGCTCCGCGGGCGCTCCGGGCGGCAGGGCGACAACGGCTCGTCGCGCTTCTTCCTGTCGCTGGAAGACCCCCTGATGAAGATGTTCGCCGGCGAAAAGACGCTGGCGCTGCTCAGCCGGGCGGGCTTCAAGGAGGGCGATGCGCTCGAGTCGGGTATGGTCTCCCGCGCCGTCGAGCGGGCCCAGCGCAAGGTCGAGCAGATGAACTACGAACGCCGCAAGAACCTGCTCGAATATGACGAGGTCATGGAGCACCAGCGCTCGGACTTCTACGGCACGCGGCAGGCGGTCATCGAGGGCGAGGGCGTCGATCAGATGATCTTCGATTACATCGCCGACGCCGTTGACGATGCCGTGTCGGACTACCTCGACAAGAACTACGCGCGCGAGCAGGTCGCCGAGTGGGCCCGGCAGCAGCTTGATGTCACGATCGACCCGGCCAAGCTGCACCTGGACGACGTCGAGGACCTGGAACGCAACATCCGCAAGGCCGCGCAGGACGAGGTCGTGACGATCGTCGATGTCACGCTCGGCGAGTACATGAGCAACGACCTGCCGCAGGAAGAGTGGGACCTCAAGGCTTTGTCCGAATGGGCGGACACCAAGTTCAAGGTCAAGCTCTCGAAGAACCAGCTGGCGGACATGAACGTGGACGAGGTCCGCGCGCAGATCATCGCCGAGGGTCAGGAACACCTGGAAGACGCGGACCTGACGGGCCTGGGCAAGTTCCTCGACCCGCTGCTGGGCGCGAAGGAACTGGCGGACTGGGCCGAACAGAAGTTCGATATCAAGCTCGAGCCGGAGAAGGTCCAGGCCATCGTGGTCGAAAAGGACGGCCAGGATCAAGTCGTCGCGTCCGTGCTGGCCGAGGCACGCGGGCTCTACGCCAAGCGCGAGGTCGACTACCCCGTCTCGTTCATCATGGACCTCTTCGAACAGGGCGCCCAGCAGGACCAGCAGTGGGCGATGGACCAGCTCTTTAGCTGGAGCAAGCAGCGGTTCGGCTACGAGACCCAGCAGGCCTTCATCGAGGACATCAACGGCAAGGTGCTGCGGGACTATCTGGGCGAGCAGATCACCGAGTGGACGAAAGAGGGCGGGAAGATCGAGCAACTCGCTCAGGCGAAGTCTGCGGATCTGGACGATGCGCCCGCGGTGCGGAGCTACTTGGCCGAGCGTTTCGGCATCGAGCTGAACGAGGGCGAGGCCGCGGAGGCCGAGCAGGGCGTCGAGGCCCGCGCCGACCTGATCGAACGCAAGGCCAGGGCGCTGTTCCGCACCGAACTCGGTGCGTTGGAGATGGAGGTGTTGCGGTCGATCCTCGACCAGGCGTGGAAGGATCACCTCTACGAGATGGACCAGCTCAAGAGCTCGATCAACTTGCGGGGCTACGCCGAGAAGGACCCGCGGATCGAGTACAAGCGCGAGGGCGCGCGGACCTACCGCGAGATGCAGTCGCTGGTGCGCGACAAGGTGACCGAGCTGGCGTTCCGCGCGCGGCTGCAGCCGAACGTGCAGCTGCGGGACATCTGGGGCAAGCAGATGAACGCCCAGCACCCTGACGCGAACGCGCAACGCGCCCCGGTCGGCGCGGCGCAGGTCAGCGCTCAGACGACGACCGCGCCCCGCCGTGCCGGGGCGTCGGGCGAAGGCGAAGACAACCGCCCGGTCAGCCGCAAGCAACGCCGAGCTCAAGCGGCGCGTAAGCGCAAGGGCAGGTGAGTGCCGGTTGCTTAGGCACGGCTCCCGAGCGATTTAAAGCAGCTTCGCGATCACCGAATCCGCAACGAACAGCCCGTTGCGAGTCAGCCGCAGCCGCCCATCAGGGCATTCCAGCAACCCGCGTTCGATCCACTCGTCCGCGGTCTCGCGTTGATCGCCGCGCAGGCATTCGTGCGATACGAACCAGTCCCACTCGATCCCCTCGCGCAGGCGCAGGCCGAGCATAAGACGCTCGGCGAATCGGCCGGGCGCATCCAGCTGCTCGTGGTCCCGGGTCGGCGGGTTGGGGGCGTCCTGCAGGTAGCGCGTCAGGTTGGGCGCGTTCTTCCAGCGTCGGCCGTTGATGTGTGACGCGGCGCCCGGGCCGACGCCGAGCCAGTTTTGGTTGTGCCAGTAGGCGAGGTTGTGGCGGCAGCGGTAGGTGGCAGCAGGTGGTGATCCCACGGCGTTGACCCCGTCAACGCCGTGGGCATGGGGGGATGCTTCTTTTGCTTTCAGCGCCCAGTTGCTCACTTCGTAGTGCTCAAACCCGGCGGCCTCGAGCTTGTCGAGCACCAGTTCGTACATCGCACGTTCGAGTTGTTCTTCAACACGATCGACCTGACCGACACGCAGCTTCGCGGTCAGCGGGGTGTTGGGCTCGTAGGTCAGGCCGTAGGTGGACAGGTGTGTCGGCGACAGCGCGAGCAGGGCGTCGAGGTCGCGTTCGAGCATCGCCGGCGTCTGGCCGGGGATCGCGAAGATCAGGTCCAGCGAGAGGTTGGTGATCGCTGCATCGCGGCAGATCGCGACCGCCCGCGGGACGCTGTCCGGGTCGTGCCAGCGTTCCAGGGCCTTGAGCGAGCCTCGGTCAAACGACTGGGCTCCGATCGAGACGCGGTTGACCCCGCCCTCGGCGAGTTGATTCATCAACTCGGGCGTGACCGTCTCGGGGTTGGCTTCGACGGTGAATTCGTGGCCTTGGCCCGGGTCGAGGATGCCCAGGCCGAGCAGCGTGTCCAGCAGCCTGGCCCAGAGGTCGGCCCGGAGGTAGGTCGGCGTGCCGCCCCCGGCGAAGAGGGTGGCCGGGCGGATCGGGGCTTGCCCGGCCCGACGGGTGAGCTCGGCGATGAGGGCGTCGGTGAAGGCGGCCTGGCGGGGCGAGGCCTGTTCATCCGGCTCGACGACGCTGTAGAAATCGCAGTAGTGGCATTTATGAAAACAGAACGGCAGATGCAGATATAGCGCATCGACCCGCTCGTGGGGCCCGAGCAGGGCGGGGTCAGCGGTCGGGCCGGGCACCCGATGATGTTGCTGATTTGTGCGATTTACGGTAGACTCGTTAATCAAAAGGGGGCCCTTCTTGGGCTGGATTCGAGGAACTTATGCCCAACCTTGTCCTGGCGATGTTCAAGTCTGATGGTACCCGGCGGGACTTCCCGCTGGCGAAGGACCGCGTGATTATTGGCCGGAAGGTCAACTGCGACCTGCGGATCCCGCTGACCAGCGTCTCCCGCCAGCACTGCGAGCTAACCATCGACGGCAGCAAGGTGCAGGTCAAGGACCTGGGCTCGAGCAACGGCACGTATCACAACTCCGAGCGGGTCCAGGAGGCCCACCTCGCGGCGGGGGACGAGTTGGTCATCGGCCCGGTCGTCTTCACCCTGGTTGTGGACGGCCAGCCCGCCGACATCAAGCCGGTCCGCACGATCGTCAGCAGCGAGGGCTCGGCCCGCACGCCCGCTCAGCAGCAGGCGAACGGCCCGGCGGCGGCGACGGTCGGGGCCGACGAGGACATCGATATCGCCGACATGCTCGAGGACGACGACTCGGTCCCGACGGTTGATCTGACCGATGACGACGACCCGATCGCGGCGCTCGAATCGTTGGCGACGAACGACAACGACGACTCGGACGAGTTCGACGATATCGACTTCTTCGATATCGATGACGACGATAAGTAGGCAGCCGACCCTGTTCGGGCTCAACCCTCCTGCTCGGCCCCTTCGGGGATCGGGGCGGTGGCCGGTTTCTTTGAGCTGGGTTTGTCCGGCACCTGGATGCGCGTGCCGCACTGACGGCAGCGGACCTTCTTGCCGCGGGCGGTCGGCGGGACCGACAGCACGGTCCGGCAGCGGAGGTTGGGGCAGATCATGCGGATCGCGGGGCTGGCCATGGGGCTTCCTCGGGCGGTCGTCTTCTCTGATATCGATCGGTTCGGGGGCCGACTTCAGGCCGCAGACCCTGGGCTTAACCTGTTTGGCGGTCTTTATCGGCCCGGGCGAGAGCACCGCGGCTCGATCATTCACCTTGGTAACGCCGATATCATCCGGTCTGTCTGCTCGCGACCGCCGCTGGAGATGCCTCAGGGATGACATGGGAAAGCTGGGTCATGATCGGCCTGCTGGTGGTGATGGCCGGGGCAATCCTGCGTAGCCTCGCGGCGCCGGACACGGTGCTGATCGGCGGGCTGGCGCTGGTGATGGGGCTGGGCGCGGTGGCGACGCGGCTGGGCTGGGTCTCCGAGGGCGTCCGCTTCCCGACGACGGTCGAGTCGGTCGCGGGGTTCGGGTCCAAGGCGGTGGTGACGATCGGGGTCCTGTTCGTGATCGCCGAGGGCCTGCGGCAGACCGGGGCGATGGCGATGGTGACGCGCCCGCTGCTGGGCCGGCCCAGGACCCTGCCCGCGGCGCAGGCCCGGCTGATGCTGCCGGTCGCTGCGCTCAGCGCGTTTTTGAACAACACGCCCATTGTCGCGATGCTCATGCCGATCGTCGGCGACTGGTGCCGGCGGACGGGCATCAGCCCCGCCAAGCTGTTCATCCCGCTCTCGTACGCCGCGATCATGGGCGGGTCGTGCTCGCTGATCGGCACGGCGACCAACGTCTTCGTCGCCGCCGAATACGACGCGGCCCGCACCGGCGAACAGGTTACCGGCAGCGAGTTGGGCATGTTCTCGATCACGTATGTCGGCCTGCCCGCGGCGGTGGTCGGCATGGCGTACCTCGTGTTCACGAGTAAGTGGCTGCTGCCGGACCGCAAGGCCCGCGCCGGCTCGCGCGACGCGCGGCAGTACACCTTCGAGATGCTTATCGACCCCGGCAGCCCGATCGACGGCAAGACGATCGAAGCAGCCGGGCTGCGCCAACTGCCCGGCGGGTACCTGATCGGCATCGAGCGCGACGGCGAGCGGCGCGTCGCGGTCGCGCCGCACACAACACTGCACATCGGCGACGTCTTGATCTTCGCGGGCGAGATCGATTCGATGATGGACCTGACACAGACCAAGGGCCTGAGCAAGGCGACGCGCGACCAGGCCGAGAAGCTCCCGCCGAACCTTGAGCTGATCGAGGCGGTGCTCAGCGATCGCAGCCCGCTGGCGCGCAAGAGTGTCCGCGAGGGCGGGTTCCGATCGGTCTACAACGCGGTGGTCATCGCGGTGCACCGCGGCGGCGAGCGGCTGCACGAGAAGATCGGCGACATCGTCCTGCAGGCCGGCGACACGCTGCTGCTCGAGGCCGACAACAAGTTCGTCAACCGCCACCGCAACCGGCAGGATTTTTACTACCTCAACGCGCTCGGTTCGGCTGAGCGTTTCAGGAGCAAGCGTGCGGGGGTCGCGCTCGCCGTGCTCGCCGCGGTGGTCGTGCTGGCGACGACGGGTGTGATGGAGCTGGTCACCGCGGCGCTGCTGGGCGCGGGGGTCATGGTTGTGACCGGCTGCTGCTCGGCGTACGAGGCGAGGCAGAGCGTCAACTGGCGCATCCTCATCATGATGGGCGCCGCGATCGGCTTCGGGCAGGCGATGTACACCACCGGCGTCGCCGCCAACGCCGCGACCGCGCTCATCGATGCGCTGTCCACGGACGAGCCGATCTATGTGCTCGCCGCGGTGTACCTGGTCGCGATGGTGCTGACTTCGATCATTGGCCCGGTGCCGACGGCGGGCCTGCTCTTCCCGGTCCTCGTCGCCGTCGCCGGTCCCGAGGGGCTGGACTGCAACTTCACGCCCTTCGCGGTGACGCTCATGATGACCGCCGCCGCGAGCTTCGCCTCGCCCAGCGCGTACCAGACCAACCTCATGGTAGCCAACGCCGGCGGGTACAAGCCGATCGATTTCTTACGCGTCGGCCTGCCGCTGAACCTGCTGGTGATGGTCGTGACGCTGCTGATCGCGCCGCGTGTCTGGCCGTTTTCCCCCTGATTGGCTGTTATCTTTGCCTTGGCAAGGTATGCCGCATTGATCCGCTGTGGGTCACAACTGCCAGAACCCGCAGTCGATGCCGCCGTTGAGCACAATCGCGCAGGTCCCGTGCCCCGGCAGTTCCATCGGCGGCAGGGCGAGCTTACCACCCGCTTCCACCGCTTTGGCAACAGCGGCTTCGATATTGTTAACCAGGAAATAGGGCCTGACCACCGGCAACTCGTCATCGCGCAGTGGGGCACGGACGCCCAGGATGCCGCCGCCTACCAGGTCAGCGGTCCGCGCGCCACCCAAGGCCGGGTCGGGGTCGTTGAACGCGACGCCGTACAAGCCTGCATACTGCTTGCAGACACGGTCGGCATCGCTCGTGACGTATTCGAGATAGTGGAGCTTCACGTCAGACTCTCCGGGTCGATGAGCGGGTTTGCTTGCGCGTGAGGGTGGGTCTTGATGGGCGTTTGATTCCACATTCTGGCAGCCGCTGACCAGCGTGAGCGGCGCGAGTGTGAGGGGCAACACGCTCGCCACGCCGGCACACAGCACATCGCGGCGGCCTAGTATGGCAGTTTGCTCTTGGCGATCCTGTTTTATCACGATCACGATACCTTCAGCCCGGCTCCACGAATCGGTTTTGGTAATAACGTATAACAACCATGAACTAGCCGTCCTGACCTTGGCGTCCCCGCGCCGGTTGTTTCGACGGGTCCAGTTTGGGGTTGCTATCTCCTGCTGGCGGCAGGCGCTTGGTGTCCACCGCGCCCGCCTCCGATCGGCCTACGACCTTCACCGACACCTTCCGGAACGCCGGGCCCTTATGCGACTGGATGAGCCGCTTCTGCAGGCCGCCGCGCAAGAGCCGGTCGATCTCGAAGTGCGCCGCCGGGTTGTCCACCTCGACGTGCAGCACGCCGCGGCTCAGACCGGCCAGCCGCGACCGCTCGACCAGTGCCGGCGGGACCAGCTCGCGCCAGAGCACCGCCAGGTCGCCGAGCTGCTGATACGGCTTGGCGACCTCGCGCTTGAACTGCTCGCTCAAAAACCCAAGCGACAGGTCGCGGTTCGGCAGCGACCGGCTCTTCTGTAATCGCTCGAGGTGTTCTTGTGCCGGGTCCGGGTTCATAACGGCATCCTACCTGCCGATAGAATCCCCGGCATGAACGTGATCCTCCTCGGCTACCGCGGCTCCGGCAAGACCTCGATCGGCAAGAAACTCGCCAACGAGTTGTGGAAAGACTTCGTTGATGTCGATGACGTGGTCCGCAAACGGTTCCGCGGGGCCCCGATCGCCGAGATCTGGCAGACCCACGGCGAGCCCGCCTTCCGCCAGGCCGAGGCCGAGGCGACCGCCGAGTTGCTGAAGCGGGACGGCCATGTCATCGCGCTGGGCGGCGGCACGCTGACGACCGAAGCGGGGCGGTCCGCCGTGGCATCCGCGGACAACGCGACCCGCATCTACCTGTCCTGTGATCCCGACACGCTCGCTGAGCGTATCGCAAACGACGAAACCACCGGCGATGAGCGCCCGTCGTTAACCGGCGACGCCGACCCCGCCAACGAAGTCAGGCAGGTCCTCGCCGAGCGCGACCCGGTCTACCGCGAAGCAGCCGACATCATTTTCGACGTCACCCACTGCTCGATCGAAGAAGCGGTGCGGCACCTGATCGCGAAACTCTGACAAGATGTGTTGAATGCTACCGCATGTAATGCGGTGCCGGTTGGGCCTGTGAACGCGTCGGGCACCTCATTCATATGCGGAGCTAGAACCGCCCGATCCTAAACGGCTTCAGATCGATGTGCGGCGTCTCCCCGCTGAGCATCTCATCGATCAGCTTCCCCGTCGCCGAGCCCATCGACAGCCCGAGCATGTTGTGCCCCGCGGCGACGCGGACGTTCTGCATCGCCGGGCTGCGGTCGATCACCGGCTTGCCGTCATAGGTCATCGGCCGCCAGCCGTACCACTGCTCTTCCTCGGGCTCGCAGTACGGCTCGTGGAGGTACAGCGATGCGCCGCGCTTGAGCGCCTCCAGCCGTGTCCGGTTGATCGACGCGTCGTACCCCGCGAACTCCATCGTCGAGCCCAGCCGGTAGCCCGATTGGAACGGCGTCACGATCACCTTCTGGTCCATAAACGCCAGCGGCGTCGAGGGGCACCGCGTTGGACGCGGGTACGTGATCGAATAGCCCTTGCCCGGCTGGATCGGCACCTTGGAACCGATCCATTCGTTGAGCTTCGGCGTCCACGCGCCCGTCGCTAAGACATACTCATCCGCCTGCATATCACCCGCGCTTGTCTGAAGCGCCGCGGCCTGGTTTCGCCCTCTTGCAAAGCCCGTGATACTTGTTCCTTCAACGATCACGACACCCATACGCTCCAGGACGCTGCGCAGCTGGCGCATCAGCTTGTCCGGCCGGATGTGCGCATCCATCCTGTAATACCATGCGCCCGCGGTCGTGCCCGGCTTCAGCGCCGGCTCGCGTGCCTCCAGTTCCTCGCCGGTGATCCGCTCGGCGCCCAGGCCGAACTGCTGCAGCCACTGGTCCGACTTCGCGTAGCCGTCCATCCCCGAATCGGTCTGGTAGATAAAGTACGCCCCGCGGTCCTCCCACTCGCAGTCGATGCTTTCATCGGCCAGCATGTCCCTGTACAGCGCTACCGACGACTGCAGGAGCGCGTGCCGCGCCGCCGCAGACTCGAGCATCGGCGCCTCCTTGCAGCGGAGGGCAAACCGCATCAGCCAGGACCACAACCCCGGGTCAAACCGCGGCGCCACGCGCAGCGGGGCGTCGCCCTTGAACATCATCGGCAGCGTCTTCGCCACCACGCCGGGGATCGCCAGCGGCAGCGCGTGGCTCGGCGAGATCAGCCCGCAGTTGCCATGCGAGCACGCCGCGCCCAGCCGGTCACGCTCGACGACCGTCACCTCCCAGCCGCGCCGGCGCAGGTAATACGCGCAGCACGCCCCGATGATGCCCCCGCCGACAATAATCACGCTCTGATCTGCCATCACAGTTCATTCAACCCACAGTGAAACGCGGCATGATAGGCTTGCGCCCAGGCGCGAGCGAATCGTCCACGCCTCAAAACCAAACCCCATGCCCACGGCGTGCCTGCTTGGAGGGACGCCGTGGGATCGACCAATAGAAAACCACCGCCATGCCCACCACCCCGCCCGACCCGCACACCGCCATCGTCATGGCCGGCACCCCCAGCACCAACAAATCCCTCTACCACGCGGTCCGCTTCAACGTCCACGACCCGGCCGCGCTGGTCATCACGACCGGTTCAGTGGGGAACCAACCCCACCGCCTGCTCATCCTCCGCGACATCGAGATGGACCGCGCGAGAAAGCAAGCCAGCGCCGACCAGGTCGCCTGCCCCAAAGACTTGGCACCCGAAGAAGGTTTATCCGGCGACCGCGAGACCGCCACCGCCCAGGCCGTCGCCCAGGCCATCGTCTGTGCCGGCTGCACCCGCGTGATCGCCGACCGAACGCTGCCGCTGATCTACGTCGATGAATTGCGCAAGCAAGACATCGCGATCGAGTACGACCCGGGCCTGGGCGTCGCCGACCGCCGGGCCAAGACCGAGGAAGAGATCGCCTACCTCCGCCAGGCCCAGCACGCGACCGAGCGCGCGATCGAGATGGCCTGCACGATGGTCGCCAAGGCAACCGCAGACAAACGCGGCGTGCTTCAGCACGGCGGGGACGACCTCACCGCCGAAGCCATCCGCCTGGCCATCGACATCTTCCTCTTAACCCACGGCTACACCAACCCCCGATCGATCGTCGCCGCCGGCTCTCAAGGCGGCGACTGCCACCACCTCGGCGAAGGCCCGATCCACACCGGACAGCCCGTCATCATCGACATCTTCCCCCAGAACCAGCACACCAAGTACAACGGCGACTGCACCCGGACCGTCGTGCACGGCGACATCCCCGACGATATCAAACGCATGCACGCCGCTGTCCTCGAAGCCAAGTCAGCGGCAGAACAAGCCACCCAGCCCGGCGCGACCGGCGAAGACGTCCACCGCGCGACGATGCAAATCATCGAACAGCACGGCTACGCCATGGGCTTCCCGACCGAGGAACACCCGACCACCATGCCCCACGGCACCGGCCACGGCATCGGCCTGGACGTCCACGAGCCCCCGCTGCTCGACTTGAAGGGCCCCGGACTCGTTGTCGGCGACGCGCTCACCATCGAGCCCGGCCTCTATAACCAACAACTCGGCGGGGTCCGCGTGGAGGATATGGTCATCGTTACGGAAGACGGATGCGAGAACTTGAACCTGCTCCAGCAAACCCTGGACTGGAGTTGATGCGCCTCAATTGGAGCCCGCAGCAACGCCGCAACGATCACACCCTCTCACTGCTTCAACCGAATCCCCCGAAACGCAACCTTCACCGGCGTCCCGCTATGCAACTGCAGCGCGAGCACACCCTCGAGATCAATATTTGTTTCGTCGTTGTCTACCACTTCAGACATCCGCACGCCGTTGATGATGTGGATCAGCCGGTTGCCCTTGGCGATGATGTGATACTCGTTCCAACCTTCTAAATCGACGGATCCCATCAGCTCATCCCGGTCGCCGAACTGCTTAATCACGCGCGGCTTCTCGCCCGCTTCCACCACAACCGACTGCCCGCGGTCCGCCAGGATGCCCCGGCCGTGCTCGTCGTAGTTGATACCCGTCCACTTCGGCCCGTGGTGGATGTCGGCCTGGTAGCCCTTGATGTCGTAGTTGTCGAGCTCCTGGCTGCGGTACTGCACGCCGCTGTTGCCGCCCTTGCCGATGCGGTACTCGAACTTGAGCTCGAAGTCTGAAACTTCGCCGCCGCGCCAGATGATGAATGTGTTGCGTGCAAGCGGCCGGTCCTCGGTGATCTCGCCGACGATCGCGCCGTCCTCGACCCGCCAGTAGTTGGTGTCGCCCTCCCAGCCTTCGAGTGTCTCGCCGTCAAACAGCGAGACGAAACCGTCATCTTCTTTCGCCGCCTGCGGCTTGGCACTCAGCGACAACTCCAACTCGGCGTCATCCGGCAGCTTTGTCACCGCGATGACTTCCATGGCCGGTCGGGGTTCGAAGCGCTCGCCGAAGGTGAGTTCGACCTTGTCCCCGACCTCAAGGCCTTCGAGGACCGAGCGGTCGGGGACCGAGATCGGCATCATCATCTCGTTCATCCCGACCGAGCCGTTGATGGACCGGTAGTCCGGGATGGTTTCGTGGTGGATGATGAACTCCTGGGTCGCCTTCTCGCCTGGCAGGGACTTGATGATCCCGCGGGTCGTGTAGGTGTGGTCGTAGCCCGGGTCGCTGTCACAGCCGACGCCAATCGGGAGCAGCAGGGCGGCAAATACAATAGAGGCGTAGGATCGAAGTCGCATGCGTAGGCTCCGGAGGGACACGGCCTAAGTCTAGCCCGGCGTGAGACGTTTCACCGCCCGTGCCCTCGAACTGCCTTCAAAGCCCCATGAACGCCCCGAAAGCGGGAAGTTACATATTGGTTCACCCGCGAGTTGACAGCCGATCCCGGCTGTGCTCTAATACGTGGCCGCACTCAGCGAGTCACGGGGCTGTGGAGCCGCCCGCGGGCAGGCCAAAACAATTTTCCACAGCGGTCGGAAACGGGCTTGACAGGCCGCAAACCGACACTAGGATACGCCGCTCCCCCGACCGAGAGGCCGGGCGTCCCGCGGGGCCAACGCCTCGTGAGATTGAGCATTTGCCGATCTTTGACAAGTGAACAGTTGGTATGTTGCGAGGATGTGAACGCGACGGTCAGGCTTTTCTGCAAGCCGACCCGCCGTGTAAAAATCCAAGCCGAGGCCGGAGTTCACAGTCCGGCACGAGGCGGGTTTCACATCCAAGTAGAACGCCTTGTGTTACACCTAGTGGCGCAAGGCGGGATGAAAGCCTAAATAACCCCCAAGTCCTGCCGGCAATAGCCGGTCGGCAGGCGAGCAGCACCAGTCTTCATAGGTGCTGTTGAAGACCGGTCAACCTTTAGCGAAGGCTGAGGTTGATTGAACAGGCAAACTTTCTTTCTGTAGACAACGCAGCCTGCTCGCGGGTTGCAACGTCAATAGATCTCAATCGAAGAGTTTGATCCTGGCTCAGATTGAACGCTGGCGGCATGGCTAAAACATGCAAGTCGAACGCGAAAGCACTTCGGTGCAAGTAGAGTGGCGAA
>JANQKT010000106.1 GCA_028280965.1 Phycisphaeraceae bacterium
GCATGCCGACCGCGGCGACTGCGGTGGCGGCGACGACCCAGGCGTGCAGGGCGGCGCGGTGGCGGCTGCGTTGGTACGGTTCAGATTTTGGAGGTTTCATCGGTGTTCCTTGCAACAGGTGAACAGATCGCCCACACAGGGAACAACCGCCGGGCCAGCGGGGGACCGGCCGGGCGGGCTTGAATCGGGGTTTGAGGGTGCCAACGGCCTGCCATCCGGCGGGTCCGCGTGACAGAGCGGCAGGCCCGGCTGAGCCGCCCTACCGCCTGGCGTCGTCGCCGATGTGGGCTTCGCCACGCTGCGCCGCGAGTTCGACCTGCATCTGCCGCTGCTCGAAGCGGGCCCGGCGGTCGCGGTCGACTTTGTCAAAACAGCGCGGGCAGCTCACGCCCTTGATGTAGTGCTCGCTCTGCGTGCCCGCTTCGCTGACCGGCATGCGGCAGGCGTAGCAGAGTTGGTACGGGCCGGGCTCCAAACCGTGGCCGACCGACACGCGCTCGTCGAACACGAAACACTCGCCGTGCCACCGGCTCTGCTCGGGCGGGACCTGTTCCAGGTACTTCAGGATCCCGCCTTCGAGGTGGTAGACCTGTTCGAAGCCGAGCTGCTTGAGGAACGCCGTGGATTTTTCGCATCGGATCCCGCCGGTGCAGAACATCGCGACCTTCTTGTGGCGGGCCGGGTCGAGGTGCGTTTGTGCGTAGGCGGGGAACTCGCGGAACGATGAGGTCTGCGGATCGACCGCGCCCTCGAACGTGCCGAGCTCGACCTCGTAGCCGTTGCGCGTGTCGATGACCGTGACGTCGGGATCGTCGACCAGGTCGTTCCAGTCCTCGGGCTTGACGTAGGTGCCCGCGGCGTGCTCGGGGTCCAGGCCGTCGATGCCCATCGTCACGATCTCGTTCTTCAGCCGGACCTTGGTCCGGCGGAAGGGCATCGTGTCGCAGGTGGACTCTTTGTGTGTCAGCGCGCTCAGCCGCGGGTCCTGCCGCAGCCAGTTCAGCACCGCATCAACCCCCTTCCGGGGGCCCGCCATCGTGCCATTGATGCCTTCGCCGGCCAGGAGGATCGTCCCGCGGACACCGTGGGCGCGCATTTGTTCGAGTAAAGGCCCGCGCAGGGCCTCGTGGCCGTCGAGGCGGACAAAGCGGTACAGCGCGGCGACAACGATGCGGCCCATAGGCGGATTCTAACAGGAGGCCCGTGGTATCTCGCCGACGCAATCTCGCAAAAAGCCCGCACCCACCGAACGCGTGGCACTATCATGGCACCGGGGGCCACACATCGAAAAGGGTTTTGTGATGCAGACAACACCATGGACCGACCTGATCGCCCGCCGAATGCTGCTCCCGCTCGCGATCGTCTTGTTTGCCGTGGCACAGGCCGGTGCCGAAGACTGGCCCGGCTTCCAGGGCGCGGACCGCGACGGCGTCGCACAGGGCGTGCTGCTCACCGAATGGCCTGCTGACGGCCCGCGCGTGCTGTGGTCCAACGATGTCGGCCCCGGCTTCGGCGGGGCCGCGATCGCTAAGGGCAGGGCGTACATCCTGGACCGCGATGGCGTCAATGGCGATGTCCTGCGCGTCTACAACCTGAAGACCGGCAAGCCGTTGTGGTCCGCCGGCTACGACGCGCCCGGCCGGGCCAACTACCACGGCTCGCGCTGCACGCCGATGGTCACCGATACCCACGCCTTCACCGTCGGGCCCTTCGGCGATATCGCCTGCTTCGATCTGCAAACGCAAGCCGTTGCCTGGCGCAAACACATGGACGACTTCGGCGCCTTCCCGCCCAAGTTCGCCTGGAGCCAGTCGCCCTTGATCGTCGGCGAGTGGGTCGTCATCGCGCCCATGGCCGAGGACGCCGGGCTGATCGCGCTCCAACAGACGACCGGCGAGGTCGCCTGGCAATCCGGCAACATCGGCGCCGAGGGCTACGGCTCGCCGAGACTGGTAACGCTCGCGGGCAGGGAGCAGATCGTCTACCTCACGTCCACGCTGGTCAGCGGCGTCGATCCGGAGAATGGCAAGGTGCTGTGGACTTACGACGGGATCCCGGTCAAGCGCGGCATCCCCACGCCGACGAAGGTGGACGGCAACAAGCTGTTCATTACCGCCGGGTACAACTCGGGCTCGGCTATGCTCGAGGTCAGGCGCGAGAGCAAGGGCCTGGTCGCCAACGAACTCAAGCGCGACCGCGAGCATGGCGGGCAGATCCATTCGGCCCTGCTGGTCAACAAGCACCTGTACGTCAACCTCAACACGAACGAGACCCTCCGCCGGGATGCGCATGGCTTGGGCTGCTTCGACCTCGATGGCAATCTGCTGTGGAAGAACAACAACGCGCCGGACATCAACCGCGGCGCCGTGCTGGCGGTGGGCGAACACCTGCTCACGCTCGGCGGGGAGGACGGCGTGCTGCGGTTAGTCAAGGCCGACCCGGAAGGCTACAACGAGCTTGAGTCCATCAAGGTCTTCGACGTTAAAGGCAACCGCAACATGATCTGGGCCGCGATGGCGTACGCCGACGGATACCTCGTCGTCCGCAGCCAGGACCAGCTCAAGTGCATCGACCTGCGCCGTAAGCAGGTGTCGGTGAACGATCCGCCTTAAGGCTTATCCCTCCCCCACCGCCTGCCCGTCGCCCTCGGCGTGCCAGAGGCGGTACTTCACCTCGCCGCCCTCGGGCACGTACACCACGACCGGCAGCCTGCTGTTGTAACGCACCAGGTAGGGCCCTTCCGTGCTGACACGCACAAAGCGCTCGACCATCTCCTCGTCCGGCGAGACCGCGATCAGCGTGCCGACCATCCGGTCGAACGTGCCCTTGTCCACGACGTACTTTGTGTAGCCCCAGCCCTTGATCGTTTGCTGCTCGATCCCGCCGGCGAAGAAGTACCGGTTCACGGCGTCGGTCTCGACCGTCTTGCCGACGATCAGCTCGACCTGGTAATCCGCCTCGTTGTCCTTCGGCTCGAGGTACAGTACGTGGCGGACCATGCCTTCTTCGGCCTCGGGGTAGGCCTTCTCCAACTGCTCGCGCGCCGGCTTCTGCCAAGCCGGCTCCTGGGCCGGCCGGTCCCCCTCAGCGCACTCAACCGGCCTGGGGTCCGCCGACGCCGGGGGCACGGCCGAAAGCAGCAGGCATCCCATCACAATCATGAATGGTTTCATCGCGTTCCTCTTGGGGTTGGGGGTGGGCTCCGTTAGACGCGGGATCCGCCGTTGGGTTCCCCGGGAGCCGGCGGACGATTTTTCGGTGGACTACCGATTTAACGGGATACCCGCCCGTGGCCTCGGCGGGTATGGTGCCGGTTCAACACACAAGCACGCACAACCATCTGTGAGGAGATGAGCGTGACACGATTCGCAACCGCCTTGGCCCTGACCGCCCTGCTCAGTGCGCCCGCCCTGCCCGCCACCGGCGAAACCCTGCGGTTCGAGCACACCTTCAGCTTCAACGAGCACACCACCGCGAGCGCCAACAAGAACCAGACCCTGCGCGTGATTGATCGGTACCTCATCGACCCCGCGCCCCTGCTCGTCCCCGCCGGGACCTACGACCGCATCGAGCTGATCCTCCGTCCGTCCGGCGGGACGACGTTGCAGGTCGATGCGGTGCCCTCTGCGGTGCGCGTCGGGCTCGAGGCCCGGTGGGGCGTCTCGGCGTCGAACCCGGGCGAAGGCGCGATCGGTCTTGCCTTCGAGAACCCGACCGGCACCCCGCCGGCCGGAGCCGCTACCGGCAGGGTCGGCTTCGCCGATGGTGAGGCCACGTTCATCGCCATCTTCGATGAATCCAGCGACGGGCCCTACGGCTTTGATGCGCTGATCCTCTCGCGTGACATCGCTCCCACCGCATTCGATGGCGATCTCGCCTTCGACTTCAATGAGTTCCGTTTCTCTTACGACATCCCCCGAGGCCCGGACGACCCCGGCGCGTTCACCTCGATCGTGCCCGAGCCGGCGTCGATTGGGCTGCTGGGCCTGCTTGCCGCGTCGGCGCTTGTGCGGCGCAGAGACCGAATCAGATCCTGACGATCCGTGGCGGTTGCTAGCCACAAAGCGACGGTGCGCCCGGGCCCGATCGCTTGTGATCCCGACGCGCGACCCGCACAGACCGCCCGGCACAACACGCACAGCCGATACAGCCTGCGCGGCTTCAGCCAAAACATCCAGCTATTGGACGTTGTGGTTGTTTTATCGGGACCCGGATCCGACGTTTGAGCCAGACATGTTCATCCCAACCGGAGCAACACACTATGAACCAGCAACCCCCGCAAGACAGCTTTGAGTTTAGTCAGGAGCAGCAGGACTTCATCGATCGGATGACCGAGCAGTACCAGCGGTTCGCCGACGCGATCCAGCGCCTCAACACCGGCGTCGGCCGGTACACCCGTACCGTGCAGAGCATCCAAAAGGACTTCACGTTCGGCCGGGCCGCGTAAGCCGGCGCTCACCCCGGCCGGGTCGCGAGCAGCGACCGGCTCATGCTCTTGGGGTTGTAGACCTTCACCTCGTCCACGACGAAGCCCGCGTCGCGGAACATCTGCTCGTACCGGGCCTGGCTGTACACCTTCACCACCGGCGCCTTGCCGACCAGAGTCATCAGCTTGATCAGCACGCGCAGGTGCAGCCCGATGTCCGAGGTCGTCGGCACCTCGGCGATAACGCGCCCGCCCGGGCGGAGTAGTTCGTAGAACCGCCGGACGGTCGCCGAGGCATCGGGCACCAGGTGCAGCAGGCTGTACGCCGTGACCGCGTCGAAGGCCCCGGCCGGGAGCGCGGGGTCGTCCGCCGACATCACCGCGAACGTGCAGTTCAGAGCGCCCTGTTCTTCGAGCCGCTGCTTCGCCTTTTCGATCAGGCGCGGCGAGATGTCGATCCCGTGGACCACGCGGACCCGCCCGGCCAGGTCGAGCGTGATCTGCCCGCCCGCGCAGCCGACATCGAGCACCGACGCGTCCTGCCCGGCCCAGCGCGCTGCGCGCTCGAGCCGCGCCGCGTAGTTAGGCCCCTTGACCGTCCGCCTGTCGTATTTGTCAGCGACCTTGTCCCAAAACGCCGGCTGTGTTGGCATGGCGGGATTCTAGCCAATGCCGGGCGGGCGCTCGATCAGCGGACCAGTCAGCTCCCCGATCCGTCAAACATGTCCTAATGTATGGGGCCGTCCTGACCCCATCGATCCTGTGTCGAGCGAGGCAACCCGCCATGTCGAAATCGAGCAGCATCCCGAGATTGTCCAGGCGCGAGGCGCTGGCCTACGCCAGCGCGTTTCCCGCCGCGTTCCTGGCCTCGCAAGGCCTGCTCGCCGCCGAACAAGCCGTTGCGCAGCCCGCTGCGCCCCAGCCCCCGGCCAGGCCCCGGCCGATGAAGTCGTCGATCAACCTTTGGGCGTTGCCCTACCCCCGGCGGATGAGTCTGGCCGACTGCCTGGCGGTCTGCAAGGACGCGGGCTTCGACGCGGTCGAACTCAACTACGCGCTGGACGGCGACCTCTCGCCTGACGCCCCCGACAAACAGATCGCCGAGGCCGGCGACCTCGCTCGGCGCATGGGCCTGGAGGTCTCCGGCGTCTGCTCGTTCCTCTTCTGGCCCTACGCGCTGACCCACGAAGACAGGGCCAAACGCGACCGCGGCCTGCAGCTCGCCAGACAGATGGTGCGCGCCGCGAAGCTGCTGGGCACGGAGAACGTGCTGGTCGTGCCCGGCGCGGTATCGATCCCGTGGATGCCCGAGGTCCCGCCCGTCCCGCCGGACGTCTGCGAGCGCCGCGCGACCGACGCGATCAAGACGCTCATCGAGGACGCCGAGCAGAGCGGCGTCTACCTCAACATGGAGAACATCTTCATCAACGGCTTCCTGCACAGCCCGCAGGAGATGAACGCGTTTGTCGATCAGTTCGGCAGCGACCGCGTCGCCGTCCACTTCGACACCGGCAACATCATGCAGCTGCACCAGCCCGAGCACTGGATCCCGATCCTGGGCAAGCGTATCCGCAACGTCCACCTCAAGGAATTCAACCAGAGCGTCCACGAGTTCAACATCCACACCTTCCGCCCGCTGCTCGACGGCTCGACCAACTGGCCTGCTGTGATGCGGGCCTTCGACGCCATCGACTACCGCGGGTACCTCACCTTCGAGTACTTCAACCCCTACCCGCACTACCCGGAGATGCTGGTCTACCAGATGGGCCCGGTGCTGGACCTGCTGCTGGGCCGCAAGGCCGCGCCCGCACCCAATTCCGAGTGACCCGCCGTCCAAAGAGCGCCTTAATCTGGATCTCTCGGCAGCCCGATCACACTCATGTCGATCGGCTCGAAGCCAAGCTTCTTCAACGCGGGCGAGTCCTCACGCAGGCTCAGGTCGCCGTTCGCCAGATCAACAAAGAGCGGGTCGGCCACGAGGCTGTTCATCTCCGACCCGTGCTGCTGCTCGGCCTGCAGGTGGCGAATACCCCAGTCCGGGTCGGCGGTGCTCCAATAGAGGTTCCGATCGGCCTCGGCGTCGCGCAGGTAGTTCACCTCGTCGTAGTAGTTACGGCCCTGATAGACCGCCCGGTCGTTCTTGCGCGTGGTGTAGAAGATGTTCCGCTCGACCCGGCTGCCATCGACCTTTAACCCCCTGAGCAGTTCGAGGGAAAACATGCCGCGGACGGGTGGGTTCAGTGGCTCGGCGAAGATGTTGTTGATGACGTCGTTGCGGCCCTTGATCGTCACGAACGTCGCCAGGCCGCCCAGCCGCCAGAGGATGTTGCGCTCGACGGTTGTCTCGTACTGGTCGTCGTCACAGCGGATGCCCTCTGCGAAGTGCTTGCTGGTGCAGCTGTGGATGAAGTTCTCCCGCACCACGTTGCCCCGGCCGGCACCGGAGATGTAGACGCCGTTGCCGTCGGACATGGTCTCCATGACGTCGTGGATCTCGTTGCGCTCGATGAGGTTCTTGCGGCCGTGCGTGAACCGCTCGCGTTTCTCCCACGGCCCGGGGTGCTCGCGTGCGCCGGTGACCGCTTCGATCTCGTGCCAGCGCACGGTCCGCGAGCACTCGCCGATCCCGTTGGGGTCGTAGTGGATGCGGCCGCTGACGACGATGCCCGAGTAGCCGGTGTTGTGGATCAGGTTGTTGCCGATGCGGTTGTGCCCGCTCTGCCAGACGAAGACCGCCGGCGAGTGCCAGTAGTCCTTGCCGATGTGCCGGATGTGGTTGCGTTCAACAAAGTTGTTGCGGTTCACATCCTTCGTGCCCGGCCCGTACCCCGCGAGCAGCACCCCGACCCCGCCGAGCTGGTTGAGCCGGTTGCCGACGATGTGGTTGTTGATGCAGTGCAGGTCCAGGCGGATGCCCGTCGCGGCGCTGTTGGTAAACGTACAGCCCTCGATCCGGCAGCCTTCGGCCCCGCGCAGCCGGACCATCGCCGTCGGCTCATCGAACATCTCCCAGTCGTGCTGGATCCCCCAGCCGATCCGGTCGTCCTCGCGCGTGTACCGCTCGGCGTGCGTGAACGCCAGCCCCTTGAACACCAGCCCCCGCACCGGCTTGTCCTCGGGCCCTTCGTAATCGATCGCCCCCTCGATCCGGATCATCTCCGTGGTGGCCGGCGCGACGATGTCTGCGCCCGGCTTCTCGCCCTTTGGCCAGAGGTAGATCCGCCGCTCTTGCGTGTCGACCGCCCACTCGCCGGGCCCGTCGATGAACTCCCGGCGGTTCTCGATCCACGCCGTCGCCTCGTACCTGCCGAAGCGCGGCTGCTCGAGCCCGTAGGTGCCGCGCGCCGTCATCTTCGCGACCAGCCGCTGCTCATCGACCTGGGCCGGCGTCAGGACGTTCATCGTCCACGGCGCCGCGGGGATGATCAGCAGCTCCACATCCTGCAGGTTGTCCCATGCACGCAGCGCGCCTTCCGGATAATGCACGCTGTACCGGTCCGCGTTGCGCCAAGTGGTTGCCTTCACGGTCGGCTTGAAGCCCGGCCCGCGCGCCCGCGTCAGGCGCTCGGCGCCGTCGTAGAGCGCCTTGATCGCCCCGAGGCCCTCCGGCAGCGGCGCCGACCAGACTTGCCCCTCGCCCTTCTCCCAGCCCGTCACCGGCACCCCGGCACTGAACACCGGCTCTTCGCCGGGCGCCGCGACATAGCTCACCGTTCGGCCGTCGGGGGCGCTGTCCGCGAGGCCGAACACCACCGGCTCGATCACGCGGTACGTCCCGCCGGCGATCCACACCGTGACATCCCGGTCCGCGCCGTCCGCCAGCAACGCGCGGACGGCGTCCCGGGCGCGGGCCAGGCTGGCGAAGGGCTGGTCTTTCGTGCCCGCAGACAAGTCGCTGCCGCCCGGGCTGATGTAGAAGTCCGCCTCCGCGTCGGCGGCCGTGACTCCCCCCGCCGTGAAACAACCCGCCAAGGCCAGCACGACCGCGGCGAGGGCCCGCAAGACCCGCAAGGCCGAGACCGGCTTGATTGCACGATGGATCGGGAACAGCAGCTTCATAGCGTGACTCACGGGTACGCGTTTGGAAAGATTCAGCGGGCCGTCCCCGCGAACCTCGACGGGGGACCATTCAGCACGATTACACCGGCCCGCACGCGTACCACGGTATCAAGCGCCGCTTCCGCCAGGCGTAAGCATGTGTTGCAAGGCGGGTGGCCAGGGGTGAGCGAAACGAAACCCTGGAACGAACCGCAATTGATCCATCCGAGACAACGCGTTCCGGGGTTTCACTGCGCTCCGCCCTGGAAACCCGCCACCGGCTCGATCAGGCCCGACGCCGACGCAGTGCCAGCGCCCCCAGGCCGAACAGCGCCATCGCCCCGGTGGTCGGCGTGGGGACCGGGCCGTACTCGATGTACGCCAGCCCGCCGCCGCCGTTGAACTTGAACCAAACCTCCGTCACGTCGTTCTGGTTGATCGGGAGTTCAAGGTAGCCGTTCACGTCCGTGCTGATGTTGTTGATCCCCACAAATGCCTGGGGATCAGCGAAATACAGGTCGATATCCAGGTCGTCCACGCTGAGCAGGCCCACGCTCACCACGCGCTGCGGCGAGGAGAAGGTCGCGATGATCGTGCCCCCGATCTGTTGATCATCCGGCGGGAAGTCGGGCCCGTTCTCATCGACGACCAGGATGTTGTTCAGCGGCACCAGGTTCTCGCCGGGCTGGCCGGGCGCCCCGCCGCTGCCGACGCCCGGGCCGGGGACGGGGGCGGCTTCATTGGGCGAGCCCAGATCGAGGTCCCCAAACTCGGGGTCATTCGGGTCGTACGCGGTGTTCGCCGTAACCCAATTGCCGGTGGGGATATTCGTATCAAAGATCCGCGCGCCCCAGTTCGCGCCGCCGAAGCCGGTGATGGTCACGCCGTGACTCACGGTGAACTGGGTCGTGATGTAATCGCCGCGCGACGGGCCTTCAAAGTCGAGGATGGTCGTGGACGCACCCGCCGACAGCGGGGCGAGCGCGAGCAGACCGGCCGGGAACCAACGCGAGCCAAGCGAAGAAGGGTTCATATCTCTTATCTCCATAACATGGGGTGGTCAGACTGATTCCGCAGGCCGGCAGCAAATCATGAAACAGGTGTGATCTTCTCGATCGCTCCTTGTTGCCGGACAGCGATCGTGCAAGCAAAAGAATGATAAAGCGGTCACCAGGCCATTCCGCTAGTAATTAAAGGTGAAATTGCCTGTGCCGACGAATGGCTAATGACAAACGGAACGGAACCCCGGGATCAAGGGCGATTGATCCATACCAAGACAACACGCTCCGGGGGTGCCGGGTGTTCCGGGGGTGCCACACTGCGCCCCGAAGGGCGCTGTGTGCGGATCAAAAAAGATGACCGCAAGACAGTTCGGCACCTAGCGCCCTGCGGGCCGCTATGTGGCACCCGGCTCACTGCGTTCAACCCCGACCATATGCCAATAATGGTATCCGACACCTTTTCTCCCCCCCACGAATCACTGACAAGCCCAACACACGCCCGCCGCTTCAACACTTGTCAGTGCGCCGACACAACAAGCGATCGAAATACCACGGCCAGGCTTGTCAGTGCCACCCGTCGCCATCAGAAGTTAAAGTCTTATTCGCAAGATATAGATTCCATCAGAGTCGGGATTATTGCAAGACCCAATTATAACACTCTCAACATAATGCTCGAAGGGAAACGTCCAACGAGCGGTTGCCTTACAGGGTTCTGACTGAAAGACTGAACTCCAATAAAAACTAAAAGTCTGATTCGGCTGCGTTTCAAAGCGCAGGTCACGCACAAGAATGGAATATATTCGTGACTTAGAATCTGCCGATGGATTGTTTAGCGCTTTCTGAACTGCTGCCCCGTACACCCCTGGCGATTCATAACCTTTTAAATCGATTTCCTCAGGCAAACCAGTTGAACACCCAACCAACATCAAAAGACTAGCAACCAAGAATCCGCTTGCCAAATTTGCCATAACTTAGCCCTAAGAAATAAATGTTGAAGATACAGTTAGGCGAGAGCTACCCCATCGTAATCTCAACCCACTTACAAAGTCAATCGAGATAGAGCTTCGACAACTAGCCTGGCGGCATAGGACCGAGATTGGCTGGGGATGAGCGAAGCGAACCCCTGAAACGAATTAGCATTGACTCATCCAAGACAATACGTTCCGGGGCATCGCCTAGGCTCTGCCCCTGCCACCCGCCGCAGCCACCTGCCGGGCCCTAGAGATTGCCCAAAAATCCCATATTCGGCAAATCGACTCTCGCTGTCTCTGTCAAGAATAGGTTTGATGTGTCTGCAATAGTACGTATATCAAAGTCGCCTGTAAGGCCAAGTATGGAATGAAGATCTCGGCAAGCCGTTTGACGAATTTCATATCGCGGATCAACTAGATTATAGCAGTAAGGTATTCGACCCTCGTACTCTTTTGCAAAATACGACTCACCGTTAACAAAAGCAAGATAATCAAACATCGTGCAATATCGCCCCAAATCTTTTCGATAAGACACCCACATGCAGGTATAGTAGACGCTCATGATTCGTCTTCTATTTCTGAATATATACCTAGAGGCATCGAATATTATTTTATGATAGTCAGGGTTATCCAACCACTTTTTATTCATAAAGACAACTACTATCCCTGCATCGCCGGCAGGAAATTGCTTGCCTTTTCGACGAAGAGTATTGACCAAAGATTTCTCAGATATAGACGATTCAGTTTGCTTGGTCGTCACATCTAAACAAACCTTGCCTCCCCAGTGAAGCTGAACCTCCATGTCATAGTCTCGCCCCTTTATACCCGAGGCTTTAACAAAACGATGCTTAACACCTATCGATTTCAAGGAAAAAGAACATTGAATTTCTGCAAATGCCCCTTCAAAATCTTTGCTTTGTATTGTTTTAATTTTATCTGAAAATCCAGAAACATTGTGAACATTCAGAAGCATGCGAGCAAACATCATCTCTCTATACATCTTTAATCTAAGCGGTTCCGAATCCGGCACGCGAAACCCGGCTTTCTCGTGAAGTCGATCTAAACACTTATCCGCCCAAACATCCCCCATAGTTTCCCTGATAACCAAAACGCTAACTAGATGAACTATCTCATAAGGAACGGGATAACGCCCCATACTAGAATGCAATGCCGGAATAGCACGTTTTGCCCAACCTCTAATTATCTCATCAGATATATAGCGCATGATCCAATACCTTATAGATAGAAACCGGCGGGACAGCTTTCGCTGCCCCGCCGGGGACGTTGGTACAGATTGTTGCGGGCGACGGGGTGGCCCGCGCTTGGTTTTTAGTAATCCATCCCGCCCATGTCCGGTGCGCCGCTGCCGCCCTTTTCCTTGATCTCGGTGATCACGGCGTCGGTGGTCAGGAGCAGGCCGGAGATGCTCGCGGCGTTCTGGAGGGCGACGCGCTCGACCTTGGTGGGGACGAGGATGCCGGCCTTGATGAGGTCGCCGTAGTCGCCGGTCAGGGCGTCGAACCCGAAGTTCGCGCCCTTGCCGTCTTCGACCTCCTTGCAGACGACGCTGCCGTCGTAGCCGGCGTTCTGGGCGATCTGCTTGATCGGGGCCGCCACCGCACGGCGGACGATATCCACGCCCAGGTTCTCGTCGCCGACGGTCTCGATCTTGTCCAGCGCCTTGCGGGCGCGGAGGATGGCGCTGCCCCCGCCGGGCAGGATGCCTTCTTCGACCGCGGCGCGGGAGGCGTGCATGGCGTCTTCGACGCGGGCCTTCTTCTCTTTCATCTCGGACTCGGTCGCGGCGCCGACGTTGATCTGCGCGACCCCGCCGGCGAGCTTGGCCAGGCGTTCCTGCAGCTTCTCCTTGTCGTAGTCGCTGCTGGTCGCCTCGATCGCGGTGCGGATGCTGGCGATGCGGCCCTTGATGTCGCTGGTCTTGCCGGCGCCCTCGATGATGGTCGTGTTGTCCTTGTCGACGACGACCTTCTTGGCCCGGCCGAGGTCGGACAGCTCGAGGGTCTCGAGGTTGATGCCGAGCTCTTCCATGATCGCGCGCCCGCCGGTGAGCGTGCCGATGTCTTCGAGCATGGCCTTGCGGCGGTCACCAAAGCCCGGGGCCTTGACCGCGGCGACCTTCAGGATGCCGCGCAGGCGGTTGACGACCAGCGTCGCCAGCGCTTCGGACTCGACGTCCTCGGCGACGATCAGCAGCGGCTTGCCCGACTCGGCGACCTTGCCGAGGATCGGGATCAGGTCCTTGGCCGAGCTGATCTTCTTCTCGTGGATCAGGACGTATGCGTCCTCGAGCACCGACTCCATCCGGGACGTGTCGGTCACGAAGTGCGGGCTGAGGTAGCCCTTGTCGAACTGCATGCCTTCGACGAGGTCAACATACGTGTCGAGCGACTTGCCTTCCTCGACGGTGATGACGCCGTCCTTGCCGACCTTGTCCATCGCCTCGGCGATGATCTTGCCGATCTCGGTGTCGTGGTTGGCGGCGCAGGTGCCGACCTGGGCGATCTGCTCGGAGTTGGCGACTTTCTTGGAGTCTTTCGCGAGCTGGTCAACGATCGCGGCGGCGGCCTTGTCGATGCCGCGCTTGATCTGGTTGGGGTTGGCGCCGGCGGTGATGTTCTTCAGGCCCTCGGAGAAGATGGCCTCGGCGTAGACGGTCGCGGTGGTCGTGCCGTCGCCCGCGTCCTTACTGGACTTGGAGCTGACTTCCTTGACCATCTGCGCGCCGATGTTCTCGATGGCGTCCTCGATCTCGATCTCGTTGGCGACGGTGACGCCGTCCTTGGTGACGGTCGGGCTGCCGAAGGATTTTTCGAGGATGACGACCCGGCCGGACGGGCCGAGGGTGGTCTTGACGGCTTTGGAGAGCTTCTGGACGCCGCGGAGGATCGCCTGGCGGGCGTCGTTGTCGAAGATGAGTTGTTTGGCTGCCATGGTGGGTTCCTTTGGTTAAAGCCGCCGACGGTGTCGGCGGTCTTGTGTTTTTAATGGTACGAACAAGACCGCGGATGGCATCCGCGGCTTTGGTTAGCTGATAACAGCAAGCACCTCGTCTTCGCTGAGCATGATGTACTCTTCGCCGTCGTGCTTGATCTCGGTGCCGCCCCACTTCGAGAGCAGGATGGTGTCGCCCTTCTTGACCGAGAACTCGGCGCGGTCGCCGTTGTCCAGCACCTTGCCGGTGCCGACGGCGATGACCTTGGCCTGCTGGGGCTTTTCCTTGGCCGACTCGGGCAGGAAGATGCCGGACGCGGTCTGGGGTTCGGCTTCGAGGCGCTGGACGAGGATCTTGTCGCCGAGGGGTTTGATTTTCATCGTGGTGTGTCTCCAGTTGGTGGCGTGGTTGCCGGGGTTGGGTGTCAAAGGGTTCGACCCCCGCGCGCTGCGCGGCGGCTACGGTTCGTGGATCAGTTTTCTTCTCGGGGCCAGGTGTTGTCGTACGCCCGTTCGATCAGGCGCTGGAAGGTGGACAGCAGCGTGTCGATCTGGACCGGCCAGTTGATGACGCTGAACGCACCGAGGTCCAGCGCCTGGTTGAGCATCCGGCCGGACTGCTTCTGGGAGTAGCTGTGCGAGTTGATGACAACAACCGGCGGCTTGCTCGGCAGGCGCTGGATGACCTGCAACAAATACAAACCCCCACCAGTGGAGTCGCCGGCCTGGGGCGCGGGCGTGTTCAGGTCGATCACCGCGGCGTGGATCGGGGTTGATTCGAGGATCGCCAGAGCCTCTTTGCTGTCGGCGGCGATCTCGGCCTGGACGCCCAGCGGGCGGAGCAGCGGCGGGACCTGGCGGGTCCAGTGCTCGTCCGGCCGGGCGCGGTCCTCGGTCAACAACACCCGGAAGCGGGCATCGTCAGACGGGGATTCGGGGCTGGGCGGGCGCAGGTTCAGCATGGCGTGCCGGGGGAAGAGCAAGGCCGGTGCCGGGGCGGGTAAAACAGCGGCAGCCCTAACTTATTGATTTCAAATATGTTGCAGCCGATGGATGCGGCGGCTACCGATCGCGTGACTGCCGCTTCTCAGTAGTCGAGGCGGGATGGGATGCCGGACTGGCAGGCCGGGAGGCGGCTCAGGACGCGGGGGCCGGCTCGGCGGCGAGGGCCGCTTCGTGCCGCTTGAGCCGAGGATCGAGCACCAGCCAGCCGAAGGGGAACGGCAAAAGCGACGCGAGGAGCGCCAGCCCCGCCAGCGGGCGGGTCAGCCCCGGCGAGCGGAGGGTCAGGAGCAGGACGAGGATGTAGAGGCAGAACAGCCCGCCGTGGATGGAGCCGACGATCGTGACGGGCTGGGGGTTGGCGCCCAGCGCGTCGATGTACTTGATCGGCATCGCGATAAAGAACAGGGCGAAGGACGAGAGGCTCTCGACCAGGCCGACGGTGCGCAGGCGCTCGATGGGTGTGGACAGCATGCGGGCAGTTTAGGCGCGGAAGGCGCGGGACGCTGCGCATCGCCCGCTAAACCAATTCATCCACCAGCCCGCGCACCAGCGGGTCGATCGCGTCCATCGGGTGGAACTCATCCGACGGCGAGACATCGACCACCTCCCAATACGTCACGCGACCGTGGTCTTCCCAGCCCGGGAAGCGCGCCCGCATCATCGGCCGGTGCTCCGGCTCGTCGAGCAGGATGATGCGCTCGGCGGCTTCCAGATCACGCACCGTCAGGTCGCGCGGCATCCGCAGCGCGCTGACTGGCACGCCCCGCTCTTCGAGCGAGGCGAGCGCAACGCGCGACATCGGGCCGGGGTTGATCTTCTGCTCGAAGTCCACGCGCAGACCGGCCGAGTCGGCGCGCCAACGCAGGCCGCGCTCCGCGATCAGGTGCGCGAACCAGTACTCCGCGAAGCGCGAGCGGTAGTAGTTGCCGGTGCAGACGAACAGTACGAGCGGCCCTTCGGCTTGGCTCAGGGTCTGCGAAGAGCCGTTATCCATCGCGCCAGCTTAGTCGAGCCAGGCCGGGTCCGTGTTAGCGGCTGGTTGATCCCGGACCATCGTGTCCCGCTGGACCTGCGGGGCGACGGCATCAAGGTCGTCGTGCTCGTCAAGCTCGCGTTCGTAATCCAGCATGAACGCGACGGCGGACTCGAACAGCTCGCTCTCCTCCGGCAGCGCGAAACGCGTGCCGCAGGACTTGCACCGGACCACACGGCCGGCGACCTCGAACGGGGCGATGAGCTGGGTCGCGCAGCCGGGGCAGGACGCGATCCCGTGACGGAAGTTGGTGCTTGGCATGATTCTTCCCCTGGACACAGCGAGACCACGGAGGCGCGGCAACCACTGCCGG
>JANQKT010000111.1 GCA_028280965.1 Phycisphaeraceae bacterium
ACTGAAGGAATGGGCGATCGTTTGTGACTTCCTGGCGAAAGGCAAGTGCTGTCTGCTGCTGCGCAAGGGCGGCATCCACGAGGCCGGCGGGCCGGGGCGGTTTGAGCTGAGCTACGACCGGTTCCTCATGTTCCCCGCGTGGGAGCATGAGCGGTTGGACTGGATCAAGAAGGATTGGCTGCCCCCGCCCCCGGAGTTGGCAACTGTTGTTAACGAGCCGGAGAAGGCCGAGCCGTCTGAGGTCGTGTTCAGGTGCTACGCCGAGGTGGCGCGGGTTTGGGAGATCCCGTCGCGCGCGGCGTTTGATCAACTCGATGACCTGCATCCCTGGGCCAAGCCGCAGATCGATATGCGGTTTGGGTACAAGCCGGATCGGCCGTTGTATCTGCTCGCGCTGCGGGCTTATCGGCTGCGCGAGCCGGTGGCGGTGCCCAACCGCGACGCGTTCGCGGGGTGTGTGAGCTGGGTGCCGCTGCCGCCTGGGGATGCGGTGGTGGTGGAGGGCGCTCGGCCGGCGATCCCTGATGGGGCGTTTGAATCGGTGCTCAGGCGGGTGGATGGGGTTTTTTCGGGGTAGGGGATTTCGGTTGATGTGGTTCGGTATCCCACGGCATGCCTCCGAGCAGGCCGCCGTGGGCATGGCGTGGGTTGGTTGGGGTGTGCTTGTCCGATAACGGCGGGGTGGCTGGCGTGTGGAGGCTTGGGGCTGGATGTCCCCGATAACGCGGGAGTCTATAAGGCTCACCGCCGCTGTGTCGCGGCCGCCGTGTTGGAAAGGGACAGCGATGCTGTTAAAGCGAGGACTGCGTTCGGGGCTGGTGTTGGTCGTGGTCTGCGTGGCCGGCGTCGGCTGCAAGCAGTACTACAACGGCGCGCTGGGTCTCAAGAGCGAAGACTACGACATGGTGAAGGAGTATCACCTTCAGCGTGAACAGCGTTTGATCGAAGAGGAGCAGCAGCGGCAGGCGGCGCTTTATGAGCAGGAACGCGTCGACTCGCCGCGCATCGGGATCGACGGCGGGCAGAGCGGGCTGCCGCCTCAGGGCGAACGCACCGAGCCGGTGATCGAGACGAATGGCAACGCGCCTCAACCCACTGACAGCGAATCGTTTGAGCAGGGTGCCCGTGCGCCCCAGCCGCCGCAGGACTACGTGACGACTGACGATCCGCCGAGCCGGCCTTACGGCCAGCAGACGTCGCGTCGGCCGGTGTCGCCCTACGGGACGCTGCCGGGCGAGCGGGGGCAGGTCAGCCCGCTGGACTCGACGGGTCAGCTCCGCCGGGTGAGCTTTACCGAAGAGGGCGCGGACTTCGATGTCACCCTCGACCGGGCGAACGAGCACCTGATCTACGCCTCGACGCGCCACCGCCAGACCGCGGACATCTATCGGCAGAAGATCGACGGCTCGGCGATCACCCAGCTCACCGACGACTCGAGCAACGATGTGATGCCCGCGCTCAGCCCGGATGGCAAGACGATGGTCTTCGCGTCCGACCGCAGCGGCAACTGGGACCTGTACCTGATGGACGCGGACGGCGGTCCGGCGGTGCAGCTGACCAACGATCGCACGCACGACATCCACCCCAGCTTCTCGCCGGACGGTAAGCAGGTTGTGTACTGCTCGCTGGGCGAGCGCAGCGGACAGTGGCAGATGGTCGTGATTGATGTCGCGAACCCGACGACCAAGCGGTACATCGGCCACGGCCTGTTCCCGCAGTGGTCGCCGACGGGCGACACGATCCTGTATCAGCGTGCACGTGAACGCGGGACGCGCTGGTTCAGCGTGTGGACGGTGGAGCTGGATGAAGACGGCGAGGCGAAGAGCCCGACGGAGATCGCCTGGTCGTCGGCGTTCGCGTGTATTACACCTTCGTGGTCGCCGGACGGGAACGCGGTGGTTTTTTGCACGGTGACCAATCCCGACGCCGATGACCCCAACAGCCCCGCGGAATCCGATGTGTGGATCGCGCGGGCCGACGGCAGCGGGCGTACGAAGCTGACCCGCGGCCGGTTCGCGAATCTCCAGCCGGTATGGTCCGGCGACAACGCGATCTACTTCGTCTCCAACCGCGCGACCCGCGGGGTCGAGAACATCTGGGCCCTGGACCCGGACGACGCGATCAAGGTGGCCTTCAACGGCAACCAGGACGACGAAGACACCAAGACGGCCGACGTGCCGACGGACAACAACTGACCCCCGGAATTCCTCCGGAAGTTTCCCGGATCAGTTGAAAGCAAGCGACGCGTCGGCGGAGGCCCGACGTGACTAACCCCCGGCATGACGCCATGACAAGTGAACAGGTTCGAATGATCGGGAGGCGCGCGCCGCTCTTGGCGTTGCTGGTCGTGTTGCTGGTCGGCTGCCAACGGCCGGTCGTGCAGCGGACGATCGAAGCGCCCTATGGCGAGCGTCAGGTCTGGGCGGTGGTCCCGCTCGAGAACGAGACCGGCAGCCGCTACGCCGACGGCCTGGTGATGGCCGACGAGTTGATCCGGGCGCTGGAGCAGGTGCAGGCGATCGATGTCCTGCCGCTGAACCGCGTCCTGCAGGCGATGGACGCTTTGAAGATGCCGCGGATCGAGACGCGCGATGATGCGATTCACCTGCGCGAGGCGCTGGGTGTTGATGCGCTGGTCGTGGGGACGATGACGCACTACGACGCGTACGACCCGCCGAAGCTGGGCGTGGCGCTGGACCTCTACTCGTGGCCCGCGCACGCCAGGCCGAGGCCCATTGATATCCGCCGGCTGACCTGGGAGCCGCTGGGCGACCGGGCGGGCATCCGACGCGGCACGCTCTACAGCATGCAGCAGCCGGTGACGACGGTGTCGGGCTACTTCGACGCGGCGGGAGTCGGCACGAAAGAGCTGATTGACGACTACGCCTACGGCCGGGGCACGACGCCCAACGCGCTGCATGAGAGCCGCCTCTACACGATCAACATGAACCTGTTCCAAGCGTTTGTGAGCCACGAGATGGGCTCGCAGATCATCTGGGCCGAGTGGCAACGCCTGGCCCGTGCCATCCGAGACGAGCGCCGGCAGGCCGCCGCTCAAGAACAACCCGCCACCCCGTAGCCGACGCCGAGCGTGCGCCGGCGGAAGCGGGCCGGAGCACGACGATGTCGGACACGACCAAACCCAAGCAGCCTCAACCCGCGGGGGACTCGGCGGCGCACGTCGAGGAGCTGGGCGAGAACGAGCTGGCGCTGGTCAAGAACGGTAAACGCTACGTCTTCGACTGTGCGCCCGGGCACGAAGCGCAGACGCTGAACCAGATCGCGGAGATGGTGACCCGCGCCGAGTCGGACCTGACGTGGTTCGACGCGGCGGTCTTATCGCACCAGCTCGGCGAGCGCATGAGCAAACGACTAAGCGGCATGAGCGCCTCGCGGCTCTCGGCCTGACCGATTCAAGAAGTGATTTCACACCGCGCCCCGTGGACGGGGCGGCCACCGCAGGGATGCAGATGAGTAAGGAAAGCCCAACCATGTCCGACAAGCAACCCGAGCAGCCCGCGCTCATCAACCAGTTCGTGGACTACCTGCGCAACGAAAGGCACTTCAGCCCGTACACCGCGCGCTGCTACGGCGCCGACCTGCGTCAGTACGTCGAGTACCTCGAGTCGGCCGACGCGCCCGACCCCGCGACCGCCACGACCGCGGCCGAGATGGGCGGTCAAACAACGAATGACGGCCCGACGCCGATCGGCGACAAGCTCAAGCAGGCCGACCCGATGGTCGTCCGCGCGTTCCTCAGCCACCTGGACCAGTTCGGCTACTCGCCGGCGACGACGGCCCGCAAGATCGCGACGCTGCGCTCGTTCTACAAGTGGATGAACAAGCACGGGATCATCGAGGCCAACCCGATGCTGCTCATCCGCACGCCCAAGCAGACTAAGCGCCTGCCCAAGGCGATCACTGTCGAGCAGGTCGAGCAGCTGCTCTCGGCGCCGGACAACCGCGAGACGCTGGGCGCCCGCGACCGCGCGATCCTCGAAACACTGTACTCCACCGGTGTGCGCGTCAGCGAGCTGGTGGACCTGAACCGCAACGACCTCGACCACGCAGGCCAGACCATGCACGTCCGCGGCAAGGGCAAGAAAGAACGCATCGTCCCGCTGGGCAGCCACGCCATGGCCGCGATCCGCCACTACCTCACGCTGCTTGAGCCGGACGCCCGCTTCGCCGAGCTGCGCCAGCAGTCGATGACCGACGCGTCGGTGCCTTTGTTCGTCAACAAGAACGGCGGGCGGCTCAGCTCGCGCTCGGTCCGCCGCAAGCTCGACAAGTACCTCAAGGAAGCGGGGCTCGACCCGCAGATCAGCCCGCACACCCTGCGGCACTCCTTCGCGACGCACCTCTTGGACAACGGCGCGGACCTGCGCTCGGTGCAGGAGCTGCTCGGCCACCAGTCGCTGAGCACGACGCAGATCTACACGCACCTGTCGAGCATGCGTCTGCGGACCGCCTACGATGACGCCCACCCGCGAGCGGTGTGAGTGAATCGGCAACAACTCATCTGGCCATCAGTGAAACAGCCCCCGCCGCAAGGTGGGGGTTGTTTTTTGCTTGCGCAGCTTGACATGAGAAGTCACTATCAATAAGATTGGTGTAATTGATATTTCGATATCAATAAGATTGACACAAATGAAGCCCAGGCAAGCATTTACCCTCATCGAGCTTCTGGTCGTGATCAGCATCATTGCGCTGCTGATCGCGATCCTGCTGCCCGCATTGGGCCGTGCGCGTCACGCCGCGCGGGTGACGCAGGACCTCAGCCAGGTCCGTCAGATGGAGACGGCTCATCACGCCTACATGACGGACAGCAAGGGTGCGATGATCAACGCCGGCCTGCCGCATGGCACGGCGCCGACATCGGAAGGGCTCGCTTGGATCAACTCATTGCGTGACTACTACCAGGACGAGGTCGTCGTCCGCTCGCCGCTGGATGACAGCCCGCACTGGCCTGGAGGAGAGCCAGTGCCCAACACGCCGGGGACGGTTTATCGCCAGACGAGCTACGGGATCAACAATTTCCTGTCGGATGTCAATCGCAACGGACGCAATCCATGGGGCGGCCCCGCGTGGTCGGACCTGGACCGCGTGATTGCCAAGCGCTCCCCGACCGAGTTGGTGCACTTCTTGCCGATGGCGTACGAGGGCGACTTCGCCGGGTCGGACCACCCGCACGCCGAGGGCTGGGACGCGTTTGGTCTCGGCGGCGTTGTTGTCGCCCAACTCGCCGGCCGAGAGCTGGAACTGCACGCGGTGGGCGGCGAGGACGGCACCTTCGAGGCCCGGGCGAACTGGGGCTACCTCGACGGCCACGCGCAGGCCGCCGCCTTCGGCGAGCTGTATCGCACCGAGACAATCAACCACTTTGACCCTGAGGCGCAGCGGGTGCCGTAATCCCGTTGCGGAAGACTCCTTTTCCTTCCCCTGTGGAGAAATGACATGAAGCGAGAATTATTGACAGCAGCCCTGGCCTTGGCCACCGCCGGCACCGTGATGGCCGGTGAAGGCGGCGACATCATGCCCTACGACAACGGCTCGGGCGGGCTGAACTTCGGCCTGTACGACTTCGACGGCGGGACCGGGGTGGTCCTCGATACCGGGCCGGTCTTTATCGTCGAGGCCGAGATGTCCAACAACTGGGAAGGCACCGGCAGCCCCGGCACCGACGAGCCGGGCTGGGCGACCGACGGCAGCTCCCCGAACGACCCCACGACCCCGTTGGTCGATCCCAGCCTGACGTTCCCCGCCAATACCGCGCTGAACGTCAGCGCGAACGTCCTGCCCGTGCTTGGCGGTAACGCGGCGTACTGGGACGGCACCGGCCCGGTCAACTTCACGACCTCGATGCCCAATGCCATCGAGGTTGAAGGCCCGCTCAGCTCGCTGCTGCTCGACGGCAGCGGCACGGCGCCCGCCGGTTCGGTCAGCCCCTGGACCAGCATCGGTGACGGTACCGCCCACGACCACCTCGAGTTCATCCTCGACGCGCCCGACGCGACCGCGGCGACCGGCGTCTACCTGATTTCGCTGAGCGCCTCGGCCGGTTCATTGGATTCCGACCCGCTCTACTTCATCTTCGGCTACGCGGGCTCGGACTTCACCGACCCACAGATCGAAGAAGCGATCGAGGCGGCCGAGGGCTACGTCGAAACCACCATCATCCCCGAACCGACCAGCGCCGTCCTGCTGGCCCTGGGCGGGCTGGCGGTGGCTCGTCGCCGGCGGGCCTGACCCCAACTCTATTGGCCGGGCCGTGGAAACGCGCCCCGGCCGTTTATGAAGTCTTTGTACCCCTCCTCCAACCGTGTGTTGCTTCCTGCAGTTGCTGCGGCCGCTTTCTGCCATGGATCGCCGGCTTGGGCGGTCAATGTTTCGGACGGCAACGGCCACGTCGATGTCCTGCCTTACAGCACGGGCACCGGCATCGAGGCCGGCCACTACGATTTTGATGTGGACCAGGTCATCGAGGACACCCGGTTGTTCGTCCGAGAGATGAACCTGGTCTCAGAGCCGACGCTGTTTGGCGCCACGAACCCTGGATTCACGACTTACACGCCCCCGGACGGCTCGGTCAGCTACACGCTGCCGGCGAACGAAGACCTGAACTTCAACGTCCCCATTATCCGCGGGTCCGATGAGGTCGAGCGCAACGTGTTGTATTGGGACGGCGAAGGGACGCCAGAGTTCGGTGCGCTGATGCCTGGCGAAGACTTTTTCTTGCGCCTCTCCAGCCGCGTGAATACGACGCTCGATGGGTCCAGCGTGCCCGCCACCGGTTTTAACATCCAGACGACCGCCCCGGACGGCACGATGCACAGGCACTTCACGTTCATGGCGCGTAGCAATGACCCCGGCCTCAGTCCGAGTGATGGGTTCTACTTGTTCGCGATGCAGTTCGTGGTAGATGGCTTCGATGATTCCGACCCGATCTACCTGCTGTTCAACGCCGACTACGAACGCGACGGGCAGGGCCAGATGTTGTTCAATGTAGACCGGCCGATAGTGAACAAGACCACGGAGCAGCTCGCGACCGATTGGGTGCTGGACAACCTGTTGGCCGAGGCGTTGCCCGCGGACCTGGACCTCGACGGCGATGTGGATGACGCGGACTTTGGCCTGTTCTTTGCCGCGTTCACCGGGCCCGGTGTCGGCCCGCCATCGAACCCGGCCGCAGACCTGGACAGTGACAACGATGTCGATGATGCCGACTTCGGCCTGGCCTTTGCCGCGTTCACCGGGCCGGGCGGCGCGTCGGCGGTGCCCGAGCCGGGGAGCCTGTTGGCGCTGCTGGCCGGCACGGGCCTGCTCGTAGCGCGTCGGCGTTGATGACCTTCAATACACCAACTTGACAGAGTTGAGATCAAGCCATGTCAACGATCAACCACAACCAACAAGGATCGACCGCGTTGGCTGTTTCGTCTTCGGGCCAGGGCGTACTCAACGCCGATAAACGACGCTCGTGGCTGGACCGTATCGGTATCAGCGCTTCGCTGCTGTGCGCGGTGCACTGCTTGGCCGCGCCGTTCCTGTTGCTGTTGCTGCCCGCCGCCGGGTCGGTCTGGGCGCACCCGCTGGTGCACTGGGTGCTCGCCGTCCTGGTGTTGCCGCTGGCGTTGTGGGTGATCTACGGCGGCTACCGCCGGCACCGCAAGACCTGGACACTGGTCGCGGCGGGGGTCGGGTCGGCGTGCATCGTCGCGGGCCTGATCCTGCCGATGGTCAGCCGCACGCCGTTGGTGACGGCGCAGATCCCAAGCTTCGGCTTTGCCAGCAGCACGCTTCCTGCGGGCGATGGTTCGGGCGGAGCTGCCGCCGGTCACGCCGCGTGCAGTGATGCTTGCTGCCCCACGGTGGCACAGGACGCTTCGACCGGTTCTTACACGCTGAACATGCCGCCCGGCGGGCTGGTCACGATGATCGGCAGTATCTTCCTCGTCTTCGCGCACCTTACGAACCTGATCGCCTGCCGGAAGTTCGGCCCGCATGGCTCGGTTGCTGCAGGTGAGGCATCCGGTTGCGGATGCCCAGAGTGCTGAACCTACTGTCCGTTGGGTCGGACACCGCTGCCTTTGCGTTTGGTCAATCGGTCGCCTAGATCTATGCGCATCGCTTCCATGTGTTGCTGCAGACGCTCAACAATCTCGGGGTGCTCGGCCGCGCGGTTGTTTGATTCGCCGATGTCGTCTTTGAGGTTGAACAGCGACAGCCCGATCGTCGGGAAGTCCTGCGGGCCGGGCCGGCCGTCCATGCCCTGCTTCACGACGCGCCGCCACTTGTGCGGGGCGTGCATCTTCCAGTCGCCTTCGCGCACGGCCTGGAGCTCGCCGCCGTAGTAGTAATAGAAGGTCTGGGTCGGCGATTCATCGGTCTCGCCGGTGAGCAGCGGGGCGATGCTGTGCCCGTCGATCTTGAGCGGCGGCAGCTCGGCGCCGGTGACCGCGGCGATGGTCGGCAGGATGTCGAGCGTCGAGGCGATCGCGTCAGAATCGACGCCCGCGGGGATCTTGCCCGGCCAGCAGAAGATGCCGGGCACGCGCACGCCGCCCTCGAAGCTCGTGCCCTTGTCGCCGCGCAGCGGGCCGGTCTCGCCGGCGTGGTTGCCGAAACGCGTCCACGGGCCGTTGTCGCTGGCGAAGATGACCAGCGTGTCCTTGGTCAGTCCGTGCTCGTCCAGCCGCTTGACGACCTCGCCGACCGAGTCGTCGATCTCGGCGATCATGTCGGCGTACAGGCCCTTGCCTGTTTTGCCCTTGAACCTGTCGCTCGCCGCGATCGGCACGTGCGGGTGCGAGTAGGCGAAGTACAGCAGGAACGGCCGGTCCTTGCTGCGGTCGATGAAGTCGAGGGCGCGCTTGGTGTACCGCGGGGTCAGCGATTCCTGCCGCGGGTTGAGCTCGATCGTTTCTTCGCCGTCGATCACCGGCAGGTCCGGCCAGTTGGGGCTGCCGATGAGCCCGCGGTCCTGGTCGCCGTAGTGCCAGGGCCACATGTCGTTGGAGTAGGGCAGGCCGAGGTATTCATCGAAGCCGTGCCGGGTCGGCAGGTGCCGGGGCAGGTGGCCGAGGTGCCACTTGCCGACGGCGCAGGTCGCGTAGCCGAGCGGCTTGACCAGCTCCGCGATCGTCGTTTCGTCCGGGTGAAGCCCGTGCTTGGCACGCGGCCCGAGCGCGCCCTGGATGCTCACGCGCTCGGGGTAGCAGCCGGTGATCAGCGACGACCGGCTGGCCGAGCAGACCGCTGCGGTGACGTAGAAGCTGGTAAAACGCATGCCCCGATCCGCCAACGCGTCGAGGTTCGGCGTTGTGCACACCGTCGAGCCGTAGCACGAAAGGTCCGCGTAGCCCATGTCGTCGGTGAAGAAGATGACGATGTTTGGCGGGCGCGCGGTGTCCGCGGGCGTTGACTTGCAGCCCGTGCCCAGCAGCAAGGCGAACGTGCAGGCGATCAGAACGGGGTGCTGTTTCATGCTTGCCTGCCTTGGTTATTCCACGGGGCTGCTGAGCAGCGGGTTGCGGAAGCCCTCGACCTCCGGCTCGGTGCGGTGCTTGATGATGAGATCGACCAGCTTGCGCACGCGGTCGGGGTGCCTGGCCGCGAGGTTGTTCTTTTCGTTCGGGTCGTCGGCGAGGTTGAACAGGTAGACGGTCGCCTTGCCCTCGCGGTTGAAGGTGCGGATGAGCTTCCAGTCGCCCTGCAGGATCGCCTGCTGCCTGCTGAGCTCCCAGTAGTAGAACGCGGGGCGGGGTTGCTCGTTGACCGCCGAGCCGAGCAGGGTGGTCATGAGGCTGACGCCGTCGATGCCTTGGGGTGCGTTGCCCCCCGCGGCCTCGATGAATGTCGGCAGCATATCGACCTGGGCACAGACGAGGTCGCTGGTCGTGCCGGCCTCGATCTGGTCGGGCCAGGTCGCGATCATCGGGACCCGGATACCGCCCTCGAAGACGCTGGCCTTGAGCCCGCGGAGGCCGGCGACGGAGTTGAAGTATTCCGCGTCCGACCCGCCGTTGAAGGTTGCGCCGTTGTCGGACGAGAACACGATCAGCGTGTTGTCGGCGATGCCCTTTTCTTCCAGGAGCGCGACGATCCGGCCGACCTGCTCGTCGAGGTAGGTGATCATCGCCGCGTAGGCCGCGCGCGGGCGCGGGTGGGGCGTGTAGCCCCTCTGGCCGAGGTAGGGCTTGTCGTCCATCGATTCGTCGTACCCGTACTTGTCCAGGTACTCATTGGGGATGTGGATCGCGACGTGCGGGATGATCGAGGCGTACCAGAAGAAGAACGGCTCATCATCGTCCGCGGCCTCGGCGATGAACTCGAGCATGTGATCCGCGATGGCCTGCGGGGCGTAGCGCTCGCCCTCGTAGACCGACCAGTCCTCGGGCGGCTGCTGGAGCCGCGCGTGGCCGGGCACGGGCGTTTCGTTGAACGGCAGCTTTTTATCGTTGTGCCAGAGGTGGTCGGGGTAGTAGGAGTGCGCGATCCACTGGCAGTGGTAGCCGAAGAAGTCGTCGAAGCCCTGCTTGTTCGGGACGCCCTGGGTCTCGGGCCCGCCCAGGCCCCACTTGCCCGCGACGCCCGTGCGGTAGCCTTGCTGCTTTAAGAGTTCGGCAAGCGTCACAATCTCATCTTTGAGCGGCTCCTGGCCTTGGCCGTGCGGGTTGACCCTGCGGGCCCAGGGCGAGTTGTTGCGGATGTACGACCGGCCGGTGTCCATGCCGGTCATGACGACGCAACGCGAGGGTGCGCAGACAGGGTTGCCCGAGTAGTGCCGTGTGAAGCGCATGCCGCGCTCGGCGAGCTTGTCGAGGTGCGGGGTCTTGATGATCTCCTGGCCATAGCTGCCCAGTTCGCCGTAGCCCAGGTCGTCGGCGTAGATGTAGATGATGTTGGGCTTGGAGTCCGCGGCGGCGGGGTCGGCCAGCGCGAACAGCGCGAGCAGGGCGGCGAGGCAACGCATGGTCTTGTTCATGGCTGGGCTCCGGATCGGGGCTTGGTCGGGGACATGATCTTAAACGACGCGGCGGAAGGCCCGGCGTTAGCCGCGCTCTTGTTAGCAATTTGCCCGATGTGACGGAATCTTTCGGCAGTGACGAATGACCGGCCTGGATACCTGTCCACCTGGTGTTGTTCTTGGGTATCCTGACGCGATGACCGAATCGACCCAGCCCACCATGCGCCAGTCCTACGGCGTGAGTTCGGCCTGGGCCCACTTGGCGATGTGCGCGGCGACGGCGGTCCTGCTCACGCTCGCATTCCCGCTGCCGGGCTGGTCGTTCATGGCCTTCTTCGCGCTCGTGCCCGTCGGCGTGCTGGCGATGCGCACACGCCGGCTGTGGACCCTGGCCTGGACCAGCTATCTGGTCTTCCTCATCTGGTGGGTGCTGCGCGTGCTGTGGCTGCGGCACGTCCAGGTGTTCGCGCCGCTGGGGATCGCGGTCGTTTGTGCGGCTTATTTCACGGTCGCGCTGGTCGCGCTCGCCGCGGTGCAGCGCCGGTTCCGCGGGGCGATGACGATCACGCTGCCGATCTTCTGGTGTGCGCAGGAGTTCGCGCGCAGCCTCTGGCCGCTCGGCGGGTTCGCGTGGTTCACCCTCGCGTCGTCGCAGGCCGCCTGGCGCGACAACCAGCACCCGGGTTTTCTCGTGCAGTCCGCTGATCTGTTCGGCTGGGTCACGGTCAGCTTCCTGGTCGCGATGGCGTCGGGGCTGATGGTGGACCTCATCGCGCGCCCGCTGACCAAGCGGCGCGAGACCGGTGGGATCCGGCCGAGGCGCACGATCGTCGTCGCCGTGCTGCTCTGGGTGTCGTGCACCGCCGGGGCGATTGTGTATGGCGGCGTTCGTATCGGCCAGACGCCGGACGCTGATAACGCCGACACGCGGACGGTCACGATCGGCATCGTGCAGACCAATGTGCCGCAGGACAACAAGCTGCAGAACGCAACGGACGAGACGCGGTGGGAGGACTTCCAAACCATGCTGGGCCTGAGCGCGGACGCTGCGCGCGACCAGCCCGCGCCGGACCTGATCGTCTGGCCGGAGACGATGGTGACGGCGTACATCAACGACGAGGCCTATCAACTCGCGCTGCAGCAGGCGTTCCAGGGCCCGGGCACCAACGAACGGATCATCCAGTACCGCGAGGCGGTGCAGGCCCACGCCGACGAGGCGGGCGTGCCGCTGGTGGTCGGCGGGTCGGCCTTCGGCTTCGCGCAGCATAACCGGACGATGAACTCGGCGATGGTCGTTACGCCCGGCGGCGATACGCTTTCGCGATACAGCAAGATGCACCTGGTCCCGATGGGCGAGTACATCCCAGGCCCGCAGTGGCTGCGCGACTCGGTGCTGGACCACATCAGCCCGTACGACTACGACTACACCGTCGAGCCGGGCGCTGGCGTGGTGATCTTCGAGCTCGACGTGGGGGCGGAATCACCGGGCACTTCCGATGCGCCTGCGCAGCCGGTCCGCTACGCGACGCCGATCTGCTACGAAGACGCCGTCGCGTTTCAGTGCCGCAAGATGGTCTACGCGCGCGACGGCACAAAGCGGGCGGACCTGCTGGTCAACCTGACCAACGACGGATGGTACCCCGGGTCACACCAGGGCTACCAGCACCTGCAGTTGGCGGTGCTCAGGTGCATCGAGAACCGGGTGCCGATGGCGCGGAGCGTGAACACGGGCGTCAGCGGGCTGATCGATTCGGCCGGGCGCGTTGGCCCACTGGTCAACGTCTCGGGCGAGCACCAGGCCGTCGCCGGCCACGCCAACGCCGTCGCGGTGCTCGATGACCGGGTCAGCCTGTACGGCCGGGTCCGAGAAGGCTTCGGCGTCGGGCTGGGCGCGGCCGCGGTCCTGCTGCTGCTGGGCGTGCTGGTGCCCAGCGGCTCCAAGCGGCGGGGCGGCTGATCGGATAAGGGTGTCGCCACGGACACGGTTCAGTCGATGAGGGCTAAACCGGGAAACCCTACGCCGACCCCAAGCGTCTTACTGCCTGGCCTTATTGCAGCCCAACACAACCTCCGAGGTGACACGATGAACACGATCAGGCAGTACGCAACACTTTGGCTGGTGGCGCTGATCGTTGCCGGTTTCGCGGCCCCGGCGGCGGCCCAGCCGGACGCCAGCACGGACACCCCGGACGAGCACCGCATCCGCCTGCTGCAGGCCAAGCCAAGGGCCTACGCGATCGTCGAGGCCACCGCGGGCAACAAGCAGGCCCGCGTCCGCCTGGCCGGGCTCGAAGCGGCCCAGCACGCGCCCGACGCGGCGGACGATCTGGCGTTGGCCGGCCTGACCGACGAGAACCCCGCGGTGCGTTTCGCGGCGCTGGTCACGATCGGCAAGCTGAAGATCAACCGCCTGGCCGACGCCGCTGTCGACCTCATGCGCGACGAGGACGAGTCGGTCCGGGCCGCGGCGATCTTCGCGGTCAAGCGCAACGGCCGGGATGTGGACCTCTCGCCTCTGGGCCGGATGCTGGCGACCGGCAAGCCCGGCGCGCGCGCCAACGCCGCGCTGTTGCTTGGCGAGCTGGGCGACCCGCAGGCGATCGAGATGCTACGCGAGATGGCCGGGGCACCGATGCCGCGCGTCTCGTCTGCCCAGCGGGCCTGGGTCCGGCTGCAGTTCGCCGAGGCGATGATCAAGCTCGATCCCAACGACGCCGAGGTGCTGGGCACGATCCGCGCCGCGATGTTCTCCCCGCTCGATGATGTCCGCGTGCTGTCCATGCAGATCCTCGGCGAGGTCGGCGACGAGGCGGTCCGCAACGGTCTTAAGCACGTCCTTGAGCGCGACAACCCGATCCAGGTCAGGATTGCCGCGGCTCAGGCCCTGGTCCGCATGGGCGACAACACCGCGGCCCCCACGCTGATGGACGCCTCGGCGTACGACGTCGAGGCGCTGCGTGACGACCTGGAGGACTTCCTGAGAGACCGCGGCCGCCAGGACGTCGGCCCCGAGACCCGGGCGGTCCGCGAGATGCTGGCGGATGAAAAACAGCTGCGGCGCAACGCCGCCGAGGTCCGGGCCCAGGCCGCCGTCGCGCTCGGCTGGGTCCGGTCGCCCAGGGCGGTTGACCGGCTGATCGGGCTGATGGAAGACCCCGACCCGATCGTGAGCGTCGCCGCGGCCTCGGCGGTGCTCCGGGCGTCCCGCTGAGCCTTGTTTTTCAATTGAATCGTGCCCCCATGCCCGCGGCGTGGCTGCCCTGTGCCATGCCGTGGGATATCACGTCGGAATCTGGGTAATCTGGACGGCGTAGTCAGCCCGACAGGCCGGACCGGAAATCGACGGAAAGGTTGACAAACGCCGGGGTTGTGGGCATCATGCCCTAATCGGCGTGACCGAAACGCGGTTCCGTCGCCCCGCCCACGTGCCAGACCGAATAAGAGGACCCCACTTTGAACGCACTGACCAAAGCCTTCGTCGTTGTGGTGACGATTCTCGCCGTCATCCTGGTCGCCCTGGTCGTCCCCTTCGCCGCGCGTGTGCCCGACTACGCCCAGCAGTTCCGGGACCTCAAGGCCCAGCACGACGCGCAGCTCGCCCAGCAGAGCAAGGATGTCCTCGCCGCCCGTGCTGAGGCGACCGCGGAGGGTATCAAGGCCGAAGAGAAGGAAAAAGAGCTGATCCAGATCCGCGAGGAAATGAAACTGCTCAAGTCCGAACTCAACGCCGAACAGGCCAAGGTGGTTGACGCCACCGCGACAACCTCAAAGGCTACAGCAGCGCTCCAGGTCGCGACACAGGTGATCGAAGCCAAGGATGCGCAGCTTGCGAAAAACGCCGAGCTGATCCAGGGGCAGATCGGCACGCTCGGCGAGCTGCAGGGCCAGATCGCGGACCTGACCCAGAGCATCATCGGACTGCGTGCAGAGAACCGCCGGCTGGGTGACAACTACCTGCGCATCCAGGAGGAGAACAAGGCGCTGGTGCAGCAGCTTGCGGAAGCGGATGCCGCGGAGAAGGAACTGAAAGCCCAACTGGCCGCTCATGGCATCGATCTCAAGGATTTGGAAAAAGTGATTCCGGATCCCGGGCGTATCGAAGGCTCGGTCGTCAAGATCGACGAGGTCAGCGACGGCCTGACGTTCGTGCAGCTCAACGTCGGCACGCGCGACAAGGTCCAGGAAGGCATGGAGTTCACCGTGTACCGCGGCGACAGCTTCGTCGGCAAGATCAAGATCGCCACCGTTGATGTCGCTGAGTCCGTCGGCCGGCTGACCCTCGACACCGGTGTCCAGGTCCGGGAAGGCGACGCCGTCCGCACCGGCGGGCGCTGATTTTTCCTGATGGAGCAGACTAAACACAGCTTTACCAGCGGCCCGGGCCGCGGAGACACGCAGACATGGCCGACAAAGCAAGCGTCCCGTTCAACATCTACACCGTCCTGACCCTCATCGCGATGCTCGCGCTGCTGGCCGGCGTCGCCTACCTGATCGTCCGGAGCAACGCGCTGTTCGGCAGCTGGAACCCAATGGACGCCAAGGACCTGTCCGTCCTGCTGCCCGCGGGTATGCAGAGCCTGCTCGGGTAGCACTGCTTGGTCTAACCGATGGGAAGAGCGGCTGTCTGAAGGAGGCCGCTCTTTCTTTTTGCTGTAAAGACTGTGATTGCCTTGCTGGCAGCGGGCGGGAGCCCGGAGCGTGCGGCTAAACTCGCTCTACCGCGTTGCCCAAGCTCGGTGATCCATGCTCCGGGCTCCCGCCCGGTGCTAGGCAGCAGACCGATCATTCTCTGCGGCTCAACCCGCACCGTCGCCGATCTTAGGGGTGGCCGGCCGTACCCGTCGGCGGCGATCCGCGTGGATCACCGGTACAATCCGCTCATACCCGGCGTCCACCCGCCGACTCAACCACCGCTCCGATAGCAGGGGCCCCGACCCAGGGGACGATGCCGCTTGATCCTCGATAACGTCCTAAGCTGGTTCAGCGTCGATATGGGCATCGACCTGGGCACGTGCAACACCTTGGTCTGCGTCCGCGGCGAGGGCATCGTGCTCAACGAGCCGTCCGTTGTCGCGGTCAAGAAGGGCACCAATCAGGTCCTGAACAACGGCAACGCCGTCGGCTGGGTCGCCAAGGAGATGCTCGGCAAGACCCCCGGTAGTATCACGGCCATCAGGCCACTGAAAGACGGCGTGATCTCCGACTTCGAGATCACCGAGGCGATGCTCGGCTACTTCATCCGCAAGGTCAACGGCAAGCGGCCGTTCGTCAAGCCGCGCGTCGTCATCGCCGTGCCCTCGGGCATCACCGCCGTTGAGAAGCGGGCCGTGCTCGACTCGGCCGAGCGCGCCGGGGCCCGCCGGGTGTACCTGGTCGAGGAGCCTATGGCCGCGGGCATCGGCGCCAACCTGCCGATCGTCGAGGCGACCGCGAGCATGATCGTCGACATCGGCGGCGGCACGACCGAGGTCGCGATCATGTCCCTGGCCGACATCGCCCAGTGCGAATCCGTCCGCGTCGCGGGCGACGACCTGGATGAGTCGATCATCAGCCACATGAAGAAGGCGTACAACCTGATGATCGGCGAGCAGACCGCCGAGCGCATCAAGATCGAGATCGGCAGCGCCGCGCCCGACGGCGAAGAGCGCACGATGGAGGTCCGCGGCCGGGACATGATCTCCGGCCTGCCGCGGAAGACGGTCATCACCTCCGAAGAAATCAGGGAGGCGCTGCAGGAGCCGCTGAGCGCGATCATCGAGACCGTGACGCGCACGCTCGAGCGCTGCGAGCCCGAGCTCGCCGCCGACCTTGTTGATAACGGCATCGTCCTCGCCGGCGGCGGGGCGCTGTTGCGCGGCATCGACACGATCATCTCCAACGCGACGGGCCTGGACAGCCGCATCGCCGAGGACCCCCTGACCTGCGTCGCCCGTGGGACCGCGATCTACCTCGAGCACCTCGAGGAGTGGAAGCAGACCATGGAAAGCGATATGGATGAGATGTAGGGTTTCGCGGGAGGCGTGTAGCGTCCCGTCCGAACCGTGGCCGTTGCGAGGGACGCCGCGCGTCCCCCGCTAAGCCGAGGCAAACCCAGTTCAAAACGCCAACCCCATGATCACCCCCCGCAAAGGCCTGCTGCTTGTTGTGCTCGTGCTGCTGTTGTGCGGGTTGCTCAACGCGCGGTGGACCGGATGGCTGTCCCGCCCGGTGACGAACACGATCGATACGGTCCAGTACCCCGCGGGGTGGGTCGCGTCACGGCTAAAGAGCGACCCGCCGATCAAAGAGAAGGTCTACGAAGAAGATGAGCTGCGCGACAAGCTGCGCGAGACCCAGCGGTACAACGCCGAGCTGTGGGTTGAAAACGCGGAATTGCAGGAGCAGATCGAGGCATTCAAGGCAATCGCCAACATCCAGGATATTAAAGCGATTCGTCCGGTGCAGGCCCCGGTGAGCGCCTACAACGCCGACCCGGTCAATCCAACCATGAAACTCTTGCGGGGGTCACTGCAAGGCATCAAGGTCGATGACGCGGTGGCGTATAAGCAGAACCTGATCGGCTTTATACAAGAGGTCGGGCCGCTGACATCCACGGTCAAGCTCATCACGAGTCAGGACTTCCGAAGCGAGGTGATGATCATGCCTCCCGATCGGGTCCGCGCGGGTAACAACTGGCCGTACATTGATTGGGTTGAATCCGACAAGAAGGGCGGCTTCTATATTGGCGAGATCGCGAAATCAACTTCCTCGGCGCTCCGTCCCGGTGATGTGGTGCGTGTGAGAGATTCGCTCCGGAAGTCGGCCAACGGGTTTGTGCTTGGCGAAATCATTTCGATCGAGGACCACCCGACGAACCCCACTCAGGACAGCCGTGTTCACATCGCACCCAACACCCCGATCGGTCCGCAGCGTGAAGTGACCGTGATCACCGATCGTACCGATTAAGCCGCCATGAACTGGCTGACCTTCTCCATCCTGGCCTACCTCGGCTACGCGGCCCAGCTCGTGCTCAACCCGCTGTGGTCGCTGGGCGATCCCACCGTTTATGAGTACCGGCCGATGCTGCTGCTCATCCTGCTGGTCTTCATCGGCCTGCAGGCCCCGGCGATGGCGGTCGCGTGGTCTGCGGTCGTGCTGGGTCTGCTCGCGGACATCATGCTCCAGCAGCACGAGCCCGGGCTGATCGGGCCGTGGGCCCTGGGCTTCCTTGCCGCGGGCTATGCGCTCGTGCAGCTGCGCAACCTGCTATTCCGTGACTCGATGTTCACCATCGCGATCATGACACTGGTCGCCGGCGTCTTTGCGCTGCTGGTCGCCACGACACTGCACGCGCTGAGACAGAACATCGGCTTCCTGGGCAACGACCCGGTCGAAGGATTCAGCGCTGCTGAGCAGCTGTACCGCGGCTTCATCGCGATGCTCTACACCGGTCTGGTCGCGGTCCCCGCGGGATACCTGCTGCTGAAAAGCAAGGAATTGTGGGGCTTCAGCCAGCGCGGGACGCGGTGAAACAACCGCGACACGCTGTCACTCCCCGTACCCCTCCGGGTTGTTCTTAAACCACCCCCACGCGTCCGCGACCATCTGCTTGATGTCCTTGCACTCTGCCTCCCAGCCGAGTTCACGCCTGATCTTGCCCGGGTCGGCGTACAACTCCGGCGGGTCGCCCGCGCGTCGCGGTCCGATCTCCGCGGGGATTGCGCGCCCGGTCACTTCTCGCCCGGCCTCGATGACCTGCATGACCGTCGTGCCCGTACCGGTGCCGAGGTTGTAGAACCGCTGGTCTCCGGCATTGAGCGCAGTCATCACGACGACGTGCGCATTGACCAGGTCGTTGACGTGGATGTAGTCACGGATGCAGGTGCCGTCCGGCGTGTCGTAGTCGTCGCCAAACACGCTCATCTTCGGCACCTTGCCAAGCGCGCAGTTGAGCACGACCGGGATGATGTGGGTCTCGGGCGCGTGGTCCTCGCCGATGACGCCGTCCGGGTCCGACCCCGCGACGTTGAAGTAGCGCAGCGCCGCAAAGCCGAAGTCCTGATTCGCACCCGCGTAGTCGATCAGCGCCCGCTCGGTCATCAGCTTCGACCAGCCATAGGGGTTGATCGGCTGCTGCGGCATCGTCTCGACGATGGGCATGGACGCCGGCTCGCCGTAGGTCGCGCAGGTCGAGCTGAAGACGATGCGCTTCACGCCCGCCGCATCCATCGCACGCAGCAGGCTGACCGATCCGGCGGTGTTGTTGTCGTAATACCGCAGCGGGTCGGTGACCGACTCGCCGACGTACGCCAGGGCCGCGAAGTGGATGACCGCCTCGATCGCGTGGTCTTTCAGGATCGCTTCGACACGCGGTGTGTCACGCAGGTCGGCCCGCTCGAGCCTGGCCTTGCCGCCGGATGCGCGGTCAACAGCGACGGCGTGGCCGCGCCCGCAGTTGTCCAGGACCGTGACGCTGTAGCCATCGGCGGCCAGCCGCTTGACGCAGTGCGAGCCGATGTAGCCCGCGCCGCCGGTGACAAGGATGTTGTGCAACGGGTTCTCTCCGAAGTTCAATTGAATAGATGAAAGGCGAATGATATAGCTATCTGGTTATTGCTTCCCGCCCTGCACGCGGTCGATCATCAGCGTCGTGCCCAGCCCGAGCACGACCAGCCCGACTGCGCCGACGATCTTCCCGCCGGTCGGCGAAAAGAACTCGGTGGGCAGGTCCTCGGCCTCAACGACTTCCCCGGATTCCAAGAAGACCCAGGCCGGTTCCGCGGGCGAAGCATCGGTTGACGACGGGGTCGCGAAAGTGATTGCCTGGCCCTTGACGACCATGCCTTCCTGGGGTTCGACCGATTGCTGGAACGGCCAGAGCCCGACCACTGCGCCGACTAGCAGCCCGAGCAGCACGCCCAGCGTTGCCTTCTTGTATCGGTGCAGCAGCCAGCGCAGCAGGTTGCTGACGCCGATGACCCCGACGATCATACCGAGCCCGACGGGGAGAACGACTTTCAATCCGATGTCGAAGAGGACCGCGGTATCCTGTGCACGGAGTCCCTCCTTGAACGCATCGACCC
>JANQKT010000113.1 GCA_028280965.1 Phycisphaeraceae bacterium
TCCGGACCTCGTCTCCGGCTGGATCCTGCGTTCCGAGATCCTGGGCTGGGCATCGGATGTATCGAAGGATCGGGACTCCTCGGACCGACTGGCGCGTGAAGCTCTCGAAGCGGCAGACCGAGCGGTGGCCGCGGATCCCCAGGACGTCTGGGCCCAGAAGGCGCAGAACGCAGCGAAAGAGAACGCAGCGAAACAGCGTCTAAACGCCTCTCGGTGACGAATCTGCCGTCATGCGGCATATCTTGCGCAGAGGTTCGCGTCGAAGGCAAGGGCCACCCCCCTCAAGAGCCCAAGGGCAAACCCGGCGACCTGGTGGTGAGCATTGTCGTCGAGCCGCACGACCGCTTCCGGCGCGAGGCCCTCGACCTGTACGTCGCGATCGACATCCGTTTCGACCAGGCGATCCTCGGCGGCAACGTCGCCGTGCCCACGCTCAACGGCTACCATGAACTGCCCATCCCGCCCAACACGTCGGCCGGCGACACCATCAAGCTCCGCAACATGGGCCTGACCGACGAGCGCAACAAGACCGGCGATCTGTACGCGGAAATCCGCATCGACACACCCGACACGCTGACCGACACGCAGCGGCGCTGCGTGGAGAACCTCCGCGATGCGCTGGACGGCAAGGAGGTGGCCGACACCGCGCCGGCCATCGGTCACCAGGACGTCTCGGCGCGTGCCGCCGAGCTGCGAAAGCGTGAGGAATCGCTCGACAGCCGAGCCGGCGATCTGCGTGCCCGCGAGGCGGCGCTGGATCACCGCGAGGGCACGCTCGACGAGGTCGAGGCCGCCGTCAACCAGCGTATGAAGGAACTGGACGAGTTGGAGCGTGCGCTCAACGAGCGGCAGTCCGATCTCGACAAGCAATCGGCCGACGTCGAACGCCGCGGCCCGGAGCTGGACGCGCGCGAAGAAGCGGTCGAGAAGCGCGAGCAGGACTGTGAGAATCTCGCAACCGACATCGAAAAGCAGGCGGCCGAGGCGCACCAGAAATCGCAGGACCTTGAGCAACGCACCGCCGCGTTCGAGGCCAAGGTCAGCGCCATCGAGCAGCGCATCGAGGAACTGGACCAGCAGCGGACCGACCTGGAACAGCGTGAGGCCGAGCTCATCGAGACCGCGGCCAAGGCCGACAGCGATCGCAAGTCCGCCGAGCAGTTGAAGAAGGACGCCGAGTCGATCGAGAAAGATGCGCGTAAGCAAGCCGACAGGGCCGCCGCGCAGCTCAAGTCGCTCGACGCTCAGGCCGCCAAGCTCGAGAAACAGCAGCGGCGTGTCGACGCCATGCGCGAGCAGCTCGACCGCCACGCCGGCGACCTCGAAGCCCACGATGACGAGCTGACCCGGCAGTTCGACGAGCAACGCAAGCAGGTGATCGACGACCAGAAGATCGGCCAGGAGCTGCTGAAGAAGGCCGCGGACAAGCTGCAGCGCTGGCAGGACCAGATCGAGAAGGCCGACGTGTCGATCAAGCAGCGTCGCAAGCGCCTGAAGGACCAGCTCAAGGCGTTCAAGGACTTAACCGGAGAAGACCCGGATGGCGACGACGCGGACGCCGGTTCCTGACGCGCGCCTTGGCCAGCCGCCGGTTCAGGCGGTAAGGTGTTGGGGTCTCGACGGCGGAGCAACGGCCATGACACTGGCGATCTTTCTCGACCGCGACAACACGATCATCGAAAACGACGGCTACCTCGGCGATCCCAACCAGGTGAAGCTGATCAAGGGCGCGGCCAGCGCGATCGCGTCGCTGCGCGGTCTGGGCTACAAGATCGTCGTCGTGACCAACCAGTCCGGCGTGGCGCGGGGGCTGCACTCCGAAGCCGACGTCGAGGCCGTCAACAACCGCGTCGCGGAACTGGTGAAACAGACCGCCAACGGCGCCTCGATCGACGCGTTCTATTACTGTCCCTACCTGCCGGGTGCGTCGGTCGCCAAGTACGACCAGGACCACCCCTCGCGCAAGCCCAAGCCGGGCATGCTCACGCAGGCCGCGAAGGACATGAAACTGGACCTGTCGCTGTGTTGGATGGTGGGTGATGCCGATCGAGACATCGAGGCCGGCCAAGCCGCCGGCGTGCGGTCGATCCTGATCGGTGACAACGTGGGCGATCATCAATCCACCCCCGAGTACACCGCCGAGAGTTTGATCGAAGCGGCGCGCATCATCGCGACGCACCTCCGCCCCGAGGCCGATGCCGACGAGAAGACCAAGGTGCAGGTCGTCAAGACGATGGCCACACCCGCCGAGCCGATCAACCCCAAGCCCGGCCCGGTTTACCCGGCCAATCAGCCGTTGGATACCTCCGCCGGTGACTCGGGCGAGCAGCCGCCGGCCAAGACCGCCCGACCGTTCAAGCCCTGGACAATCCAACCGGTCTCCCGTGAGCAGGAGGTCGATCTGGAAACCAGCACCCGCCGCGCAACCGGCGCGACGCGCACCGAAGACCCCACCCCACCGGTTGAGGTCGAGCCGCCCGAGCAACCTGCCGAGACCGAACCGCAGCCCGTGCAGGAAATCCCCGCAAGCCCCGAACCGCCCGCTGAACCGGCGCCCAAAAAGAAACCGCGACACAAATCCAACATCCGTCCCAAGCCGCGTCCGCAGGTGGTCACCGAATCGATCACCACCGAGCCGCGCACCGAGCCCGCAGAACCGGCGCCCCCCGCGGTTGAGTCCGAGACAAAGACCGAACCCGACCCGACACCGATCGACGAGACGCCGCCGACCACAAGCAACAACACCGACCGCTTGCTCAGCCAGATCCTGCGTCAGCTCAAGCACAACCAGATGCACTACGCCGACTGGACCCTGTTCAAGGTGCTCGGCCTGGGTATCGCTCAACCGCTGGCGATCGCCTGCCTGCTCATCGGTCTGTTCAGCGGCGGCGCGGCGCTGGGCAACTGGCTCACCGGCGCGGTCTTCTGTCAGCTCGTCGTGATCACCTGCCTGATGCTGCAGGACCGCACGTAATCGAATCATACGGATTGCTGCTACAATCGCCCCATGGCTTTGCGTCAGCCCACTAACCCCAAACGCCTGCTCGTCGTGCTGCCCAACTGGGTGGGCGATGTGGTGATGGCGACGCCCATGCTGCGGGCGGTGCGAAAGCAGCTGCCCGACACGCACATCACCGCAATAGGCAAGCGGTACGTGATGCCGATCCTGTCGGGGTGCGGGGATTTCGATGAGCCTTTGGAGGTCGAAGGTGACGCGTCGATCCGCCGCATCGCCAGGCTGATCCGGGCCGGCGGACACGACACCGCGGTGCTGCTGACCAACAGCTTCCGCACGGCGCTGATCGTCCGTTTGGCCGGCGTAAAAAACCGCATCGGCTACGCCCGCGACGGACGCGGCTGGCTGCTCACCGAGTGCGTTCAGCCCCTGAAAGACGGCAAAAAGTACACCCCCATCTCCGCGATCGATTACTACCTCACACTCGGCAAACTCCTGGGCGCCGACGCCAGCGACCGCACGATGTCTTTGGCCGTCCGACCCGAAGATCAACAGCGCGTCGAGAAGATTCTCAACGACATCCAACCCACCGGTCCGATCGTGATGCTCAACCCCGGCGCCGCGAATCTGGGCACGGCCAAGCAGTGGCCCCCCGCTCGCTACGCCGCCGTTGCCGATCACCTGGCCGAGACACACAACGCGACCGTCCTGCTCAACGGCTCACCGAAAGAGCGCGGCCTGCTCGACGACGTGTGCAAGCACGCGAGCTGCCAACCCGTCGTCCTGCTCGATCACGACAGCGACCTGAACCTGCTCAAAGCGGTGTGCGAACGCTGCGA
>JANQKT010000184.1 GCA_028280965.1 Phycisphaeraceae bacterium
CTGCTCGAGCTCGGGCAGCGCGGCTAGCGCGGTGTTGACCATCACGCCGTAGGCGAGCACGGCGGTGGCGGGTTTGTCACCCTTGGCCGGGCGCACCAGGTTGGCCTTGCCCAGCTCAAACGCCGGGGTGTCCGCCTGCAACGCTTGCACGGGCACATTATCGCGCGGGTAGCGGATGAAGCTCGCGCCCGCCTCGTACTCGTACATGAACCTGAGGCCGGCCTTGAGCGTCGCCTCGTCGCAGGGCGCGAGCTGCACGACGTTGGGCAGCGAGCGGAGCATCGCGATGTCCATGAAACCGTGGTGCACCGCGCCGTCGCCGCCGACGTAGCCGCCCCGGTCCATGCAGACGCGGACCGGCAGCTTCTGCAGCGCTACTTCCTGGAAGACCTGATCGACCGCGCGCTGGGCGAAGGTCGAATACACGGCGAAGAAGGGCTTGACGCCCGCCTTGGCCATGCCGGCGCACATGTCCATCGCGTGAGACTCGCAGATACCGGTGTCGATCACGCGGCCCGGCAGCTCCTTCGCGACGTCGGCCAGCCCGGTGCCATCCGGCATCGCGGCGGTCACGGCGACGACCTTGTCATCTTGATTCATCAGCGCGATTATCGCGTCGGCGTAGGCGCTGGTGAACGATCGGCCGGACGATTTGACTTCGACCCGGCAGCCGTTGACCACGAACGGCTTGGGGCTGTGGAACGCGGTCGGGTCGCCTGAGGAAAAATCGAAGCCCTTGCCCTTGATCGTCTTGGCGTGCAAGAGGACCGGGCGGTCCATCAGCTTGATCTCTTGCAAGAGCGGGATCAGGTGGTCGAGGTCGTGGCCATCGATCGGGCCGACGCAGGTCAGGCCGAAGTGCTCGAAGAGGTGCTCGGACTTGAGCATCGCTTTCATCGCTTCGGTCGTGCGGTGGTAGAGCGACTCGAGCTTTCGGCCGACGAACGGGAAACGCTCGAGGATGCGGTGGCTCTTCTTCTTGAAGCCGGTGTAGCGGTGGTTGACGCGGATGCGGTCGAAGTAGCCGGCCATCGCGCCCTGGGGCTTGGCGATGGACATGCCGTTGTCGTTGAGGACGACCAGGAACTGGCGGTTGAGCGTGCCGGCGTTGTTGAGCCCCTCGAGCGCGACGCCGTTGACGATCGACGCGTCGCCGATGAGCGAGACGACGTGGCGGTCGCCCCGGCCCATGAGTTCGTCACCACGGGCCATGCCGACGGCGGTGGAGATCGCGGTGCCGGCGTGGCCGACGGAGAACAGGTCGTGGTCCGACTCGGCCGGCTCGGGGAAGCCGGCCATCCCGCCACGCTGGCGCAGCTTGGACAGCAGCGACAGCCGACCGGTGATCAGCTTGTGGGGGTAGCACTGGTGGCCGACATCGAACAGCAGGCGGTCCGCCTCGGGCCCGAAGTCGAAGACGTAGTGCAGGGCGAGGGTGAGCTCGACGACGCCGAGGTTGGGCGCGAGGTGCCCGCCGGTCTGGGAGACCTGGTCGCAGATGGCGTTGCGGATGTCCTGCGCCAGGGCCTTGAGCTCGTCGATCGAGAGCTTCTTGAGGTCGGCCGGGCCGGCGATGGTCTGGAGCAACTCGTAAGCCATAAGGTCAGGATCGGGCGGGGTCGGTGTAATGCTTGATTGTAGGGGATCAAGGCGGCAGAGGGCGCTCCCAACCTTCTAACGCTCCCGCTTCGCCAGCCGTTCGGCCATCTCGCGCAGCGGGTCGGCTTTGGCATCAAAACCCGACAACGCTTGAATCGCCTGTTTGCGCAGCTTCTCGACCTCCGCGCGTGTGCCATCGATCCCGAGCAGCCCGGGGTAGGTCAGCTTGCCCTGTTGCGCGTCCTTGCCCGTCGCCTTGCCCATCTTGTCAGCGGTCTGGGTGACGTCGAGCAGGTCATCAACCGCCTGGAACATGAGGCCGGTGGCGTCGGCGTAGTCGGTCAGCGCATTCATCTCTTGATCGGATGCGTCACCAGCGATCGCGCCCATGCGTGCCGAAGCACGTAGCAGCGCCCCGGTCTTGTGGCGGTGAGTCAGGCGCAGGCGTTCGATCGGCTGGAGGTCGTCGGGTTGGCCACCCAGCGTGTCATAGATCTGCCCTGAGATCATGGCGTTGGTCGCCTGGGCCAATTCACGGGTCAGGCGCGACGCGATCAACTCGTCTTGGATGCGCTCAGCGATAAGTTCGAACGCCAAGGCCGTCATCGCGTCTCCCGCGAGGATGGCCATCACTTCGCTCGTGTGCTTGTGCAGGGTCGGACGACCACGCCTCAGGTCATCATCGTCCATCGCGGGCAGGTCATCGTGTACCAATGAGAAGGTGTGGATCAGTTCGATCGCACCCGCCCCAGGCAAAGCCATCTCGAGCCCAAAACCTCTGTCCCCGCCGACCACTTCACAAGCCCGCAAGTAAAGCAGGGGCCGAACTCTTTTCCCGCCACCAAACAACGCGTACTCAATCGCTTGGGCCAACTTCACGGGAAATGGACGCGAAGCAACAAACGTGCGGAGCGCTGCATCAACCGCATCGATCAACTCACGATCGCTTAATGCCTGCTGTTCTGCCTCGGCTTCCATGCTTAAAGCATACTCCAATCGACTACAACGCCCATGACGGTTTGCCTTGGGCTGACGCGTCGCCTGGCAGGCGACGGGTAACGCCGCGGTGACACAGATCAGTCAGCCTGCCGCCGGATCAGCTTCGTCGGCGACACCGCCAGGCCCAGGACGCCGATGAGCCACTCGGCGAGCGTCGCGGCGCCGTCGGCCGGGCGGCTCTGCTCCAGGACCTTCCGCATCTGTTCTCGTCGCAGCGTGTTCTTCATCAGGTCCCGCAGCGGGCCCATCAGCTCACCGACGTTATGGTGCGGGTCGATGCGGTCCTTGAGCAGCATCCCGCCGCCGCGGTTGACGACCGGGGCGGCGTTGAGCCGCTGGTGCTCGTCCTTGTGGTAGGGATAGGGCATGAACAGGCACGGCACGGCGTTGGCCCAGGCCTCGGCGACGGTGCCGGCCCCGGCGCGGCACACCGCGACCGTGGCCGAGGCCCACGCCCGGCCCATCTGCGCGCAGAACGGCTCGGCCCGGCCGGGCACGCCGCGCGCCGCGTACGCCTCACGGACCGAGTCCACATCCGTCTGCCCGGTCAGGTGCAGCACCTGCCAGCCGTCAAACAAATCGCGGACGGTCGCGCGGCTGACGAGCTCGACCATGGCCTGGTTGATGGTGCCCCCGCCCTGCGAGCCGCCGAAGATCAGCAGCGTGTCGAGCGCCGGGTCGAGGCCGATGGACAAGCGGGCCTGCTCGGGGCTGACGTGGCCTAGACAATCGGCGCGCAGCGGGACGCCGACGTGCTGGGCGCGTTTGAGCTGGTTCGTTTCGTAGGCGGAGAACAGGTCGGTCGCGTAGCGTGCGGTGAAGCGGTTGGACTTGCCGGGCACGGCGTCGAGGTTGACCATGCCGGTAGGGATTGATGCGCGGGCCGCGGCCTTGACCGCCGGGCCGGACACGAACCCGCCGGTCGCGAGCATGGCCTTGGCGCCCGTCGATCGGATCAGGTCGAAGACGTCTTGTTCCGCGTGGCGGAAGGCCTTGTAGAACTCGATGAACTGACGCGGCCTGAGCGCGAGCGGCTTGGCCCCAATGGCCGTGCCGCGCAGCTCGAGCTTGCTGAGGATGTCGTGGTCGATGTCACGATCGCTGACGACGAACCGCGGCTCGATGCTGACGCCGAACTCGGCGAGGCGTTCGAGGACGGCGACGTTCGGGTAGATGTGCCCGCCCGACCCGCCGCCGACGAACAGGATGGTGGGCTTGTCAGCCAGGGGTGCCTCCCCTGACCAGGGGGCCACAACTCGTATTCAACGCCAAGACGCCAAGACGCCAAGACGCCAAAAAAAGGCAGCAAGAACAAATATTTTCAGAAACGGCTGAGAAACCGGCTTTAACGCATGACACAACGATCGACTGTTTTCCAAGGGCTCGCCTTGGCGTCTTGGCGTCTTGGCGTCCTGGCGTTAAAAACAAAGCGGTCACCCCGTCAGTCGCAGCCGCGGCTCGGCGTCGTCTTCTTCATCGGTGCCGTCTGCGGAATCGGTGGACAACGCCTCAGCCTCCTCGATCGCGTTCGCGTTATCGATCGCCGCGAGCAGGCCCAGCGCCCCGGCGGTCATGATCCAGCCCGTCCCGCCATTACTCACCAGCGGCAGCGCGATGCCCTTGGTTGGGACGACCACCGTCACGACGGCGAGGTTGATCGCGGCCTGCACGCCGAGCGTAGTCAGGATACCCAAGCCGACCAGCCGGCTGAAGAGGTCCCTGCTGTCGCGGGTCACGCCCAGGCCGGTCCAGAGGATCGCGATGAACAGGCCGATGACCAGCGCCGCGCCGGCCAGGCCGAGTTCCTCGGTCAGGACCGGGAAGATGAAGTCGGTTGTGTCCTCGGGGATGTAGTACTTCTGGATCGACTGGCCGAGGCCGCTGCCCTGCACGCCGCCCTCGGCGAAGGCGAGCTGGCTCTGGATCGGGTGGTAGCCGGCGCCCTGCGGGTCGATCCACGGGTCGCGGTAGATCATCAGCCGCTTCATGCGGTACGGCGCCGCCATGACCGCGGCGACGACGCCCGCCCCGCCGACGATGAAGACCGGCAGCAGGACCCACAAGCGCATCCCGCCGGCGATGAGCAGGACGACGGCAACCAGACCGATCAGCATCGCCGTGCCGAGGTCTTCACGGACGATCAATCCGCAGGCGAGCGTGACAAGCAGGATCGCGGGGGTGACGCCTGCGCCCAGCCGGTGCATCACCGCCGACCGCCTGGCACACCACCACGCGATGGCGAGGACCATCACCCACTTGACCAGTTCGGACGGCTGGAAGGTGATCGGCCCGACCTTGAGCCAGCGGTACGCGCCGTTGACCTCGTGGCCGAGGCTGGGCACCATCGTCAGGCCCTGGAGCACGAGCGCCCCAAGCACCAGCAGCAAGAGCGGGTTGGTCAGCCCGCGCGCGGTGAACAGTTGTCGGACGTTAAGCCGCGAGACGATGAGCATGACCAGGACCGCGACACCGGCGTAGAGCGAGGTCTTGGTCGCGAACATCGACCAGGGCCCCACCGGCCCGAACGTCGAATCGACGACCGCGCCTTCGGGTCCGCCGACGACCGAGCCGGCCGAGTGGACCATAATGACGCCCAGGCCCAACAGGGCGGCGGCGCACGCGATCAGGATGTGCGCAGACCGCACCATACGCAGATACATCGGCGGGGGCGGGGCGGGCTCGGTAGAAATGTAACGAGGCGCTACACTGTCCTGTCTAAGCCACGTCCCCGTGTCAGGAATTTCACGATGAACAAGCTCGCTACCGCCCCGCTCGCCCTCGCCGTCCTGCTGTTTTCCGCCTGCGCCGCGGCACCCGCCGACGACCCGGACACGCCGCACCCGCTGGCCGGTAAGGCGATCGCCCTGCCCGACCCGCCCGCGCCCGGGCAGGTCGATCTGCCGCGATTCCCGTCCATCAGCCCCGACGGCTCGGCCGTCTGTTTCTCCTGGCGCGGTGACCTCTGGCGGGTCAGCGCGCAGGGCGGGCAGGCCACGCGCCTCACCGCCCACCCGATGCTCGACGACCACAGCGTCTGGAGCCCGGACGGCAAACAAATCGCCTTCAACTCCGACCGCTCGGGCTACCGCAACGCCTACCGCATGAACGCGGACGGCACCGGCGTCGCGCCCGTCACGCGCGAGGACCGGTACCTCTTTGTCCACGGCTGGTCGGCCGACGGCACGCTCGCGCTGACCGGCTACCTCGAAGCGGATATCTACAAGAGCCCGCGCCCGTATTCCGTCTCGCATGAAGGCGGGCCGATCACGCGCCTGCACGACGCGTTCGGCCGGTCCGCCGTGGTCAGCCCCGACGGGCGATACGTCGCGTTTGTTCGTGGTCGCGCGTCTTGGGACCGCCCGTTCCTGACCAACAGCGACAACCGCGACCTCTGGCTGTACGACCGGCAGGACAAGACCTTCCGCCGACTGACCGAGAACCCCGGCCACGACGGCAAGCCGCGCTGGCTGGACAACGACACGCTGGTCTACCTCTCCGCCCGCCCGCCGGCCCGCGTGAACCTGTACGGCATGGACCTGGACGACGGCGAGGAAGGCGCCGTTGCGCTCACCGCGTTCGATGAGGACGTGCAGAGCTTCGACGTCTCCCGCGATAGAAAGACCGCGGTGATGCATGTCTGGGACCGGCTGTACACGCTTAACCTGACAGACGCAGATGCCGAGCCGGCCGCGCTCTCCATCACCGCCCCGACCGACGCCGACGATCGAACGCTTGTCATAGAACTCGCCGGTGAAGCAAACCAGGCCGCGCTCTCACCGGACGGCAAGGTCATGGCCGTCGGCATCCACGGCGAGCTTTTCGTCCGCACAATCGACTCCAAGAACCCGCCCCAGCGGATCACCAATCGCGTCGCCCGCGACGGCAACCCCGCCTGGTCGCCGGATGGTCGAACGCTTTACTTCAGCTCCGACCGGGACGGCACACTCGGGATCTATCAAGCCAAAGTGGCACTGACAAGAAGTGAGATCGAAGAAGCGCTTGATCCTAAAGAAACATCCGGCAAAGAAGAAAACGACGATAAGCCGATCGAAGAAGTAGAAAGAGAGAACAACGAGGAACCGGAACGAGAAGACGGTGATGAGCAAAAAGAAGGCAGTGAGCACGAAAACGATGAAAATGAGAAGGAAGACAAGCCACAAGAGCCAGACCCCGACGCGCCCGAGCGTTGGCAGGACGCGGTCCGCTTCACGATCGAGCCTGTCGTCCAGACCGAGAGCCACGACACCGACCCCGCGCCTTCGCCGGATGGTAAAACCCTGTCGTTTCGAAGAGGTAGCGGCACCCTGATGCTGCTCGATCTGGTCAGCGGGGAAGAGCGCATCTTCCTTGAGAGCTGGGACTCGGGCACACACTGGGCGTGGAGCGCCGACAGCCGGCACCTCGCGGTCGCGTACGCCGACCAGGACCACAACACCGACATCTGGATCGGCCCGGCCGACGGCAGTGCGCCGCTGGTCAACATCACCAAGCACCCGGCAGGCGATGCGCTGCCGAGTTTTTCAGACGACGGGAAGATACTGACCTTCGTCTCATCGCGCGACGACGATCAATACGATGTCTACGCGGTTTATCTCGATAAGGAGCTGGAAACCTACACACCTCAGCAGCTCGCGGACTATTACAAAGACACCGCAGCGAAGGCAAAAAAACGCAAGCCTCTGAGAGCCGAGGAAGAAGAGACAGAGGATGAGGAAGAGGGGGAAGACAATGATGCGCCACGGCTTGCCGCGCAGCCGCCCGCAGCACCCCTCGACCTCGACGACGCCTACCTCCGACTGCGGCGGCTAACATCTTCAGACTCAAGCGAGTGGGACGCCTATGTACTGCCCGGCGGGGAGCGTGTCGTCTACAGCCGCGGTGACAACGTCTACACCATCGGCTGGGATGGCGAAGACGAGAAGAAGGTCGGGGACAGCCTCGATCTCCAGCACGTGTCGTTGACCGGCTCGCACCTCGCGGCCCTGCGCAACGGAACGGCGGCCTACGTCGCGGTAGACGGCGGGAAGCGGACCGATATCAAGGTGCCCGGCAGCATCCGCGTAGACCGCGAAGCCCTTCAGAAACAACGGTTTCTGGAATGCGCCCGCGCGATCACGATGAACTTTTACGACGGATCGTTCAAAGGCATCGACTGGCCCGCCGCGACCACGAAGTATGCTCAGCTCGCCGGGCGCACCTGGACGCCGGACGAGTTTGATGATGTGGCGAACCGTTACCTTGGTTTGCTCGAAGCATCGCACATGGGGATCCGCACACCCGAGCCCTCGGCGGAGAACAGCCAGCCCAACGGGCGGCTGGGCGCGAGTTATGAGCGGGTTGAAGCAGGGTACAAGGTTGTTTCGATTGAGCCGAAGACCCCCGCCGCCGAGGGTGTTATGCGGCTTCACGTCGGCGACGTGATCACCGCGATCGGGTTTGAACCGATCACGGCATCGGACACGATCGACGCGCGCCTCGTCGGCCGGGTGGGGCGCGAGACCGCCCTCACCGTGGTGCGGCAACGCGGAGGCGAAGACCAGCCCGCCGAGCTGCACCTGCTGATCACGCCGATCAGCTACAGCGCGTTCGACAACATCCGTTATGACAACTGGCAGCTCGTGAACAAGGCGAAGGTCGATGAGCTTTCCAACGGCCGTCTCGGCTACATCCATATCGAATCGATGAACGCGTCCTCGCTCGCCGAATTCGAGCGCGATCTGTACGCCGCCTGCGAGGGCCGCGACGGGCTGATCATCGATGTCCGCGACAACGGCGGGGGCTGGACGACCGACCGGCTGCTCGCGTCGATCATGACCCGCCGGCACGCGTACACCGTCCCGCGCGGCGCCGACCCGCAGCGGACCAACAGCTACCCCAACAGCCGGCTGTTCATCCCGCGTTACAACCTGCCGATCAACGCGCTGTGCAACGAGCACAGCTTCTCCAACGCCGAGATCTTCAGCCACGCCTTCAAGACGCTCGAACGCGGCACGCTCGTCGGCAACACGACCGCCGGCGGGGTGATCAGCACCGGCGGGACGCGCCTCCTTGACGGCACGTCGATCCGCCTGCCCTTCCGTGGCTGGTACCTGCCGGATGGAACGGACATGGAAAACAACGGAGCAAGACCGGACCTGATCATCCCGCAGACACCGAGTGATGAAGCGGCCGGCAAAGACGCGCAGCTCGAAGCGGCGGTGGCGGACTTGCTTGAAAGGTTGCCGGAATGAAAATTGCTGGACCCGCGGCGGCGCTACCCTCTGCCGCGGCTTCGGGGATTGTTGCGGTTATCAATCACGCTCGTGCGGGGATCAATCCTTTTGATCCCCCTCCGGCGGGCTGAGCACCTCATCCACCAAACCGTATTCCGCGGCCTCCTGCGCGCTGAAGAAGTTGTCGCGTTCCGAGTCGGCGGCGACCTTCTCGACGTCCTGCCCGGTGAAGCCGGCGAGCATGCGGTTCAGCTCGTCCTTGGTCTTGAGGATCTCCTCGGCCTGGATCTCAACATCCGACGCCTGGCCGTAGAGCCCGCCGTAGGGCTGGTGGATCATGACCTTGGCGTGGGGAAGGCAGTAGCGTTTGCCCTTAGTGCCCGCGGCGAGGGTAAGCGCCCCGCCGGACATAGCCTTGCCGATGCAATAGGTCGCGACGTCAGAGCTGATGTGGCTCATCGTGTCAATCATGGCGAGCGTGTCGTCAACAGAGCCGCCAGGCGAGTTGATGTAGAGGTGGATGTCCTGGCCGGGCTTGGTGTTCTGCAGGTGCAGCAGGCGCATGACCACGCCCATGGCGGAGCCGGTATTGATCTCGCCGAGCAGGAAGATGACCCGGTTTTCGAGCAGCATCTCGTCGATGGTCATCTCGCGGTAGCGCCCGATAGGCGGGGCGAGGCGCGGATTGGTGTAGCTCGGGGCGTCGGCGGCATGCTGGGAGTGGGCTTGAAGGCCAAGCATGGCGGCCTGGTACGGCGTCATCGGGGCGTTGTCGTTCATCGTGAAAAGCGCTGGGTCGGGCGTTGGGTCTGCCGCGGTCATCCTTGCCGGGCTGGGGAGCATCATAGCCGCGTTACCGAGGGCATGTCGCGCATGAGAAAACCCGCCTTCAGGGGCGGGCTTCTCGTCGGATCGGGTCTGCGTCCGCGATCTCGGGGATCGCGCCTCGTTTCATCTCATATCAATCCAGCGGCTGCTCGTCCTCGTGGTCGTCCGGGGTGTTGTCGCCGCCGGCCTCCTGCTTGTTGATCATGTCGCGAAGGTACTGGTTCTCCCGCCGGGTCGCCTCGAGGTCGAACACGAGGTACTTGATCGACAGGCGGAGGTAGTCCAGCGACTCCTGCAGGTCGCCGACGGTCTTCTTCATCTTCGAGTGCCGCTCACGGGTTTGCTCGGCGAGCTGGGCGAGCTTCTTGCGCTCGGCGGCGGGCAGCGTAGAGATCTCACTCATCAAGGAAGCGAGCTTGGTCTGGAAGGTTTTTTCGTCCATGTCGGGTCTCAGTGAATCACACAACAAGTCGTCCGCGGCTCACAGGGGCGTTCCGCGTCGGTACTGAAGTTGTATCACGCGGGGCCCATAAGTCGAGCCGAATGTGAACGCGCCTCGCCCGGGTCCGATTAAACCCTTGTTATCAAAGTGATTGTGCCAGCCTGTGCGGCCGATAACGCTCTATCAGCGGCTCGCGACACGGTCGCGGGCTGCAACGGATGATGCCTAGACGCATCAAGGGTGCCCATCACAACCCGCAAAATCACTACAAACGGATCAACCTTCCACAAAGCGGAGATTGGACGGTCGGAGGTCGAGGTGCCAGATCTTCAGCTGCCGCTTGAGGTGGTAGAAAACAGCCTCTGCTTCGACGAATCGCTCTTCAAAGCTGTCTTCCACTCTAGCCCACCAGTCCTCCCACACCTCGGGCGTGAAATCCGGCTCGACATCCGTTGAAGACGTGCCAAAATCCAATAGAAACGGCGGCTCTACGATGCCCATCTCGATAATCTGCAAGCCTGCATTGGCATTGATGGGCCTGGGCACCCGAAACCCATGCACAAGCTCGACCCCCTGTTCTGCGAGGCGGCGATAAGCGAGATATTCATTCCGGAAGGTAATGCGTGACGAATGTACTTTTACCGCTGTCCCTCGTGAACTCTTGAACACGACTCCTTCCTTGCCATAGCCACACCTTGCAACAACAGTCGCATCACGGCTGCTAAGATACTGCCGGGCGATCCGTTCAGCATCTGGATGAGCAAGACTCATGAGCACATTAGAGCACAAACCCGACCGCTACTCTGCCGAGATTGATCTCTGGATGAGCTGTGAGCACGGCGAATTCAAGCTGGCACAGGTCGGTGATACGTTTGTGCTCTCGGACCAGCCCCTTGATGTCCCCAGGTGTGACGCATGGGTCCATGTGAGAGTCGACGGGCGCGAATTCAAACGACGGGTCACTTTTGGTGGCATGCAAGGTGACTGCTGCGAAGCCACGATCTTCCCGATCGATGGCATTCCGGTTTAGTCAATAGCCCACAGCTCTTACAACCGCACCTTCCCGCTGCCCTCCACGATCTCGCCGATGCGGTAGACCGTCTCGCCGGACCGGCTTAGCTGCCGCTGAATCGCGTCCGCGAAGTGCGGGCGGACGATGAGCGTGTAGCCGATGCCCATGTTGAAGACCTTGAGCATCTCCGCGTCTTTGACGTTGCCCTGCTCTTGCAAGAAGCCGAACACAGGCGGGACATCCCACGCCTTCCTGTCCAGCTTCGCGTCCAGGTCGCCCGGCAGCGAGCGGTTGAGGTTGCCCGGCAGGCCGCCGCCGGTGATGTGCGCCATCGCGCTGATCGGCTTCTTGACCTTGTACTTGTGCAGCACCTCGATGATCGGCTTGACGTAGATGCGCGTCGGTTCGAGCAGGACCCCGCCGAGCGTGCGCTCGGGGTCGAGTTCCTTGTAGACCTTGTTGAGCCTGAGCTTGTTCTGTTTGATGATCTCGCGGACCAGCGAGTAGCCGTTGGAGTGCACCCCGCTGGACGCCAGGCCGAGCACGACATCGCCCGCCTCGACGCGTTCGGGACCGGCGATCGCCTTCTTCAGTTCGACGACGCCGACCGCGAAGCCGGCGAGGTCGAAGTCGCCCTTCTTGTAGACATCCCGCATCTCCGAGGTCTCGCCGCCTAAGAGCGCGCAGCCCGCGAGCTGGCAGCCGTCGGCGACGCCTTTGATGATGTCCGCCGTCTGCTGCGGGATCACCTCGTGCACCGCGACGTAGTCGAGGAAGAACAGCGGCTCGGCCCCCTGGACGATCATGTCATTGACGTTCATCGCCACGCAGTCCTGGCCGATCGTGTCGAGGATCCCCGCCTGCACCGCGAGCAGGACCTTGGTCCCCACGCCGTCGGTGCAGGCGACCAGGACCGGGTCGGTGTAGTTGCGTTTGAAGAGCTTCTCGTTGTAGTCCAGCCGGAAGCAGCCGGCGAAGGCACCGTGCTGGCCGAGCACGCGCGGGCCGTAGGTCCGGCGCATGTGGTGCTTGATAAGCCCGACGACCGCGTCGCCGGCCTCAATATCCACGCCGGACTGGGCGTAAGTCAGGTAAGTGTTCGGTTGTTTGTCAGTTTTGCCGGGCATGAGCGGGACAGTGTAGCGGGCCTTGGGAAGATAGGGCACGGGCTGGGACGCAACACAGTCGCAATTCTCAGCCGCCTGTGGATTCGTTCAAAACATGCCGATATGATTCTTCACGAGATGTCATCCGACTGCACCCACGAATCCGCCGAGCTGTTCGCCCAGCACGAGCTGCGCTGCACCAAGCAGCGCAAGGCGATCTACACCGCGCTGACCCAGACCCGCTGCCACCCCACCGCTGACGAGCTGCACAAGCGCGTGATGGACGAACTTCCGGGGGTGTCGCTGGCGACGGTATACAACACGCTCGAGGCGTTCAGCAAGGCGGGGCTGATCCTCAAGCTCCCCGACGCCGGGCACAACGGCAGCGCCCGCTACGACGCCCACCGCGAGCCGCACACGCACCTGCGCTGTCGCTGCACGGGCAGGGTCGCGGACGCGCCGGACGACATCTCGCAGCTGATCCTGGACCACCTGCCGCCGGAGGTCTTGGAGACGATCCGTCAGCGGACCGGTTTCTCAGTCGATGAGGTGCAGGTGGAACTGGTCGGAAAGTTTGAAAGCTGATGCGCCTTTGAGTGGCTCGTTGTTCACCACAGATGCACGCAGATGAACACAGATTCAGTCCACGCAGACGCTGAGTGACAGCGAAGAGTCTGGTATCGATCATCAACGACCTCAATGCCACTCATTGGTCGGGAACATGACCAGGCGTTTATAGAGTGTTGTCGTGGGTTGATTCAGCAGAAACTCGACCAGCCCGACTAGTTCTTCGGGTTTCATCGTGCGCGACAGCTCGCCGGGGTACGGGTTGGTCTGCGGGTCCCACAAAGGCGTGTCGATCCCGCCGGGGCAGATCGTGGTCAGCGCGATGCCGTGGGGGATCAGTTCCTGCGCGAGCGTGTCGCCCAGGCCGACCATGCCGTGCTTGGAGGCGCAGTAGCTGGCCTGGCCGGGGATGCCGCGCGTGCCGGCGACCGACGCGATGTTGATGATCCGGCCCCGCTTGCGTTCGATCATGTAGGGCAAGAGCAGCCGCGTGCAGTACAACGTGCCCTTGAGGTTGATGTCCACGATGCGGTCGATCCCTTCCAGCGACTGCTCGACAAAGGGCGTGTTCTCAAACACCGCGGCGTTGTTGATCAAGACCGACACCGGGCCGTGCTCCTGCTCGATCTTGGCGTACGCCACTTCAACCGCGCCCGCGTCGGTGATGTCCACCGCGAAGGGGATGACCCGGCCCGCCTCGGCCTGCTTCGCCAGCTCATCGAGTTGATCCGCCGAGCGCGCGATGGCGAACACCTGGTGCCCGAGTTCTACCATTCGTAGCGCAAGCGCTCTGCCGAGGCCGCGGCTTGCGCCGGTGATAACGGTGTTTTCTGATGCCATCGCTCCGGCTCCAAATGAATCCACCTAAATATGCATCCTTCGCGCATACACCATCCACTCCAACAGCAGCACCGCCAGCGCGCCCCACACGAACCACGGCCAGATCTCTTGGCGGACCTCGACGGCCTGGACCGTGCCCGCGACGGCGCTCGTGCCGATCTGTAAGGTCTCGGCGACACGCGGGTCGCTCTCCTCGGTGTCCAGCAGGTTCACGGCCAACTGCTTGTAGCGCGTCGGGACGTCCGCCTTGGTTTCATACAGGCCGGCGCGGGGGAAGGCATCGACCGTCAGCGTCGTGCCCAGCGCGCGGGCGTTGATGGTCCGCGGGCCGGTGTAGGCCAGCCTGTCCAGCTCGGTGTCGGCGAGGACAACCGCGTTCTCGCCGGTGCGGTAGGCGATGCCCGCCTCCTGGTCGCTGCCGTCGAGGCCGAGCATCGGCAGCGCGTTCTTGATGAACACGGGGAAGCTGATGCGGTGCGGCCAGAGCGATTCGTAGATGTCGAAGCAGACGACGACGTGCCGCACGCCGTCGCGCGTGACCTCGGCCATGACCGGGCCCTCGCGCCCGATCGCCAGCACCTTGCCGTCGGCGGGGACGATCAGCCGGCCGGGCCGGCGCAGCGGGATGTCGCTCAGCTCAACATTGCGCAAGAGCGCGCTGCCGCGGTCCCACTGCGTGATGACCTCGTTGCTCGGCGAGTCGGGGCGCGTGTCCTTGCGCTCCAGTCCCTCGACCGGGGGCGCGACGCCGAAGTACAGGCTGTTGATCAGGGGCGGGGTCTTCGGCGCGTACCGGTCGAAGATGATGACATCGAAGCCCTCGCCCGCTGCGCCTGATGCGCCCGTTATCGCGGCGTCGTCCCAGCCGCCCCGGCGGAGCTTTTTGGGGTCCTGCTTCTCGTACTGGTCCGGGGCCATCTGGACCAGGTGCTCGACGTCCGCCGCCTCGCACGCGAGGTCCAGGTACGCGTTGCCCGTCGTGACCATCAGCACGCGCAGCTCGCGCGAGGGCGCCAGCAGCGTCCGCGCCGCGTTGTCCGCGGCCAGCACATCGGGGTGGTCGTGACGCACGGTGATCAGCGCGTCGCCGAGCCAGGTCATGTCGAACGTCAGCCCCGTCTCGCCGGGGGCCGCCGGCTTGCCGGGTGCACTCGCCTGCTGCACCGCCGCGGGGACCTTGACCTGCTGCGTGGACAGCACGCGGTCGTCGGCCAGGAACTGGACGTTGGTCGTCACCGGCTTGTCACTGAAGTTCGCCAGCCGGGCGTAGACCTGCACGAGCTGGGGCTTGGTGAAGTCCCGGCGGGCACTGAGCGCCGCGATCGCGAGGTTGTTTCCGTGCGGCTTCACCTCGCCGATGCGGTGGAAGCGGACGTCCGCTTTGGCCAGCGCCAGCGGCTCGTCGGTGGACTGCGTGACCCGCCCGTCGCTGAAGATGTGGACGAACATGTCCCCTTCGCCTGCGGACTGCCTGGCGTGCGGCTCGACCGCGGCGATCGCGGCGTCCAGGTGGCTGCGCTGGTCGGTCGGCTGGATATCGCGGATCGCCTTGCGCACGCGGGCCAGGTCGGTCGTGAAGTCCTGCATGACGATCGCGCGGTGCGCGTAAGAGACGACCATGGCTCCGCCTGATTCTCCATCCGCCTCGCCCGCGTCGAGGTTGTCGATGACCTTCAGCGCCCGGGCCTTGGCCGCTTCGAGGCGCGACTTGCCATCGACGTCCGTGCTGTTCATCGAGGCGCTGTGGTCGATGACGATGACGACCCGCCGGCCGGGGTCCGCCATCGCGTTCTGTGTCGGCCGGGCCATCGCGAACAAGAGCAAGAGCAGCAGCAGCAGCTGGACCCACAGCAGCAGGTTGTTTTTGATTTTCTGGAACGGCGCGTTGACCTGCAGATCCTGCACCGCCCGCTGCCAGAGCAGGGTCGACGGGATCACCATCCGCTTGCGCTTGAGCTTGAGGAAGTACAGCGATACCAGGGCGGGGATGGTGATCCCAGCGGCGATCGCGGCGGTGATGAATGAGATGAATCCCATGACAGCTCGCTTATTTAACCGCCAAGGCGCCAAGAGCGCCAAGGAAGGCAATGACTTGAGGGTTGGCCCTGGCGTACTTGGCGCCTTGGCGGTTCAACAGAATCATGCCAACAATCCTCTCTGACGCAAGTACTGCAAAACAAGCGTCTCGAACGGCACGTCCGTTTCACTGATCATGTACGCCAGCCCACGCCGGTGCGCCGCATCCTTGATGTGGTTGCAGTAGGCCTGGAGCGTTGCCTTGTACTTCTTGATCAGTGCCGGGCTGACGGAGACCTCGGCGACGTCGCCGTCTTCGAGGTCGGTCAGCCGCAGGTCGCCGATGACCTTGCCCCTGACCGGGTCGACCTCCTGGGGCGAGAGCAGGTGGATCAGGTAGACGTCGCGCTTGTCGCCGGCGAGGTAGCGGAACGCCTCGCCGAGGTCGCCCTTGTCCCAGAAGTCGCTGACGACGATGATCACGCCCGGGCGCTGGTTGGCGATGGACAGTGATTTGAACGCCGCGGTCTGGTCGCCGGGCCGCTGAGCGTCGGCGGGGACGGCGCGTTGACGGTTCAGAAACTCGAGCATCTGCGGGATCGGACGCCGGCCGCGCATGCCCTGCGACGACTCGAGCAGACCGTCAGCCATCGTGTACACGCTCGTGCGGTTGTAGTGCGTCAGCGAGATGTAGCCCAGCGCCGCGATCAGCCGTTTGGCGTAGTCGAGCTTGTTCGGCTCGCCGTAGTCCATGCTGCCGGTGATGTCGAGGACCAGGGAGACAGACAGGTCTTCCTCTTCCATGAACAAACGGATAAAGAGCTTGTCCAGCCGGGCGTAGAGGTTCCAGTCGACAAAGCGCAGGTCGTCGCCAACGACGTAGCTGCGGTAGTCGGCGAACTCGACGGACTGGCCCTTCTTCTTGGTCCGCCGTTCGCCCTGCTGGCTGCCGCGCAGCATCTTCCGCGACATGACGTCGAGCTTGTCGAGCTGACGCATGAAGTCCGGCGAGAGCAGGTCGCCGGTCTTGCTTTGGCGGGTTGGGGAGTTGAGTTGGGTCATGGTTTGTTGTTATTGAACCACAGAGACACAGAGGGCACAGAGACATGCGGAGATTCTATTTCCCTTTGCGCTCGGCTATTCTCCACTCTTCCCACCAAGCAATCAGTGATTGCACTAGCTTCTGCGTTCTTTCGTCATCAAAGTGTGACAAGCCAATGCTGTCTATCGCAACTTTCCTTAAATACTCAACGATTTCATTACCAGTTGCATCCTGGTCAAGCATCTTTCCCAAACAATAAGCATAGCTGTCGTACTCATCGAAACCCATTTCTCCGGGGGCAGACTCATTGGGACAAACACCAATCGGATCCCATTCGCGCAGAAATGATTTGACTTTCAGGTCGCCCTGTAGGTTGGGGTTAAACCTAATCTCAACCGCTTCTGGATTCATAGATGCATCAGCATTCATGCCTTACTCCGCATTCCTCTGTGCCCTCTGTGTCTCTGTGGTTAAAAACCCATCCCTCTCAAACCTTCAACCCCGCAGCCTCAACAGGCAGTTTCTCGATGATGTCCTCGATCACCATGTCCGGCGTCACGCCCTCGGCCTGGCCCTCGAAGTTCAACAGCACGCGGTGGCGCAGCGCCGGGAGCATGACGGCCTTGATGTCTTCGACGCTGACGTGCGCCCGGCCGTCGAGCAGCGCCTTGACTTTTCCGCCGAGAACGAGGGCCTGGCAGGCGCGGGGGCTGCCGCCGAAGCGGAGGAACTGGCTGGCCATGTTGCCGGCGAACTCGCCACCGGGGTGCGTCGCCAAGACGGCGCGGATCGCGTAGTCCTGCACGTGCGGGGCGATGATGACCTGGCGGACGACCTTCTGGAAGCTGACGATCTTCCCCGCGTCCAAGACCGGGTCGATCGTTGGGGCGCTCGCCATCGTCGTACGGTTGACGATCTCGTGCAGGTCGTCGCGCGTCGAGTAGCCGACCTCGAGCTTGAGCATGAACCGGTCGAGCTGCGCTTCGGGCAGCGGGTAGGTGCCCTCCTGCTCGATCGGGTTCTGCGTCGCCATGACAAAGAAGGGCCTGGCCATCTCGTAGGTATTGCCGCCGACGGTGACGCTGCGCTCCTGCATGGCCTCGAGCATGGCCGACTGTGTCTTGGGTGTCGCCCGGTTAATCTCGTCGGCGAGGATGATCTGGGCGAAGATCGGGCCCTTGCGGAACTGGAAGACGCGCGACTTGCTGCCGTCATCGTTCTCCTGCTCGACGGCGATCGTCGTGCCGGTGATGTCCGCGGGCATGAGGTCGGGCGTGAACTGGATGCGTGAGAAATCCAGCGACAGCGCCTGGCTGAGCGAGCGGATCAATAGCGTCTTGCCCAACCCGGGCACGCCTTCGAGCAGCGCGTTGCCGCCGGTGAAGAGGCAGGTCAGGACGCCGTCGATGATCGCGTCGTGGCCGACGACCATCCTGGCGATCTGGGCGCGGACGTCCTTGTAGCTCTGGCGAAAGGCGTCGGCCTGCTGGAGGATGGACTGTTCGTTGGCTTGGTTTTCGGGGATGGCCATGGGTATCAATCCTTTTGGAACCGCAGATGAACGCGGATGAACGCAGATTCAAACTTGCTGAGGTAGCTGGTGTACAAGACGCTTGATTTCGAGCTTTGGGTTTCCAAAATTCAGAAGAAGACCGACGTGGTGCTTCGTGGCTCGAAGATAGTTGATGCACTGAGCAACATGGACCTGGTCGAGTGCTTTCACCGCTTTGATCTCCAAAATCAGCCGCTGATCGATAAATAGATCCGCGATGTAGTCGCCAACGACCTCGCCCCGATACAGCACGCTGACCGGATACTGCTGAACAACCTCAAGACACGAAGCTCTGAGTTCCAGCGCGAGTGCATTTTCATAGACCTTTTCGAGAAACCCCGCTCCAAGCGCGTTTGACACCGCAATCGCACAACCGATGACCTTCTCGGTGAGGTTATTGATCGGCATAGCGCCCTTCAATCTGCGTTCATCCGCGTTCATCTGCGGTTCCATCACGAGTCCTCTTGGTCTTTCATACGCTCTTGAGCCCGGCGTTTGGCGTCGAGGAGTCTTGAGGTCGTTGGGCCCTGGTCTTGTTGCTTCTCGCTCTTGCGCATCGCGGGGGTGATGATCGGTTTGGCCTGGGCGCCTTCCTTGGCGCCGCCGACGGCTTCGCTGAAGTCTTCGGTGGCGGCGGCGAGCTGTTCTTCGCTGGCGACGAATTTGCGCGTGCGCGAGGTGGCGGGTTTCGGTTTGTTCTTGGAGCGGGTCGTGCCTTGGGCCTGGGCGTCGGCGGCGCCTTTGACTTTGGCTGCCAAGCCGGCAAGCGGCTTGGGTTCGGCGGCTTGGTTAAGCTGCTCGGTGGTTTGTTCGCGCTTGGCTTTGAGCGCGGCCATAGTCGACTCGCTCTCGACCTTGCGTGTCTGCAGGACGCCGAGCACCGCGGCGGCGCGGCCCCTGGCCCACGCGGCGACCTCCTGGCCCTCCCAGGCGATGCGGCGGCAGGCGACGTCCATAATCAACAGCCCCAGCAGGAACGGCATGAGCTGCCAGAGCAGCGGGCGGGTGCTGGTCGACTCGATCGGGACGTCGCGGTTGTAGAGCGCTGCTTCCTCGGGCTTGGCGGGGTCGAGCACGCGCCCGCCGGTCATCTCGGCGATCTGCTGGAGGAGCGCGAGGTTGGACTGGAAGTGTCGCAGCTCGCCGCCGGCGGCCTTGCTCGCCCCGCCGATCACGCGGCGCTGCTCGCCGTCGGCGTTTTGCATGTTCAAATCGACGATGTAGTTGCCCGCCTGGTGCGCGGGCAGGGTCGTTTCGTAGATGCCCGGGCCGACCTGCTCGAGCGTGACCTCGACCAGCTCGCCGTCGGGCCCCTGCACGCTGCCGCGGACGCCGAGGTTGTTGCCGAAGCTCGCGCGTGCGCCCCGGCGGGCGCTGAAGTCGGTGTCGCCCGCGGCGTCCAGGCGGTCCTTGAGCTTGTCACCCTGGATCGTCGCGCTCAGGTCGGCCTGGGTCGAGGCGGCGGGGCGGGCGATCTGGCGGACCGTGCGGGCCCAGAAATCGGCGTAGTTGCTGCCACCGCCCCAGTCGCCCAGCCAGTCCTGCGCCCAGCGGTTGGTGGCGTCGGCGGTAAACGCGGCGGCTCGGCCGAGCCCGACCTGGTGGTGCGCGAAGATCGGCTCGCCCTCGTCGCCGACGATCGGCATCGCGATGCGCGGGTCGCGCTTGGGCCCGGTGAGCACGAAGCCCTTGAGCTGCGGCACGGCGTCGATGCCGACCATGATCGGCGAGGCGACCTGCCGGACCCGCGGGGTGAAGTCGCCTTCCTTGATCAGGTTCTTGCGGATCGCGCGGGCTTCTTTGATGAAGACCTGCGGCAGGTTCGCGGGGTTGACGACAGGGTAGAACGTGCCCTGCCCGGTCTGGGCGAGCGCAAACAGCTCCTGGGCGTTGTGCCCGTCGCCGACACCGATCGTGCTGACGGTGATGCCCTCCGCGGCGAGCTTGGGCCCGAGCTGGAAGTTGTTGGGGAACTGGCCGTGGCCGTCGGTGATCACAAGCATGTGCTTGATCGCGTTGTTCTTCATGTCCACGTCCTGGCTGGCGAGCGCCTGGTACGCGGCCTCGATGCCCGAGCGGATGTCGGTCCCGCCGCCGGGCTGCATCGAGCGGATCTTCTGGGCGATGGCCTGCGGGTCGCGGTTGAACTGCGGCTTGACGATCCACTTGGCGCTGGTATCAAACGAGACGACGCCGATGTAGTCCTGCGGGTAGAGCGCGGACAGCGCGAGGACCGCGGCCTCGGCGGCGACGTTCTGCTGGGTCAGCGCGGTGCCGCCGACGTTGGAGAACATCGAGCCCGAACGGTCGATCACCAGGATCAGCGCGCCCGACGGCAGGATCTGTTGGCTGGGGATCTCGCAGTGCACGGGCAGGACGTACTTATCGATGTCGGTGTTGGTCCAGCCGCCGGCACCGAAGGAGTCGGGCCCGCCGATCATGGCGAACCCGCCGCCGAGGTCGTGGACGTAGCGGCTGAGGTTGCGTTGGACGGTGGGCGGGACGTTGTCGGCGGGGATGTTGTGGAAGAGGATCGCGTCGTACTTGCGCATGTCCGCGAGCCGGCTGGGCATGGCGGTGACCGGGGCGAGCTCGGTGTCGATGCCGCGCTCGGCCAACGCGCGCGGGAGGATGCGCCCGGCCTCGCCGCCCACGCCGTCCACGACAAGCACCTTGCCCTGGCCTGCGACGAGAGTGAAAGCCTGGCCGCGGTCGTTGGCGGTGATCGCGTTGGCCAGGCCCGAGTCCTCGTCGGGAAGGAAGACCGCTTCAAACGTATTGACCCCGGCCTCGGAGATAGGCAGATCATTGATAAGCTTGGTCAGCGCATAGAGGCCGGTGTCATCGTCGCCGGCGTCGATACGTGTACGCCAGTCACTCTTATCAATCGGAACACCGATACCCTCGGCCGACCCGTTCAAATCAACCCATGCATCGTTGTGGCGCAGCTGCAATTGACCGGCCACCCTATCAGCAGCACGGAGCTCGACAGAGACCTTGACTGGCTGCCCGTCGCGGGCCTCGTGTGGAGCGCGGACGGCCTCGATCATGACCTCGCCCTTGACCTTGTATTGCAGGGGAAGGACGTCGATCTGCACGCCCGCCGCGGCCGCCGCCTGGACCGCCGCGAGCACCTCGCCGTCGAGGTTGCCGTCGCTGGCCAGCACCATGCGCAGCGCCGAGTCGGCCTGCTGCTTCGCCGCCATGCCCGACTCGATCGCGCGTTGGCCGTTGGACCCGTCGTACGGGTCATCGTCGGCGCCCAGCGGCAGCGTGACCTCGCCGAGCGAGGGGCTGAGCCGCACGGTCGGCCGGCCATCAAAAGTCTGGGCCGACCAGTAGTCGTCGTTGCGCTTGTCGCCGCCCGCCGACTGGAGGTAGGCCGCGAGCCACTGCTCGTAGTCCTGCGGGTTGCCGTCCGCATCGGGCGGGGGCTTGAAGAACCGGCGGACCGACTCGCTGGTGTCGATCAGCGACACGACCGTCAGCTCGTCGTGCGTCTGCACCGTGCGGAAACCGGCGAGCATCGAGACGATCACCAGCAGCACGAAGATGCGCAGGTAGACGGACGTCCACCGCCGGGCGGGCCCGAGCTGCTGTAGCGTCCACGCCCCGAGCGCGAAGATCGGTAGCGCGATGAGGGTGAGCAAAAGCAGACGCGGCTTGTCGAAGTCGAGCTTGCCCGAGAGGCCGAAGAGGAACCAGAGCCCGACCGCGGCGGCGACCATCCCGCCGAAGACGCCGAGCTGGGGCAGGATCGAGCCGGGATGTTCTCCTTTACCCGTAGCGATCCGCAGCCCGGCCCAGGCCAGCCACATCGCCAACACCCCCGCGGCGGCGAGGTAGGCGAGGGCCGAGATGAAGAGGATGGCGTCGAGGATCGGTCAGGCCTTGCAGTCAATGATGGCGGGGATGAGCAGGCACGGCATCAATACGTGTCAGTCGTCATCATCGCATTGATCCAGGATGGACGCCAAGCGCTGCTGTAATTCAGGCGGAAGCGACTCGCCCAGCGACGCGTCAATGAGGCCGACCTGCGCGAGGTCTGCCACATGAACACGGTCGATGTCGCGGAACGAGGTCAGCTTCATCCGGACCAGCGCCGGCAGGTCGAGCACGGCGAAACCTTCGGGGTCACGGACCGCTTCGTCAACGGATGGCGATGGGCAGGCGTAGGAGGGGCGGATCAGTGTGTCCGACCAGACCAGGTGCACGCCGGAGCGTTTGCTGGGCTCTTCGGGATCGATGAACAGAACCAACCGTCGGAGGTCTTCACGACGGAAACCGAGCTCGCTCATGACTTGCGTGATCCGCTCGTCGTCGCCCTTGCGGACCAGCAGATCGACATCCTTGGTCGCGCGCGTCGCAGCGGGGTCGATGCGCGAGACCCATGCCGCCACGGCGTTGCCGCCGACGACGGCGTAGGGGATGCCCGCGGCGTCGAGCGCCGTCGACACCTGCCGCAGCCGCTTCTCGACCCGGTCCATCGCCATGACAAACGCAGAATAGCCGGTGGTGGTCATCGGTGTCTGGCAGTTGCGACCCTACTCACCGCGGCGCCGCTGGGGCCTTGCCCGCGTTGGGGTCTTCGGGCAGCTGCTGGAAGTAGTCCTTGACCGCCTCGTGGTATCGGCGGGGGACACGGTCCTCGGTAACGGCGCGCTCGGCGGACTGCACGGCGGCGGTGCGCGAGGCGTTGAACTCGACCGTGGCCTCGCCCGGCGCGACCTGGCCGTTCTCCAGCCATGAGGCGATGACCCGCCCATCGCCCTGCTGGATGTCGTTGGCGGCATAGCTCTGGTGCTGGTAGCCGGGCTGGTGCGCGCCGTAGGGGTTGCCGCCATCCGCCGTGCCAGCCTGCTGCCCGCCGACCCCGCCGCCCTGCTGCTGGGCCATCTGCTGCATCGCCTGCTGCATGCCGGCCTGCTGCTGCTTCATCCGCTGGAGCTGCTGCTGCATCTGCGCCATCTGGTTGATCGCCTGCTGCGCGGACTGGCCGCCGCCCTGGCCGGGCTGGCCCTGACCCTGCTGGCCTTGTTGACCCTGCTGGCCGGGCTGCTGGCCTTGCTGACCTTGTTGGCCCTGTTGTCCTTGTTGGCCCATCTGCTGAGCCATCTGTTGCAGGCCCTGGCCGAGCTGCTGCTGCATCTGACCGCTCTGGCCCTGGCCCTGGGCCTGCTGCATCTGTTGCTGCATCTGCTGCATCATCTGTTGGGCCTGCTGTTGGGCCTGCTGCTGGCTCATGCCCTGCTGCTGCAAGGTCTGCTGGAGCTGCTGCTGCATCTGCTGCTGGGTCATCTGCTGCTGGCCCTGGCCCTGCTGGTTCTGGCCCTGCTGGTTCTGTTGACCCTGCTGACCGGCCTGCTGTTGTTGCTGCTGGCCGCCGTTGGCTTGTTGCTGCTGGCCTTGTTGCCCTTGCTGTTGGCCCTGCTGGTTCTGCTGTCCTTGTTGCTGCTGACCCTGCTGGCCACCCTGCTGTTGCTGCTGGTTGGCCATCTGCTGGGTCATCTGCTGCGCCATCTGTTGCGCTTGTTGCTGGCTCATGCCCTGCTGCTGCAACTGCTGCTGCAGGTTCTGCTGGGCCTGTTGTTGTGCCTGCTGCTGGCGTTGCTGGGCCTGTTGCGCCTGTTGTTGCAGCTGCTGCGACAGGTTGCTCAACTGCTGCTGGAGCTGCTGCTTCTCCTCTTCGGTGTAATCGCCCTGCTCGATCTGCTTCTGCATCTCTTCGACCGCATCCTTCGCGGATTCGAAGTCGCCGCGGTTCATCGCCTGGGTGAACTGGTCCGCCGGGCCGGGCGTGCCCGCGTCGAGCTGGCTCGAATCGTTGCGCAGCGGGTTGTAGGTCGCCTCGACGATGTCCGCCTGCTCGCCCAGCCGGTTCTCGGCGTCGGACACGATCGACTCGAGCTCCTTACGCAGCTCCTTCACCCGCTCAGGGGAGGGGTTCTTGCGCATCTCGTCGGAGATCGATACCAACTGGTCCTTCAGGTCCTCAGGCAGGCCCTCGGCGATCTGCTCGGTATCGCCTTCTTCATCGCGCTCGCCGAGGCTCGGGTCGATCGTGTTGATGATGACTTCCTCGATGCTCTCCTTCATCGCCTGCGCCTCGGCTTCCTGCTCGGCTTGGGCGACCTGGCCCAGCGGGTCGGCGACGCCTTCTTTTAAGAAGAACACCACGCCCAGCAGCACGGCCAACGCGATCGGTGTCCAGTTCCAGACCCTGCCGAGCGTCAGCGGCGCGGCCTGGCTGACCATAACGCGCGCCTTGTTCGCCGCTTCGTCCGCCTCGCGTGCGATCTGCGCGGTGAGCTCGTTCTGCTCGTCGAGCTTGGCGGTGTAGAGCGAGGTGCCCAGCGCGTCCTTGAGCCCGAGCTTGTCGTCCAGCAGCACCGCCGCCTCGGCTTCGCCCGGCAGCCCGCGGAAGGCGAGCACGACCGCGAGCAGCACGCCGACGCCGGCGATGACGTAGTAGACCGCCATCGGCACGAAGGTCAGCGGCATGAGCTTGTCCGCCGCGAGGACGACGGCCGACAGCGACAGGCCGATGAGGACCGCCCAGCCCAGGGCGTGCAGGGCCCGGCTGGTGGCGACACGCCGACGGACTTTGGCGACCGAGCGCTCGATCGGGTTCATAACAGGGTCTCCGGAATCGGCTATTTGTACACCACTATCCTATGCGAGCGGACACCGCCCCAGCAATGCTCATCGGCCGAAAACCTTTCGGATCGCAAGCCGCGGGCGATATACTTGGTACTTCTGCTCCTCCAAGGGGGTTCTCCATGAATCTGAGACGGCTGTGCCACGCGGTTGCGTTTCCGGGCCGGCGGGCGTTGTGCCTGCTGTCGGCCGTTCTGCTGCTGGCCTGGGCCGGCTCCTTCCCGGCCCCCGCAGCATTGGCGCAGGACGAGCAGCCGGCCGACGCGGCGGCGCCCGAGGCCGGGGCGGGAAAAGATGCCAAACCGCTGGGCGACTTCGAGAACCCCGTCCGCTGCGACGACCCCGGCGGCGAACGCTACTACCTCGCCCGCCTGGTCGATCCCGACGGCCAGGAGATCGACTTTAGCCGGATCGGCAGCTTCGGCGTCGGCCCCTACGGCAACATCCTCGACGGCTACCGCGTCACCGTCGGCGACCGGGAGCTGCGCGTCTTCATGGACATGTACCACCGCGGTTACTACGAAGAACGGCCGATCAAGGGCTTCTACCTCCGCTGCCGGATGTCCTGGGACCTGGTCATCCACGAAGACGGCCTGCGCTACGAGCTCGGCGGGGGCAAGCCCTACACCGGCACCTTCCACAGCAAGGACGAAGAGACCGACCAGCTCATCTCCGAAGTCAACGTCAAAGACGGCCTGCTGCAGGGCAACGCGATCCGCTACCACGACAACGGCAACGTCCGCCACGAGATTCCTTACAAGGACAGCAGGCAGCACGGCGTCGCGCAGTACTTCGATGAGGAAGGCAACCTCGCGGCGTCGCTGACCTACGAACACGGGCTGCGTCACGGCGAGTCGACCTGGTACCTGGCCGACGGCACCGTCGATGCTGCAACGACTTACGAGGAAGACCTGTTGCACGGCAGGTGGCGACAGAACTATGAAGACGGGTCGCCCGAGGTGGTCGGTCAGTTTGTGAAAGGCGAGCGCGACGGCGAATGGGTCTACTACGCCGAGGGCGGAGCGGTCGATCGCCGCGTGTTTTATCAGAACGGTGAGCAGGTGAACAAAATCGAAGAGTAAAAGCCGGGCCCAGCCGAACATAACAAACACCCGGGTCCCCCGGATATCCCGGATCACGCGAATCAACGCAACCGCCCCGCGACTGGACCGACCATGACCGACCCCGCCGACGCCCTGAGAGACCTCGCCAACGCGGTGGACGGCGGCCCTTCGGGTCAGCCCGGGCCCGGCTCGCACCGGCCCGAGTCGCCGATCGCCAAGCACCCGCCGCCCGCCGCCGAAGACGCGGGTCAACGGCCCGAGGCCCCGCCTTCGGTGTCCGAGAACGACCCGGCGATGGCGTCGGCCTCGGCGCTCGCCGAGCTCAGCGGCGCGATGAGCGCGGCGTACGACCCCGGCCTGTCCTCGCAGGCCCGCCAACGCCGGCTGGCCAAGCCGGACGTGGGCATGATGCAGTTCCGCGCCGCCGCGATCCCCGTGCTTATTACGGTCGGGCTGGTCATGACGGCGCTGGGCGTCTGGGGCATCCTCGTCATGGCGGGCAACACCACGCTGCCCAAGGCCGACGAGCCCGACGCCCAGAAGTACGCCGTGCTCGCGCTCGTCGGCGGGCTGGTCGGCATGCTCCTCTTCGCCGGTGCCGGCTTCTTCCTCTTCCAGTACCTGAAAGACAAGAAGAAGCTTGAGGCCTACGAAGAGGCGAAAGCGGCCCAGCGGCGTGGGTAAATCCCGCCCCGCACCCGCTGGCCCCGCGGGCCTGATAAGGCATACTTCACTGATTCATCTCCATTGAAACCGTCCGTCATGCCGCAGACGCCTGCCGATCCACAAGCCGAACGCGCCACAGGCCTGTCGCAAGGCCCCCGGCCCTTCCGCCTGCTACGCGGGCGTGCGAGGCGGTGGGTCGTGTCGCTCGGGCTGCTGTGTTTTGTTGTGCCGCACCTGTACGTCGTGGTCGCGGGCGTCGAGGCCTACCCGCTGACGTGCGCGGGCATGTTCGCCCAGCAGATCACGCCCGAGACGCCGCGCTACCTCTTCCACCTCACCGGCGACGACGGCGAGGGCGGCGGCCCGCGGCCCGTACCCTTCAGCGACATCGGCGCGAGCAAGCGCAACTTTTTCGTGCACGCCTATGGCAGCGCGTCAGCTGATACCTGCCACCCGCACTTCGCCGGCGATACGCCCGAGGCCTTCGCCGAGCGCATGTCCGACTGGTTCACCGGGTTCCATAAGACCTGGGCACGCAAGAACCCTGACCGGGACCCGCCTAAGCGTCTGACGCTCTGGCTGGCACAGATCCACCCCGAAGAGGGCACGCCCAAGCCGGTGCTGCATTTCAACGTTGAGGACAGCAGCGTCGAGCTGCGCCCGGATGTCGTTTGGACCGAGGGCCTGCTCGACCAGCCCGAGGTTGTGGCTGAGCCGGACAAGCCGGGAGGCGGGCGATGATCGAGACCGCACAACGGGCCTGGTGGGTGTTCTGGTTCAAGCGGATGCGCTGGCACCCGCTGGGGCTGATCCGCATCGTGCTGGCGTACCGCGCGATCGTCCGCTACATCCCGCAGGCCAGGGGCTTTGCGAGGAAGGAAGTCGGCGTAGACCCCGCGCACTTTTTTGACAACGTCGGCAGCACGCTGACGGTCTTCCCCTACCCGATGAGCGCCTCGGCGTTGCCCGTGGTGACCTACGGGCTCTACGTCGCGGCGTTCCTGGCGATGGTCGGGCTGTTCACGCGGGCCGCGCTGGCGGTGCTGGGCCTAGGCCTGCTGTACATCTTCAGCGGCCACGCCATGCGCGCCGGCTTCAACCACCAGACCGCGCTGGTCGTTCAGGTGTTCCTGATCCTCGCGCTCGCGCCCGGCAGCAAGGCCTGGTCGCTGGACCGGCTCATCGCCATCGTGCGTTTCCGATTCAAGAGGAGGCACAAGCCGAAGACGGCCCGGGGCTTCAGCCCGCTGCGGCTCGTGCGCCACATGCAGGGCCCCGCCGTGCCGCGTTGGGGCCTGCAGCTCATCCTCGCCCTGTTCGTCGTCGTCTACACCGGCGCGGG
>JANQKT010000262.1 GCA_028280965.1 Phycisphaeraceae bacterium
CGGCTGGCTCTTCGGTCCGGCCGGTGTCCTGCTTTGGGCGGCCCTGATCGGCTACGCGTTGTTCGAGCTCACCGGCTCGGGCAAGGCCGACCTGATCATCGACCAGGCGCTCGGCAGCGCGGCGGCGGGGATGGAGGGCGTACTCGCACCATCCAACCTCTGGCTGCTCTACGCCGCGATGTTCGCCGCGAAAGTGCTGCACGAGCTGGGCCACGGCGTCGCGTGCAAACGCTTCGGCCAGAAGCGCAACCGCAGCGGCGAGGTCCACACCGTCGGCGTCATGCTCATCGCCTTCATCCCGATCCCCTACGTCGATGCGTCCAGCTCCTGGTCCCTGCGCAGCAAGTGGCAGCGCGCCTTCATCGCCGCCGCGGGCATGTACGTCGAGCTCGCGCTCGCCGCAGTCATGCTGCTGGTCTGGATCAACACCGATTCGGCGAGCACGCTCAACCAGCTCGCCTTCAACGTCATCTTTATCGCCTCGGTCACGACGCTGCTCTTCAACGCCAACCCGCTGATCCGCTTCGACGGCTACTACATCCTCTCCGACCTGATCGAGATGCCCAACCTCGCCCAGCGGAGCAAGGACTACTTGTACTACCTGGTCAAAAAGTATGTTTACAAGGTCCGCCGACCCAACGACCCGTCACACGGCGGAGCAGAAAAGCCGGTGCTCGTGACATACGGCGTGCTCTCGTTCTTCTACCGCATCTTCATCACCGTCACGATCGTCTGGTTCGTGATGGACAAGCTGTTTTTCATCGGCGCGGCCATGGCAATCGCGGCGCTGATCGGCTTTGTCGTCGTACCGATCGTCAAGCTCATCAAGTACCTGACGACCAACCCCGAGCTCTCGCGGACGCGGACCCGATCGATCGCCTGGTCGGTAGCGACCACCGCGGCGCTGGTCGCCTTGTTCGGTGCGGTTCCGGTCCCCGAGTGGAAGACCGCCCCCGGCATGGTCGAGCCGCTGAATGAGCGCGACCTCTTCGTGCAAACTGATGGCGAGCTTGTATATCTGCTGCCGACCGGCACGGAGGTCGTTGGACCCGAGATCGTGCTCGCGCGCGGCGTGAACACCGAGCTGACGACCGAGCGGGAGCAACTACGCGCACGGCTGGATGAGCTGCGGGCGCGGCACGCCCAACGCCTGGCTGAAGGCAACGCCGCAGCGGCTCTGGCGATCGACGATCAGTTCTCCGCGTTGTCGGTCCGCCTGGCCGACCTGGACCGGCGTGAAGAGGCGCTCACGATCCGCGCGCCGTTCGCCGGGCGCTGGTCCGCCCCGATGCTCGATGGGCGCGCGGGTGTCTACGGTCAGCAGGGCGAACCGTTGGGCCGGCTGGTGAGCGATGACCAGATCCGCATCGTCATCCTCGCCGATCAGAACGTCGGGCCGCGTTTGAAAAACGAGCTGGCTATCGGTTCACACGTCCGCGTCCGCCTGCGCGGCGAGCCGGACCGTGAAATCCGAGCGACGATCGCTCAATTCATCGACAGCGGCAGAAAGCGCCTGCCTTCACAAGCGCTCGGGCTGGCGGGCGGTGGCGACATCATGACCGACCCCGACGACCCGAACGGTGGCCTGACCGCACAGGCCTACTTCGAGGTCCACCTCCACATCGACCCTGACGACGCAAGCGCGCAGGGCTTCCGCCCCGGCCAGACCGTCGTTGCACGGTTCCGCCTGCCCGACCAACCGGTCGCGACACAGGCCGTCCGCATCGTCCGCCAGATGCTCCAACAGAAGTAAACCCACACGATGTCCGCGTTCAACACCCCCAACCCGAGCACGCAGCCGGCGCCGCAGCATCAAGGTCAGCAGCAGACCGCCGCGGCCGACCCGATGTCGTTCGGCTTCGACATCTGGCGGCAGCTTGCGTACACCGACCCGATCGAGCCCCTGCCCAAAGGGCTGGACGCCTGGTGGCACGCATCGACCGGACGGATCAAGCACGCCCAACGCGGCGCATCGCGGCTGGTACGGTTCGCCGGGCAGGTCTGTTCGGCATCCGAGCAACTCAAAGACCTGCGCGGCAAGGCGTTGCGCGAGGCGATCGCCGAGAGCCACGCCGTCTTCCGCCGGGGGCGCGATGGCCCGGCGGCGCAGGTCCGCGCGTTTGCTCTGATCCGCGAAGCCGCCCTCCGGACGCTGAGCATGGAGCCCTATCCGGTGCAGATCGCCGCGGGCAAGGGGCTGACCGAGCGGCGGTTCGTCGAGCTGGCGACGGGCGAGGGCAAGACGCTGGTCGGCGCGCTGCCCGCGGTCATCGCCGGCTGGCGTGGGCGCGGCTGCCACGTGCTGACGGTCAACGACTACCTGGCCGAGCGCGACGCCGAGCTGATGCGCCCGCTGTACGAGTTCTGCGGCCTGCGTGCCGCCGCGGTGACCGAGGCGATGGCCCCCGGCGAGCGCCGCCAGGCCTACGCCGCCGACATCACGTACTGCACGAACAAGTCCGTCACCGCCGACTACCTGCGCGACCGGCTCGCGCTCGGCCGTCTGACCGGCCTGACCGATGCGCTGCTGGCCCGGCGCGTGCGACAGAACGGCGGGCGTTCGCTCCGAGGCCGGCCCGATGCGCTGGTCATGCGCTCGCTGGACACGGCGATCGTGGACGAGGCCGACTCGATCCTGATCGACGAGTCGGTCACGCCGCTGATCATCTCGACCGAGTCGGGCGACGCCGAGCGCCTCGCCTCGTTCGCTAGCGCCGCTGACCTTGCCAAGAAACTGGAAGAGGGCACGCACTTCACGGTCAACAAGACCCACCGCGAGATCGATTTCACCAGGCGCGGTCGTGATGAGTTGGCCAAGCTTTGCGACGGGCTCGATGGCTACTGGCAGGGCGCGCGCCTGCGCGAAGAACTGGTCAACCAGGCGCTCAGCGCCCGCCACCTGTTCCTGCTGGACCGGCACTACGTCATCGACGACGGGAAGATCGTCATCGTCGACGAATCGACCGGCCGGCTGATGCCCGACCGCAGCTGGCGCGCCGGGCTGCACCAGGCGGTCGAGGCGAAGGAAGGCCTGGAGATCACCTCGCCCAAGGACACGCTCGCGCGGATCAGCTTCCAGCGGTTCTTCCGCGGCTACCGCCGGCTCAGCGGGATGTCCGGCACCGGCTGGGAGGCGCGGCACGAGCTCTGGCAGAACTACAAGCTGGTCACGACCCGCCTGCCCACGCACCGCCCGTGCATCCGCAAGCAGCTGCCCGAGCGAGTCTTCCCTACACTCGAAGCAAAACACGCGGCACTCATCGCGGACCTGCAGGCCGTCCACGCCGAGGGCCGGCCGGTTCTGGTCGGCACGCGCAGCGTCGCTTCGAGCGAGCAGATCAGCAAACTGCTCGAAGCGCTCAAACTCCCGCACCAGGTGCTCAACGCGGTGCGCCACGAGGAAGAGGCGCAGATCGTTTCCAAGGCCGGGCAGCGCAACGCGATCACCGTCGCCACGAACATGGCCGGGCGCGGCACCGACATCAAGCTCGGCACAGGCGTCGCCAAGCTCGGCGGGCTGCACGTCATCTGCGCCGAGCGCAACGACTCCCGCCGGATCGACCGCCAGCTCTTCGGCCGGGCGGGGCGGCAGGGCGACCCCGGCAGCGCAGTCGTCTACTCGTCCTACGAAGACACGCTGATCAAGCGTTACGCGACGAGGCTGACCCGCTCGTTTTACGGCCCGCACTCACCGCTGAGCAAACGCGCATTCGATCTGGCGCAGCGCCGCGCCCAGCACCTCGGTCGGCAGCAGCGCAAGCAGGTGATGCGGATGGACGATCAACTCAACGAACAGCTTGGTTTCGCGGGGCGTGAGCACTGAGGCGGACTTGATGACTCGCTCACTCTGACGAAGCGGCCTTGGCCTCGGCCTCCGCCGTGTCTTGCAGTCGGCACCGCACGCCGCTGCGGATCCTGCCCTCGGCGTTGGGGATCTCAAACTCCACCTCGACGAGCTGGCTGCCCCGGTCGGCGACCGAGGCGACGCGTTTGAGGCGCCCGTGCACCGGGTCGGCCTGATCGCCGACGCCCAGCGGGTAGACCCCGCCCACCCGGAGCTCGCCGACCACGGGCTTGGGCAGGCTGATCCGGGCGACGATCGGGTCGAGGCTGGCCAAGTGCATGATCGGGTCGTTCTGCCGCAACGCCGCCCCCTCGATCGCGCCCTCGGCGGTGGCGATGCTCAGCACCTCGCCATCGAAAGTCGCGCGCAGGTGATACAGCGTCAACCGTTCTTCTTCGATCTCCACCTGCTTCGCCTCGAGCTGGCGGTTCTCTTTCGCGAGCTCCAGCTCCGCCTCGGCGATCGCGAGCCCGGCCTCGGCCCTGCGGACGTCCCGCGGTGTTGCGCTCGACTTCTCGGCCAGCTCGCGCTGGCTCTCCAACTCGACCTGCGCCTCTTCAACCCGCGCCTCCGCCACATGCACCTCGGCCATGCTCTCGGCGCGCAGCTTGGCGACCTGCACCGCGAGCACCTGCAGGTCGTCGTCCAGGCTCACCAGCACATCGCCCTTCTTGAAATGGTCGCCGGGCTTGACGTGCAGCGTCTGGAGCACGCCGTCTATATAAGACTGAAGCGGCAGCTCTTCCGAGGGCATCGTAAAGCCCTCATAGCGTGCCAGATCAGCACGTTCTACGTTCGGCGCCGTATCTTGGAACGCGTGCGCCTTATTCAATACTACAACAAGCCCGATCGCGAAAACACTCAGCGCCGCGGATTGCTTGAATGCCATCTCTGTTCCTTTCATAGGCCCGGTTTTCATGCCAACAGACACGCTCATACAAGACAGCGCGCCCGGCCTGATCACAACCAGATGATATCGCACCACGGTTCATGCGTGCCTGAGCAGATTCGTGCTGGTCTCGGTTAGGCGAGGATCTGCTTGACGACATGGGCTTCTTCGACGCCGGTGAGCCGCTGCGCGAGGCCCTGGTACTTGAACGAGAGGCGGGTGTGATCGATGCCCATCTGGTGCAGGATCGTGGCGTTGAGGTCGCGGATATGGGCGCCGCCCTCGACGACGTTGTAGCAGAAGTCGTCGGTGACGCCGTGCTCGACGCCGCCCTTGATCCCGCCCCCCGACAGCCACATCGAGAAGCACCTGCCGTGGTGATCCCGGCCGGCGTTGAGCTTGCCCTGGCTGTAGGCGGTGCGCCCGAACTCGCCGCCCCAGACCACGAGCGTCTCGTCGAGCAGGCCGCGCCGTTTCAGATCGGTAACGAGCGCGGCGGAAGCCTGATCCGTGTCGCGGCACTGGTTGGTCAGGTTCCTCACGAGGTTGAGGTGCTGGTCCCAGCCGCGGTGGAAGAGCTGGATGAAGCGGACCCCACGCTCGATCATCCGGCGGGCCAGCAGACAATTGGCCGCGTACGTGCCGGGCTTGCGCGCGTCGGGGCCGTACATCTCGAAGACCGAATCCGGTTCGTCGGAGAGATCGGTGAGATCGGGCACCGAGGTCTGCATGCGGTAGGCCATCTCGTACTGCGCGATGCGCGCTTCGATCTCCGGGTCGCCCGTCGCCTCGGCGTGCTTCGCGTTGAGCGCAGCGAGGTCGTCGAGCTGGCCGCGACGCATGTTGTTGTCGATCCCTCCGGGGTTGCTCAGGTGCATCACCGGGTTGACGCCCGAGCGCAAACGCACGCCCTGGTGCTCGCTCGGCAGGTAGCCCGATCCCCACAAGCGAGAGAAGATCGGCTGGCCAGGGTTCTTGCCGGTGCCCTGGCTGATCAGGACCATGTACGCGGGCAGGTTGTCGTTCTCCGAACCCAGCCCGTAGCTGAGCCAGGCGCCCAACGAGGCGTGGCCGACCTGCTGGCTGCCGGTATTGATAAACGTGATGCCCGGGTCGTGGTTGATCGCTTCGGTGTTGACCGCTTTGAGCAGGGCGATGTCGTCAACGATCCCCGCGGTGTGCGGGATCAGCCCGCTGCCGACCCAGCGCCCGCAATCGCCGTGCTGCTTGAACGGCTTGATCGGGCCGTTGGTCAGGAACTGCTTCTGGCCCGCGGTCATGCCGGTGACGCGCTGGGTGCCGCGGACCGAGTCGGGCAGCGGCTGGCCGTGCATCTTCGTGAGGTTGGGCTTGTGGTCCCAGAGGTCGATGTGGCTGGGCCCGCCGGACTGGAAGAGGTAGATCGCGCGCTTGGCCTTGGGCGTGAAGTGCGGCAGTCCGGGCAGGCCTGCACTGGTCCGTGCCGTTTCCCCGTGTGCAGGCACAGAGAGCGCCTTTGGCCCAAGGAGTGACGCGAGCGCCGCGGCGCCGATCCCATTGCGGGCGTGGTTAAAGAGTTGCCGCCGAGTCATACCGCGATGGAATTCGGTGATCGGATCCATGATGAAATCCGTGCTTGCGTCCGGGACTACTCGCGTGTGATGGTTTCGTCGAGGTTGAGGATGATCGAGGCGACCACGGTCCAAGCCGCGTGCTCGGCCGAGCCGCTATCGATGACCGCTCGGGCCGCATCGGGATCTTCGGCAAATTGGGCAACGGCTTTGTTGTACCGGTTGCTAAGGATGCCGCGTTCGTCGGGCGCGGGCCGCCGCGCGGTCGCTCTGCGGAACATGAAGTCGATGCGTGATGCCGTGCTCTCGCCGCCCGCCTCCATCGCCAGGCCGGCCAGCTCGCGCGCTGCGCCGAAGTATTCCGGGTCGTTGAGCAGCACCAGCGCCTGAAGCGGCGTGTTCGTGCGCGACCGCTGGACGACACAGACCTCGCGGGTCGGCGCGTCGAACACGGCCAGCGACGGCGGGGGGCTGGTCCGCTTCCAGAACGTGTACATGCTCCGGCGGGTCAGCCCGGACACATCGCTGGGGTAGAACGCCTGAGCGGTATACGCGTTGCCGTACCCAAAGTGGCTGACCTCGCGCCAGAGGCCGTGCGGCTGGCTCGGGTAGACACTCGGCCCGCCGACGCGCGGGTCGAGTTGGCCGGAGACCGCCAGCGCACCGTCGCGGATGAACTCTGCCGGGAGCCGGAAGCGCGGCGCCCGGGCAAGCAGTGTGTTCTGTGGGTCCTGCTCGATGGCCGCCCGTGGCGCCGACGCGTTCTGGCGGTAGGTCGCGGACATGACGATCGACTTGATCAACGCCTTGGTGTCCCAGCCGCTGTCGATCAACCGCGCCGCGAGGTAGTCGAGCAACCCGGGGTGTGTCGGGTATCCGCCCTGCGAACCGAAGTCGTTGGGCGTTGAGACCAGACCCCGGCCGAACAGCATCTGCCAGACCCGGTTCACCGCGACGCGCGATGTTAGCGGGTGGTCCGGCCGCACCAGCCACTTGGCGAGGTCCAGGCGTGTGGGTGTGCCAAACTCATCCCCGCCATGCGTGACCGGGGGCAGCACCTCCGGCACGCCGGCAGATACAGGCTGGTCCTTGTCCGGCTTGTCGTACTCGCCGCGCGTCAGCACGTACGTCTGCTTCGACCCCTTCTCTTTCATGACCATGACCGACGGCCGGCCGGCCTTGAGATCCGCCTCGAGCACCTCGATCTCGCGCTTGATGGTCGTGACGTGCCGGCCCCAGCGCACGTCCGTCGTCGCAAACGCTTCGTTGATCAGATGCCAGTGCGCATCCGTACGCTGGGCCGCCGCGGTGTTGAGTGCTTCGGCGAGCGCACCATCCGCATCCGCGATGGCTCGGGCCTCCCACTGCGCGCGGGCACGCAGCAGCTCCGGCGGGTGGACAAGGTAGCGGCTTAGTGTTGCGATCCGCCGCTGCATGTCAGCCTTCCACGAAGCGTTGTCCGTGATCGCGCTGTCCACACGGACGATCGGCGGGGTGTTCGCGTTGGTTGCGCCCATGCCGCGGATGTCTGCGCTATCGAAAAACGCGTACATCTGATAGTACTCGCGCATCGACAGCGGGTCGTATTTGTGGTCGTGGCACTGGGCGCAGCGCATCGTCAGGCCCATGAACACCGTCGAAACCGTGTCGATCTTGTCGGCGATGTAGATCACCCGGTACTCCTCGGGGATCGTGCCGCCCTCGTGCGTGTTCATGCTGTTGCGCAGGAAGCCTGTGGCGAGCCGGGCCTGATCGGTCGCGTCCGGCAGCAGGTCGCCGGCGAGCTGCTCGGTCAAAAACCGGTCGTAGGGCATGTTGCGGTTAAACGCGTCGATGACCCAGTCGCGCCAGAGCCACATGTCGCGGTGGTCGTCGATCGAGAAGCCATTGGTGTCGGCGTAGCGCGCAGCGTCGAGCCAGACAAGCGCCATCCGCTCGCCGAAACGCGGTGAGGCCAGCAGCCGGTCTACCGCACGCTCGTACGCATTGTCGGTGTCGTCGGCGAGGAACGCATCGAGTTCTTCTGCGGTCGGTGGCAGGCCGGTCAGGTCCAGCGTCAGCCGGCGGAGCAGCGTATGGCGCGCCGCCGGCTCAGACGGCTCCATCCCCTGTGCTTCTAGCCGCGCAAGCACGAACCGATCGATGGCGTTGTGCGGCCATTCACTGTTCCTGACCTCTGGAAGCGTGGGCGCCTCTACCGGATCAAACGCCCAGTGACTGCTGTATGGCGCGCCTTGCTCGATCCAGCGACGCAGCAGCGACTTCTCCTGATCGCTCAGGTCCAGCCCGGAATCGTGCGGCGGCATGACGAGCCTGGCCTTCTTGCTAAAGACCCGGCGAATGATCTCGCTCGCGTCCGCGTCGCCGGGCGCAATCATGGAGTAGGCGCCGAAGTAGTCTTCGCCGTCCTCGGTTTGATCGAGACGGAGATCCGCTCCGCGGTGGCGCGGGTCCGGGCCGTGACAGGCGAAACACTTGTCCGAGAGGATCGGCCGGATATCGCGGTTGAAGTTGATCGGTGGGGCGGGTGCCTGTGCGACTTCGGCAACCACCGGCCGGATGGCTGGCGTGTCCACATCGCTTTGCCGATCCCGCTGCACTGAAAAAATGAGTACGACAGCAGTTAAACCTGCAACAGCCGCAATGGCAAGGCACAGCGGGCCTGTTGTACAGAACCGGATGTGATGTGCTCTTGCCATTTTCTGGCACTCGTTGTGCGTTGCAGAACGCCAGTTAGACGCCGCGAAATGGCCGCCATTAATCGATTACCGAGATTATACGTCAAAATGCAGAACCTCAGTGCTGTACAAGCATAGCGGTCAGATCTCGTCAACTTGCCTTGCCATGCCATGCCCCCGTTCACTGCCGACCCCGGCTCTCGGCAACCATTGACTACGGCTTCGCTTCCTGCGCCGCGCGTGGATGCGATTTAATCTCGGTTGACGTGTGTGCCTGAGTATTAGTCTTGGTATCGCCTCGAAAGTCACATCGCTGCCATGGCGGGAGAGCACCGCCGCCTGACTCGATCACGCCGCGATACCAGTGGTATGAATCCTTGGGTATGCGTTTACCCGATTCATAATCGACATAGATAAGACCGAAGCGGTCTTTGAAGCCCTCTGCCCATTCAAAGTTATCCATGACCGACCACTGGAAGTAGCCCTCGACCGGGATACCCTCTTGGACAGCACGATGGACATACGCGAGGTAACGTGCGAGGAAGTCGATACGGTTGGGGTCGTGGACCTTACCATCGAGCGAGACCCAATCGTGACAGCTCAGCCCGTTCTCGGTGATCAGTTGCGGGCTCCGGTAACGTTCATAAAAGAATCGGCAGGCCCAGTACAGGCCGGGCGGGGTGACCGGCCACTGCATCGCCGTCACCGGGTGGCCTTGAGGATAAGGCACGGTTTCGGGCTCGCCCTCACTGGACGCGCGCACGACGCCTGCCTGATAGAGGTTGAAACCACAGAAATCGATGGGCTCGCCGATCACCGACATGTCCGCGTTGGTGACTTTGGGCATGTCCTTGAGCCGTTTATTCGCCGCGGCCTCGGGGTATCGGCCGAGATAGATCGGGTCAAGCCACCAGGTTGTACCAAACAGTGAGTCAACAGCGCATTCATACGTTTTCCGCTGCGCCGCCTCGATATCGATCGTCCGCTCGGTCTCGGGGATCGAAACGGTGCCAACCGGCGCAAGGCCGACACGCGCGGGTTGCTTGCTGCGCTCGCGGATGACCTGCACGGCCCGGCCGTGCGTCAGCAGGGCGTGGTGGCTGATCTGGAGGATGTCTGACTCGGGCAGGGTTAGGCCGGGGGCGTGGGTCCCGAGCTGGTGGCCGAGCAGGATGAAGCATTGCGGCTCGTTGAGCGTGATCCAGTGTTTGACACGATCAGAGTAACGCCCGACCACGATGCGCGTGTAGTCGGCGAACCACCGGATGATGTCCGGGTTCATCCAGCCGCCGCGCTGCTGCAGGCTGAGCGGCAGGTCCCAGTGGAAGAGCGTGACGTAGGGCTCGATCCCGGCGTTGAGCAGCTCATCGATCAGCCGGTCGTAGAAGCGCAGGCCCTCTTCGTTCACACGCCCCACGCCATCGGGCATGATGCGCGGCCAGGCGATCGAGAAGCGGTAGGCCTTCAGGCCCAGGTCGCGCATCAGCGCCACGTCTTCACGCCAGCGCGTGATATGCATGCAGGCACGCCGGCCATCGTGGCCCTGGTAGACCTTGCCAGGCGTCGCGCAGAACGCATCCCATACGCTGTCGCCGCGCGGGCATTCGGGCGTGGTCCCCTCGATCTGGAACGCCGCTGCCGCGGCACCCCAAGCAAAATTCTCTGGAAACGACATACGACTGATCCTTATTTGCTCAACCCAGTCACTTGGGCACGGTATCGCGTCGGGGTCATTCTTCTTCCGCCTGGTCCTTGATGTAGCGGATATCGTCCAGGTAAAACGTGACCGGCTTGCCCTGGCCCGCCGCCGACCAGTAGAAACCGGTCTTGATCCGCTGCATATCGACATCACCGCCGATCTCGATGCGATAGCGACGCCATTCATTGGTCAGACGCACGGCCTTGAGCTCGCCGCTGCCCGAGTCGGCGTACTTCTTGCTGTCGTCGATAACGCCGAAGCCGAAGGTCACCACCTCGCCCCCCTTGTGCCCACGGGCGAAGAACTCAAGCACGGTCGCTCCGCGCAGGTCGTAGCCGCCGGCCAAGTCACCCCAGTCGTTGATCGGGTCCTGCCAGACGACGCCGCCCCATTCATCTTCCGCGAGGTACGACGCCTTGATGCAGCTCACGCCGGTGTTCGGGTTATCGACGTGGCCCTGATCAACACGGATCGCGCTCGTGTTGCCCATATACCCCGCGGGGATCCAGGGGACGCGATCGCCGCCTTCGGCGTAGACGACCGTTGGCAGCTCGGTGTCCTGGCCGGGCGTCATCATCTCGGAGGTCGTGGGCTTGACCTCATCTTCCCCGAGCCCCGCAGACAGCGGCAGATTAGCAACCGCGGCATTCCCCGCCGGGTCCTTGACGATCACGTACACGCGGTAGATCCCACCCTTGTCGGGCAGCGTCAGCACCGCCCCGTCCGAGCCGCTGGAGACGATGTGATCCGGGAACACTGGCGGCGCATCGACCTTGTCCCCCCCGGTGAGGTAAGTGTGCGCGTCGCGCATCAGTAACCATTCGTAGCTCAGGGTCTTGCCCTCCGGGTCTCCTGCTTCAAGGGACACGCGGACTTCGGCACCAGGCTGCATCACGTACTTATTCTTGACGGTCAGCGATTCAATCGTCGGACACAGGTCCTTCGGTGCCCGCCCGGACCAGGCCTCGGTCATCGCGTCAACCGCGGCGAGCTTGCTGCCGTCGGGCAAGAACATGCCGAACCATGTCGTTGTGGCTTCGACCTTCGATCCCCAGAGAAACGCGTAGCTGCCCAGACACATGCGCCTGTCTGCGCGCAGGGCCTTGTAGACCTCGGCGTATACCGGGCCCTTCTCGGTGCTCGTCAGCTCGTAAGGCGCGCCGTAGCCGCTCTTATCAACTTCCCACGCGCCGGGCGGCCCAAACTCAGCCACGAGATAGGGCTTGGTGCCGTTCGCCTTGGCGTAACGCTCGGGCAGTGACAAGCCGCCGGCGTAGCTATTCACACCGATGATGTCGATCGACGGGCAGAGCCGGTGGATTGCCTCGACCTTCTTCCCGCCGATCTCAGCGATGACAGTCACCGTCGGGTGGTGCGGGTCCAGCCGCTTGATCAGTGCGGCACAGGCCTCGACATGCGACCAGATCGCAGCGTTGTCGCCTGCCTCGTAGCCCTCCATCTCGTTGCCGACGCCCCAGGCCAAGAGCGCCGGGTGATCCTTGTAAGCCTCGACCGCATCGCGGACGGCCTTGAACTGCTCGGCGACCTGATCCAGGTCGTTGTAGTTGAAGCCATGCCGCTCGTGACCGAGCCAGATCCCTAGCGTCACGGTCAGGCCGTGCCGGTGCGCTTCGTCCAATAGCGCCTTGGTGTTTTCATCAACGCCCCAGGTGCGGATCGAGTTGCCCCCGGACGCGGCGAGCAAGCCCAGGTACTGATCGCCTCCCGCGCCTTTGATGGTGTAGGGCTTGCCGCCGCGCAAGAGCTGCCAGCCCTCATCGGTCTGGTTCAACTGGACGGGGACCACGCCGTTAGGGGTTGTTTCGCCGTTGGCCGCGAAGCCGCCAAGCGTAGTCAGGGTCAGAAAGCAGAATAAAAATCGAAGCATCGTCATCGATCTACAAGGGCGTGCGCAGCCTCGGGGCATGCGGCATCAGGTAGTTGGGGCCGGCCCGGTCGAAGCATTGACTTCGAACCAGGCGCGCAGCGGGCCGGCGGCAGGATCGGGGCTCGGCGCCTGGCATGAGATCCTCGCGGTGAGTAGGCGCATCGCCTCTCCGCCGAGGTGTTGCGCGTCCTGGCAGACCGCGGTGAGCTGAGGCGCGGTGGAATAACGCGCTTCCGAATCGTCGAAGCCCACCACCGAAATATCCCCGGGAACGCTCAAGCCGAGGTTACGAGCCTCGGTCAGCAATCCCACGCCGGTCGCAGGGTCGGCCACGAAAAGCGCCGTCGGCCCGCCCGAGATCGCCGCCAGACGGCGTGCCAGTTGTTCGCCCCCTTGCCGCGTGGCGGGCACACGGAAGACGAGCTTCGAGTCCAGGTCCATTCCGGCCTGATTGAGCGCATCGGTATAGCCCCCCATGCGGTCTTCGTGGTCTTTGTCGTCAACGATATTGGTACAGAACCCGATCCGCTTGTGACCCAGCCCGATCAGGTGTTCGACGGCTTCCTGGCTCGCGGAGCGCGAGTCGACATCCAGGCAGTACTGCTCGTAGCCTTCGATCCGGTCGCCGACGACAACCACCGGGATGGACGCGTCGAGGATGGCCCGCGTCATCGCCTGGGATGAAAACGTCGTCCGCACAATCGCGCCGCACACCCCCTTACGGCGGAACACATCCGTGAACTGCTCGCCGGGCTGACGGCAGGCCTTGGCATTGAGGATCAACAGGTCCAGCGCGTTGTGCTCGAGCCCGCTGCTCAAGCCCGCAAGGATCCCCGCGTCATAAGATGAGCCCAGCGTGATCGAATCGGTGAAGATGTAGGCAACGTTGGTCGCCGACAGCTTGCCCATACGCGGCGTGTACCGCTGCTCATTGATGACATCGAGCACCTTCTGCCGCGCCGAATCGCTCACCTTAGCACTACTGTTCATCACCCGTGAAACGGTAGCGATCGAGACGCCGGCCTTGCTCGCGATTTGCCTGACTGAAGCCATAAACCCACGCTCAACTTTCCTGATTCAAGAATGCTCCAACAAGGTAGGTGGGACGGGCGCCCCGCCAGTCACGAGGCACAATCGACGGCCGAGACGGCCATCCCACCCAAGTCCCAACTCAATACTCGGTTGCGAAATTCTTTTGCTGAACCTCACCAAACGTAAATGATTCGGCATGGCCGTCAATAAAACCCGCATTGGCGGTCTCGTTTGAGCCGTGACGGAAACGGAAATGATAGCCGTTATTCGGCGCGGGCAGGCCGTCCGCGTTCTGATCTTCGGGCATCACAATCGCTTCTTCGGCGAGCCTGCGATCGAAGTAGGGGCCGACGAATGGCCCGGTGAAGTTCGGCCCGCTGCTGCCGTTGCCGCTGTTCTGAGCCGCATCACCGAACGCGATGATCTCGGTAGGCCGCCTGACATTAGCGACACGCACACGCGTCTCGGTTTGCTGGCGGTTCGGTAGCAGACTCGAAAACGTGCTGTATGACAGCCTCTTCTCGTTGACGCCGGGTTCGAGCGTGCTCTCGGGGCAGAGGTAGAAGTCCGTTTCCCGATCTTCCTCGACCGCCATGTACTCTTCGAGATAGTCGGTGTAGTAGAAGCCATCACCTATGACGCCCGGCCGAACTTGCTGGCCGGCGTTACCGCCAAACGACCACGGCAGAAAACCTTTGTTATCAACCTCAAATGCGGTCACCGCGATCGCGACACTGCGCATCCGGCTGAGGCACTCGGTGTTGCGCGCCGACTTGCGTGCCGCCGATAGCGCGGGCAGCAGGATCGCGATCAAGAGCGCGATAATCGAGATGACCACCAGCAGTTCAATCAGTGTGAATGCGGCGCTAGCTCGGTGTTTCATAGCAGGCTCCCTTTTGATCAGTTCCGGCGAAAAGCCGCACTCACATTGTCATGCGGGCGCGGCACGAGTAAGCATGCATGTCAGGCTCGACGACGCATGGCGAGCAGGCCGCCCAGGCCCAACAACGCAAGGCTGGCCGGCTCGGGGACCGATACCGCGCCGCCCGGACCGGTGAAGGCCGCGAAGGCGAGGCCGAAGTCCGCGTCGTCGGTGTCGGTATCGCCGTCGAGGTCGGCGGCGGGGTTGCCCGTCGGCACGCCGGGACCGGAGAAGGCGGCGAAGAACAGGCCGAAGTCCGCGTCATCGACGTCGCCGTCCTGGTCCAGGTCGGCAGGATCAAAGCCCCCAGCGCTGGTCGAAAGCACAACATCGTCGATTAGCACCAGACCCGGGAAGAAATCTTCACCCGCGGGGCCTTCACCGATCGGGCCGATCGCCTGGCTAAACTCGACGAACGCGGCGTTCGCACCCTCGGGTATCACAACATCATCAGCGATGATCTGGGTGTAATCGTTCTCGTTGATGTCGTCTTGGAAGAATTGAAGCCCGGTATCCGACAGAATAGCGCCCTCGCTGTTGAGGAACCGCAGGGCATACAGCACATTGCCGGTCGCGCCGGCCGTACCCTTGGCCCAGAAGCTGAACGAGGCGGTCTCGCCGGGGATCAGGTCGGGCTGACCGCCGTCCGCAACCGAGTTCTGAAGTGCGACAGCGGAATTCTCTGCGGGCGAGGAGAGTTCCAGCGCGTTGTTGCCGCTACGCGGGTCGGTGGTGTTGATGTCGTAGCCCGCGGCGGCGGACTGCCAGCCGACAAACAACGAGCCGGCAACATCCTCAAAACCACCGTTGGCGAACGCCTGGGAGGTGACGGCCCGGGCCTGGCCGGTGAGGCAGGCCGAGGACAGGGCCGCGGCGGTCAGGGTCAATGTGGTCTTCATGGATTCACTCCTGGGGTTGGCGATGATTTGCTTGAAGCAAAACTTTCCCGACACCGCGAGGCACCGAGAAAGCAAGGGGGTGCGTGGGATCACGCCGAGCGGCGACGGCGCATCGCCATCAGCCCGCCCAGGCCCAGCAGCGCGAGGCTGGTCGGCTCGGGGACGACATCGATGACGACGTTGTCGTAGAACACGCTGGCGCTGCTGCTCGGGTCCGCACCGGTGGTCGCGGTAAGTTGCAGCGTTACACCGCCGGACACATCGGGTCCGGCCACGGTGTTGAAGCTAAAGCTTTTCCAGACCGCGGGGTCGGGGTCCAGCGCCAGCGGCGCGCCACCCAGGATCTCCGAGGCGGAGGTGCCGCCTCCGCTGATCTCAGAGAAGAACTCAGCGAAAGCGACGCCACCCACACCGAACGCGCCACGGGCGTCGAAGGTGATCGTGATCGGGTCGCCGGGGTTGACCACACCGATGCCGACGTTGTTGTTCTTGATCAGCGACGCCGATCCGGGGTTGGTGTTGTCAAGGTTCGCCGCGAACAAGCCCTCGGTCGGATCAAACCCGGCAACAGTCTGTGTCCCGCTAGGGAACTGCTGCCAGCCGGTGAAGTCACCAGATTCAAAGCCGCCATTGACAGCGACATCCACCGCAGCGGCCTGGCCGGCGGTCAAAGCCGCGACCGTGGTCAGGGCCAGTAGAGGCTGAGTAATTTTCATCGATTCACTCCTAGTTCTCACTCGATTGAGTGGTTTTGAGGTAGAGCCCGCCTTACGCTAGGCCGGCTCTGGATCGCAGACTGGCATGAGACGCACATGCCTAGAGTTAGTGAAGAGAGACGCTTTGAGTTAGGAACAAGGGTCTGATCTGAATAGTAAATGTAACTGTTTCTTATCGTTCCAATAAGAATATGTTAGGCAGAACATGATCACTGTCAAGGCATTTCAAGAAAAAACTCGACAAATCGATTAAAATTGCCTATCATTTCATCACATCTAGTTACATCTCTACGAGAATCGTTCAGTGAATGAAACAAAATGTAACAAAACATGCATCCGCACGCGCCTCCGAGAAGCGCCAATCGGCCCGCTAGTCATACTCGTGATCGCACTGACCTCCTCCCTCGCCGTCGCCCTCTGGCCGACCCAGGAGCGCGAGGGCCTGGTCTTCTGGATCTTCGCGCCCCACCACGCACGGATGTACGGCCCGGCGATTGAGGACTGGAACCAAGAGGCAAAGGAAGCCGGGGAAGAGCAGGTGCAGATGTATGTACTGTCGATGGGGGCGCTCAACCGCCGTACGCAGGCCGGGATGTGGGCAGAAACGCCGACATCGGACCTGGTCGAGATCGAGCAGCCCTCCGCGGCACGCTTCATGGCCGGGCCAGTCGATGAGATCGGCTTCCACGACCTCACCGACATCCTCAAGCAGGAAGGCATCTACGACCGACTCAACGAGCCCTCCTTTGCCCCCTGGTCCAGCCGGGGACGCATCTTCGGGCTCCCGCACGACGTGCACCCGGTGTTGCTGTGCTACCGCGCGGACCTGGTCGAGCAGGCAGGTATCGACGTGTCGCGGATCGAGACGTGGGATGACTTCGAGCGCGTCATGAGGCCCCTTATCAAGGACCTCGACGGCGACGGCCGGGCGGACCGCTACCCGTTGGGGTTGTGGTACACCTCGGCGCGCGATGTCGAGGGCCTGCTGCTACAGGCGGGGGGCGGAACCTTTGATCAAGATGGCAACTCGATCATTGCCAGTGAGGCGAATGCACAGGTCATCGCGCGTGTCGTAACCTGGTGCGTCGGCCCGGGCCGGATCGCGATCGACGCGCCCGAGTTTGACCCCGGCGGCAACCAGCTGAAGCTCGATGGGCATGTCGTCGCGGCATTGATGCCCGACTGGCTCGCGGGGGTCTGGCGTGACGCTTTGCCGGATCTCGAGGGCAAACTCAAGCTGATGCCGCTGCCCGCGTGGGAGCCGGGCGGCCGGCGGACCTCTGTCATCGGCGGGACCATGATCGCGATCCCCAAGACCACGCGTGATTTCGATTCGGCGTGGTCCTTCGCGAAAGAGCTGTATCTCTCGCCAGACCTCGCGGAGAAGCTGTTCGAGTCGAACCACATCATCTCGCCCATGACCGATCTCTGGGAAGAGCCCTACTACGCGGCCAAAGAGCCGTACTTCTCCGGGCAGCAGAGCGGCCTGATGTTTATCGACCAGGCCCCGCACGTGCCCTTCCGCACCAGTTCACCGTTCCACCAAGTCGCCATGCAGCAGATCATGAACGTGGCCTTCGATCTGAAGCAATACGCCGAAGACAACGACGCCTACGACATCGACGACCTCGTGCCCGAGGCCGAGCGGCTGCTCGGGTTGGCGGAGCAGCGGATCAAGAAAGAGATGAGCCGCAACGTCTTCATCGCTGAAGGGGACCCGCGATGACCAGCGCCAGGCAACACCCGCGGTGGGTCCCGTATTTTTTCCTTGGCCCCTTCCTGCTGATCTTCGCGGTCTTCATCGCCTACCCGATGATCCTGTCGGCGTTCATGGCGTTTGAGCAGAACGCCGGGCCGGGCGTCAGCGAGCCCGTCGGGATAAAGAACTTCACCTGGCTGATGCGGGACCCCGCGTTCTGGACGGCGGTAAAGAACACCACCCTCTTCGCCGCCGCCTCGGTCTTCATCCAACTCCCGGCGTCGCTGGGCCTGGCGCTGCTCCTGAACAACAAACAAGTCAGAGGCCGTGCGCTGTGGCGGATGGTTTTCTTCGCGCCGGTGCTCGTCGGCCTGCCGTTTGTCGCCATCCTCGCCGGCCTGGTGTTCAGAACCAATACGGGGCTGCTGAACGTGACGCTCCACTGGCTGTTCGGCTTCGACCCCGAGTTCGCCTGGCTTCAGGAATATGTCATGCTGTCGCTGGTGATCGCGGCGTTCTGGATGTATGTCGGCTTCAACATGATCTACTTCCTCGCGGCGCTGCAGAATGTGAATAGGGACCTGCTCGAGGCCGCGCAGGTTGATGGGGCCAACGCCTGGCACCGTTTCCGCAACGTGACAGTGCCCGCGATCCGGCCGGTGGCGGCGTTCGTCGTGCTCCTCTCGCTGATCGGCAGCTTCCAGCTGTTCGAGCTGCCATACCTGATGCTCAACGAGTCCGCTGGGCCGAACGACCAAGGGCTGACCCTGGTGATGTACCTCTACCAGCAGGGCTTTGACCGGGGTGACCTGGGCTACGCCAGCGCGGTCGGCTGGGTGCTCGCGATCGCGCTGTTCGGTTTCGCCATTATTCAGCGGTTTACCAGCAGGCAGAGTGAGGCGGACGTATGAATGCGATGACAAAGACAAGCCGATTTCCACTGCAGATGGCTGCGGCCTACCTCGCGTTGTCTGCGTTCGCTGTGCTGACACTGATCCCGTTCGTGTACCTGTTCTTCTCCGCCATCAAGTCGCAAGACGCGTTCTTCAGTTTCGTGCTCTGGCCGACAGACGGCGCTTGGTACAACGTAGACTGGGATGGGTTCACACTCGATCACTGGCATACCCTGTTCTTCGAAGCCGGCATCCTCCGGGCAACGGTCAACTCCTTTTTCCTCTCCTCCGTCACGGCGGTACTCGCGACGCTGTTCAGCGCGATGGGCGGGTATGCGCTGGCCAAGTACCGGTTCACCGGCCGAGGTGTTGCGACCTGGCTGGTGCTCGGCTCGCTGGTTATCCCCTTTGCCCTCCTGATCGCGCCGGGCTACCAACTGCTGTACTGGTTGGGCTTACTAGACACCTACGCCGGGCTGATCCTGCCTGCTGTTGCGCCGGCGTTCGGGGTCTACCTGTTCCGCCAGGCCTTCATCAGCTCACTTCCCGGTGCGCTCATCGAGGCGGCACGCATCGACGGGTGCAGCGACATCCGGATCTTCTTCCAGATCGCGCTGCCGATGGTTCGACCGATGGTCGGCGCGTTCCTGCTGATCACCTACTTGGGCACGTGGAACAACTTCATCTCGCCCCAGATCGTGATCCAGTCGGCGGAGAAGCTGCCGCTTTCGGTCTTTGTCGCCCAGCTCCGCGGCCCATACGAGACACAGTACGGCCTGATCATGGCGGGCACTTTGGTCGCGGTGTTCCCCGTGCTGGTCCTGTTCCTCTTGCTGCAGCGCGACTTCATTGCCGGGCTGACCGCGGGGGCGGTCAAAGGCTAGCGCAAGGCACGATCCAGGTCGATATAGCACCCGTCGTTGATCACACCCAGACCGTTACGGTTCGAGTGATTTCTCAGGGACTTGACCAGCGTGCTCATCGGCTCGTGCAGCGGGGCAGTGAAGACCATGTCACGTCTGTCGATCGGGTGGTGGATGCGCAGGTACGCCGCGTGCAGCGCCGGATAGCCCATGATCAGCGGGCCGTCGGGGTGCGCCTCGCCTTGCTCGAGGCGTGCCCGTGCAACCGCTTCGAGCCGCTTGCCCTCTTCTTTCTGGCGAGCGTAGCTGAGATTCGGCTTGGCACCGGCGGGAAAGGGCGGGTCGGCAAGTTCTTTAGGCCCGACCAGCTCGCCGCCGTACAACAAGTCGCCGACGATCGGGTGGCCGATGTACTGGAGGTGGACGCGGATCTGGTGCGTTCGGCCGGTCTTGATCTCGCACTCGACGAGCGCGTACCCGTCATACTGCTCGCGGACCCGGTAGAGCGTCAGCGCGTGCTTGCCGGTCGAGTCGTGGCGCACGGCGTTGCCTTCGCGGATCGTCGGGTGCTTGCCCAGGGGCTGGTCGATGACGCCGGCCGGCGGGTCGGGGTTGCCGTGCACCACCGCGAGGTAGGCCTTGGTGTTCGTGCGGTCCTCGAACTGCTTGGCGAGCATCCAGTGCGCCTCGTCTTGCTTGCCGAAGAGGATCACGCCGGTCGTGTTCATGTCCAGCCGGTGGATGACGCCGGGCCGGGCTTGCTGCTGACCGATAGTTGACAGCGCGGGTGCCTTGTCGGTTCGATCCCCACCCACGCAGCGCGCGGGTGGGGCTTGGGCGGAAGCTGTCCGATCGACCGTGTTGCCGGGGTGGTGCTTGAAATGGTAGGCCAGCGCGTTGAGCATCGTGCCGCGCAGGTGCGAGCGGGCGGGGTGGACGATGATCCCGGCGTGCTTGTTGACCGCGATGAAATAGTCATCCTCATACAGGATGTCCAGCGGGATATCCTCTGGCTCAAGATCGTCGGCAGGCTTGGGCGGGACGACGACCTCGACGACGTCGCCGCCGCGAAGCTTCTGCGAGGGCTTGCCTTCTTTGCCGTTGACCGTAACCGCTCCCAGGTCGATTAGCTTCTGCACCTGGCTGCGGGAGATGCCTTTGAGCCGGCCCTGCACGTACTTGTCCAGCCGCAGCGACGAGTCCTTGCTCATCGTCCAGGACAATCGCTCGGCACCGGCGTCTTCAAGCGCTTCGACCGACTCGGCGAAGTACCGCCGGGCCCGGGCCAGCGACTCGGCGGACTCGGGGTGGCTGGGATCTGTCATGGTGCGTGGGCTTAGCCGCCGGGGTTCAGCGGGTCGGGCAGATCGATCTCCGGCACGACCGGATCGGGCTCGTCGTCGGGGGTGTCGGCGTCGCCCGTATCAACGGGCGTGTCCGGCTCCTCTTCGCCCGGCGAATCTCCATCGAAGTCGAACGAGAAATCTTCCTCAGGCGCAAAGGCGAGCGGCTGCTTGAGCAGGTCGAGCTGTGACAAGCCCGCTTCAGCGCGTGCGGCCTGCGCCGGGTGGGCTTCGCCCGCCAACTCGATCAGGTTGCTGTAATGCGTCTTGGCCTCGTCCCACTCACTGGCCATGATCGCGACCTGGGCCAGGCCTTCGTGTCCGATGAGTTGGTATTCAACGGTCTTGCCGCGATCGGCCAACGCTGTATAGGCTGAGCCGGCCTGTTTCAGCGATTTCTGCGCAGTCGTGTCCGAGCCCTCGAACAGGCTGGAACGCGCGGCGCCGAGCGCGAGGTCGCCGGCCCGGCGCATCGCCTCGTCGTGGACCCGGTCGTGCTCGTTCGCGACGGCGAGCAGGGCGTCAACACTCGTCGCGCCGGCGAGTTCCTTCTGCGCGGTCTCAATCTTGTCGTCCTTCCACTTGTTGTACCAGCCGTACCCCGCGTAGCCGCCGAGCACGACGATCAGCGTGATCAGCAGCTTGTTACCGTGCTTCTCCCAGAAGTCCTTGAAGTTATCAAGGAACTCCTTGAGGTCGTTGGTCTCGAGTTCGTGTCGGCGGTCAGAATCCATAATGCTCTCGTCAAAACAACAGCGGGTGTTCCAGTACTTCCGGGGTTACCGGCCCTGCATCTCGATCGTAATCGTCGCCACGCCCCAGCTATCTTCTGCGCTCACGGACAGCTGCTCGGGGCCCTTGGTGTAGCGCAGGATGGTGGACTCGCCCACGCCCTGCATGTCCACCATCAGCCAGTCGTGGCCGGGCAGCGTCCGCTGGTAGAACGCCACGGCGTCGCCGGGCTTGGCGTGGCCCTGGTAGATATGATTCACCACCCGGACGCGGCCGTCATAACGCCAGTTGCTTTCGTTGAGCGCCTTGAAGCCGACCGGCATCGGCACATCGGGGATCAGCGGGTTGGGGTCCGCGACCAGCCCCCGGCCGACCTCGCGTTGGAGGTAATCTCCATCATCAGAGAAGGCGACAACGGGCGTCTTGACAAAACGGCAGCCGGCCGAGACGAGCAGCATCCCGGCGGCGAGGGCGTAAGCGGCATGTCGATATCGGGTCATGGCGGCGGTCCTGTTCCCGGGCCTGATCGGACCTCAAAGTGTAAAGCCGCCCGTGCCTGGCGGCAAACCTCGGGCGGCTGAAGTTCAAGTCACTCATGTTTCCCCGGGCCTCGTGCCACATACTCCGGAGATACGCTCATCCCGGCCTGATTCGGCTACGCGGGATCGGATCTGGACACGGAGAACCGTATCGCCAGCCCGCCTAGCTTAGCGTTGCAGTTAATTGATAGCTGTTTGATTCGTCATTGCTGTCACGAACGACAAACGTATAGCTGCCGGGTTGGGTCAAGCCTGCCAAATCGATGGTGATTTGCCCCTGCTCCAGTTCTTTACTAAGAAGAAGGCCGTCCGGGCCGTACAGACTCACATCAAGGAATTCTGAGCCTGAACTGGTCTCATTAAGTGTGAATAATAAGTTGTCGCCGGCCTGAACATCAATAGTAAAAGTATCAATATCACCGAGATCAATCCCCGCCGCAACCAGCACGCCGGAACTAAGCACCGTGTTATCTGCATCCACCGTCGTATCCAGCACGGTCGCCGTCAGGCTGTAACCACCCGAACCGTTGCCGCTGTCACGCACGACAAACGTATACGTGCCTGATTGTGAAACATTGACCGTGTCCAAGCGCAGGAAGTCATCGTTAAGCACCTCATTCACCAGGGTGCCGTCCGGGCCGTACAGCGCCACGTCGAACGTGTTCGACCCGCTGCTGGTCTCCGCCAGTGTAAACAGGAGGTCGTCACCCGCCTGCGCCTCGATCGTGTAGGTGTCGATATCGCCCAGCAATATCGTCTCCGAGAAGGATTGGCCGGAGTTTAACGCGACGTTATCT
>JANQKT010000012.1 GCA_028280965.1 Phycisphaeraceae bacterium
CGTCACCCGCGAAACAAAGGACACAAGCCCTCAGTGCCCGAACAGGTTCCCCTGCACCAGGTACCCCTTCTCCCCGAAGTGTTTCATCGCCTCTTCGGTCGTGCGGAAGACCTTCGTCGCCGTCTCGGTGATGAAGGGGCTGGGGTTCTTCTCCGGGTGCCAGACGACGTAGACCTCCCGGCTGTGGTCGAACGCGTGCTGCAGCTCGCGCTCGACGCCGGAGCTTAATCCCGGCGTGCCGTCGGGCAGGTTCGGCACCAGCGAGACGATCATGTCCGACTGGCGGACCATCTGGAAGTCGCGCGTATAGATCTGGCCGTCCACGTCCTTGGCGATATCGAGCACCTGCCGCACCGGGACGCTCAGCGTCTGGCCGGGCATGAAGGTGCCGGCCTCGGCGTCGATGAAGTCTTCGCCCGCCTTGACCGCGTCCAGCGCGGCGTCGAGCAACAGCTTCTCGTCCACATCGCCTGGGTCGAACGCGATGAACGCCTTGGCGAGCTGGGCCCGGAAGTCGTTGATGACCGCCTTGACCTCCGGCAGCTTCTCGACGTGCGTCATCGGGAAGCTAGGGTAAACTTTCTTCATGTCCGGCTTGCAGATCAGCCGGTAGCAGGTCTCGGTCGTGTCCGCGTGCCGGCCGCGGCTGACAACATAAAACCGGTTGGGGATGTTCAGCGCCTGCGCGAGCAGCTCGGTCGCCATGATCTCCTCTTCGCGCCAGACCATGAGGTCCTTGAGCGTGGCGTCGGAGGTGTAGTCGGCGTGCAGCCGGGCGTGGACGACCTCGATGTTGTCCAGCAGGCAGATCAGCGTGTCGGGCTGGAAGTCGCGGACCTGGTCGAAGTCGAACGCGGCGAACAGCCCGTGCCGCCAGCGGAACGTCGCGTGGGTGTTGACGATGACGTTGGGCCTGCCCTCCGCGTCGCGGATGACGTCCTTCATCGCGGCGCGGCGCAGCGAGCGCAGCCGGGCCAGCGGCAGGTCGAGGATCCGCCCGGGGTTCACATCCGGCGCCTCGTCGTACATCATCTGCCCGACGTTGTAGAGCGCGATCTCCTCGCCCCGCTCGCCGGCGAAATCGACGACGTTCTGGAGGTAGCTCTTCTTATCGACGCCGACCTGGCCGGTCACAATCGCACGCATGTCACGCTCCGCATCACGTTCTTCAGGCCAGATGATAGAATAGAATAAGTCGTTGTCACTCTCTTGCCCGGTGTCCGGGCGCAGACCATTGCTTCAACCCCTTCCGGAGCCCGCCAATGAAACCGCTCGCCCACACCGCCGCCTTCGCCGCCCTGCTGCTCGTGGTGGTCGGCTGCCAATCCACGCCGGTCACTGGCACATGGGTCGCCGTCTCGGCCTCTCCTGAACTTGAGGATGAGGTGTTCTCCGCGCAGATGATGCTCGACGAGGACGGCTACGTGCTCGCCCGGGCCACCGAGAAGGACTGGGAAGAAGTGGACGGCAAGCGCGTCGCGGTCCAAAGTGACCAGGCTTACGCCATCGAGGGCACCTGGGCGCAACTAACCGACCAGCGGCTCGAGGTCGAGTTCGTGATCGCAGACGGGGACGAGAAGACAATCATCCGCTGCGTCGGGATCCTCACCGGGGCGGACACGATGGACGTCACCCTGTTCTCGCCCGAGTTGGACGGCGAGGCCTACGTCGTTCAGGTCCAGCGGGCCAAAGCACCCGAATCGGCCGAGTAACACTGCCGCCACCCCCGCGTGGCCACCCATCGTTGTGCCCGCCCGGCCCCGGCGTGCTACTATCCCCGTGTCCATCGGGAACCAAGGAGAGCCTTCATGGGACCTACCATCCTCGCCGTCGTCATCGTTGTGGCGGTTATTGTCTGCCTGGTCGTCGTCCTGATCATCAGCAAGTTCTTCAACCTCTGGCTGCAGGCCCGCGTGTCCAACGCGCCGGTGTCGTTCTTTGACCTCGTCGGGATGTGGTTCCGAAAAGTGAATACCAAGACGATCGTGCTCTCGCGCATCCAGGCGGTGAAGGCCGGCCTGAGCGTCTCGTCCAACCAGCTCGAGACGCACTACCTCGCGCGGGGCAACGTGCCGCGCGTGGTCAACGCGCTGATCGCCGCCGACCGCGCGAAGATCGACCTGCCGTGGGACACCGCCTGCGCGATCGACCTGGCGGGCCGAGACATCCTCGAGGCGGTGCAGACCTCGGTGAAGCCGAAGGTCATCGACTGCCCCGCGGCGCAGACCGGTCGGGGCACGATCGACGCGGTCGCCAAGGACGGCATCCAGCTCAAGGCAAGAGCCCGCGTGACCGTCCGGGCCAACCTCGGTCGGCTCGTCGGCGGTGCGCTCGAAGAAACCATCATCGCCCGCGTCGGCGAGGGCATCGTCACCACGATCGGCTCGGCCGGCACGCACAAGGACGTTCTGGAAAACCCCGACCGCATCTCGCGCGTCGTGCTCGACCGCGGGCTGGACGCGGGAACAGCGTTCGACATCCTCTCGATCGACATCGCCGACATCGACGTGGGTGAGAACATCGGCGCCAAGCTCCAGGCCGACCAGGCCGAGGCCGACAAGGTCCGCTTCCAGGCCGAGGCCGAGCAGAAGCGCGCCATCGCCGTCGCGCAGGAGCAGGAGTTCCGCGCCGAGGAGCAGAAGAACCGCGCGCTGGTCGTGCTCGCCGAGGCGGAGGTCCCCAAAGCCATGGCCGAGGCGTTCCGCTCAGGCAACCTCGGCGTGATGGACTACTACCGGATGAACAACATCAACGCCGATACGTCGATGCGCAACAGCATCGGCGGGGAAGAGGCGGCGGAGTAGGAGTTGCGCCGCACAACGCTCCGCGGGTGACGCGCAGCGTCCCTTGCGAAGCATGACGGACCATTCAAGCAGGACGCTACGCGTCACCCGCGGAACACCACAGGTCCGAGATAGTCTTGCAGCAAATCGAGGTCATCTGCGTCACAGATATCGCGCAACGCCGTGCTGAAGGCCCAGGTCAATTCGCCCGACAGATCGTCGAGCCCGAACGCACGAATCACCGCCGACTGCAGCGCAGCTAGCCCGCTTTGGGCGATCGCGCTGATCGTCAAGGGCGTATCGCGTGACAGCCCATCAGCGGCTTGCATCTGTGACGCATCATCCACCTTGTTCACCACCCACAGGTCCGGCGGCCGCGGCAGGCCCCGTTCATCCGGCCAGCCCTGGCCCACCGCGCGCATCGCGATGAGCACGTCGGCGTGCTCGATCTGCTGCTTCGCCAAGGCGATCGCGCGCCGCTCGATCGGGTCATCCGACTCGCGCAGGCCTGGCGTATCCAGCCAATTCACGGCGACGGCGTCCCGGGCCCGGCCGGTCGCGGTCAGCTCCACCAACGCCCCGACCCAGTCGCGCGTCGTGCCGGGCAGGTCGGCAACGAGGCTGACCGTCTTGCCGAGCAGCGCGTTGGTCAGCGTGGATTTGCCCACATTGGCGGGGCCGACGACAACCACGGTCGGCGGGTGGAGGAGCCGGTCGAGCGTGCGCGTTTGTTCAAGGATCGATTGGAGCTGACCAGCGCTTCGGCCAGCTTGCTTCAACAAGATGGGCCAGAGCCGGGGTTGTTGGGCCAGCAGATCGACCGCCGCCGGGCTCGCGGCGCGGGCGACCGCGTCGAGCATGTCGGCCTCGATCGGTGACCGAGCCTCGGGGTACAGCGCCTTCGGATCGGGCGACGATTCATACACGCAGCCGAGGTCACGCGTCAGGCGCTCGATGAGTTTCTGCACGACGCGCGGCCCGCCATGCGGCATCAACTGCGCGGCTTGTCCGCCCAGCACAACCGCCAGGCCTTCGTCGATCTCGCCGAGCTTGCACACCGCGACGCGGCGCTCGGGCCAGGCTTTGCGGCCGGTGAGTTGTTGCAGCACATCAACAACACTCCCGCCATGCAGCTGGAGGATGGCAACGGCGCCCGGCGTGTTCGCGGTAGTAAGCGTGACGCACGTCACGATAAATCTCCGTCCAGATCGATGCGTGGCGGCGCGGGACGCATCGGCGCGCCGTTCGGGAAATTGAAAACGAGCAGGCCGATCACGATCGGCGCGGCGGCGAAGGTCGGCGCGGGGTAACCGCCGAGGACGCTGAGCAAAAAAACGCCGAGCGCGCCCAAGGTCAGCGCGATGAAGAACGCGGTATTGGCCCTGAGGTACCCCGCGGGCGCGATGGCCTCGCCCCGCCAGTGCGATTTATAGATTTGGTTGCGGGTAAACAGCCCGCCGAGCACCGCCCCGACGCCGATGAGGATGGCCAGCAGCATCGCGTTGGCCGCCTGCCCTCCGGGTTGCTGCTCGATCCAGTCGCTGCCGGCGATCGGCAACGCGATGAACGGGATCGGGAGGTTGATGAGCAGTGCAAGCAGCCAACGCAGGCGCGTCTGGCGCAGGGCGTTGGCTTGTTCATCGTTGAAGGTTTGCTCGTCTTGTTTCACCGCAGCGTTCGCGGGGTTATGCGAGTCGCGGGGGACGCTGCGCGTCGGCCGCTAAACATTGGCAGATATGTATCACGCGGATTTTTCGCCCTGCTCGAGCTGTTTGCGCAGGGTCACAGCGATGCCGCGGAGCCCGAGGTCCGGGACGACGCGGCTGACAAACTCGTCGTCCCGGAAGAGGACCTGCGCGTCGCCACCGGTCGCGATGACGGTCGGGTACTGGCCGGCGTGGACGGCATACTGCTCGACGACCGAGCGGACGATGCCACGCAAACCGTAGAACGCGCCGGTGAGCATGGCCTCGGCGGTGTTGTGGCCGATCAACTCCTCGGGCTTCTTGAACTCGACCTCCGGCAGCAGCGCGGCGCGCTGGTGCAGCGCGTCGAGCATGAGCTGGGCACCCGGGACGATCGCCCCGCCGTGGAAAGTACCGGCGCCGTCCACATAGTCGATGGTCAGCGCGGTGCCGGCGTCCACGACGACGCAGGCCTGGTTGAGCTTGTCGTACGCGGCCGCGGCGTTGAGCAGACGGTCTTCACCGACGATCGCCTCGGGGTCGAGCTGCCGGCCGATAGGGATCGGCAGGTCTTTCTCGACGCGGAACACCTCGCGGCCCTGGTGTTTTTCAAGCAGCGCGAGCACGGTCTCGGCAGCGCCGGGGTTGACGCTGGACATCAGGACGTGCGCCTCTTCGACGCCCTGCAGCGGCTTGGAGGCCTGCTCGATCGCCGAGGCGATGCGGTCCTTGCGGTCGTTGCGGAAGGTCGACACCTCCCGCAGTTCGCCTTCAAGAAACGCGCCGACACGCGTGCGCGTGTTGCCGACGCTGACAGCAAGCAGGTTGAATGAAACCATGGTAGGCGGGGGTTGGGGGCACGGACGGATCCACGCACGGCGGCGGCGCGCCGTGAGGTGGATGATAACTACTGTAGACCGATGGCGTTGTTCCACGGGTGACGCGAAGCGCCCCGTGCAAACCATCTGTCACAACTCGCACGGGACGCTGCGCGTCACCCGCGGAACAGTCATTTGACGTCCCAGGCCGGGCGCTCGGGCTTGCTGGTCGAAACCTGCTGCCAGCAAGCCTCGAGGACCTGTTCGATATTGGCGCCCGTCGCCGAGCTCATGGTCAGGGTGGGCACGCCGAGCTCCCCGCCGACGAGCTCGACCGCGGCCTGGGCGTCGGCTTCGCCGCCGAGCAGGTCGGTCTTGGTGAGCACGACGACCTCGGGCTTGTCCGCCAGCACGTCGCTGTACTGCTTGAGCTCGTTGCGGATGACGCGGTAGTTCTCGACCGGGTCGCTGCCGTCGCCGGGCTCGACCTCAAGCAGGTGCAGCAGGACGCGCGTGCGTTCGACGTGCTTGAGGAACCGGATGCCCAGGCCGTGGCCCTCGTGCGCGCCCTCAATCAATCCCGGGATGTCGGCGACGACCAAACGGCGCGGGCCCGTGCTCCCGCCGGGCAGCTCGGCGATGCCCAGCTGCGGCGCGAGCGTGGTGAACGGGTAGTCGGCAACCTTGGGCCTGGCGGCGCTGATGCGCGAGAGGAACGTGCTCTTGCCCGCGTTGGGCTTGCCGAGCAGGCCGATGTCGGCGATGAGTTTCAGTTCCAGCCGCAGGTACTTCTCGATCGACGGCTCGCCGGGCGTGGCCTCGCGCGGGGCCTGGTTGGTCGGCGACTTGAACCGTTCATTGCCGTAGCCGCCCTTGCCGCCCTGGGCGATAACGACACGCTTGCCGGGCGTGTCCAGGTCGCACAAGAGCTCGCCGGTTGGGTCTTCGCCGGGCTGGGGCGAGCGGACGGTGGCGAGCTGGGCGCGCTCCTGGCCGGTCATGAAATACTGCTCAAACAACGCGTCGGGGTCGTCGGGGTCGGGCTCATCGGGGACGAGCTGTTCCGGCGGGTTCTCGTAGACCAGCGTGCCGACGGGCAGATGGACCTCGAGATCGGGCGCGCTCTTGCCGTGCATGCCCTTGGATTTGCCCTGCTCGCCGGCCTTGGCGAACCAGTGGTGCCGGCCGGCGAAGTCCATCAGCGTTTCGACCGAGGTGTCCGCAACGAGCACGACCGACCCGCCGTCGCCGCCGTCGCCGCCGCTGGGCCCGCCCTTGGCGACGAACTTCTCGCGGTGGAACGCGACGCAGCCGTCGCCGCCCTTGCCCGAGCGCACCAGGATGTTGGCGGAGTCGATGAACATGCTTAGACCAATAAACAAGCCCACACCGTCACGGTGTGGGCTTCACGGTAAACGATAGATAAGCCGGCGTCAGCTTGCTTCGCGGACGTGGACCTTGCGGCCCTGGAACTCGACGGTGCCGGGCGTCAGCGCGAACAGCGTGTCGTCCTTGCCCCGGCCGACGTTAAAGCCGGGGTGGAACTTGGTGCCGCACTGGCGGACGATGATCGAGCCGGCCTTGGCGGTCTGGCCGCCATAGAGCTTGATCCCGCGGTACTGCGGGTTCGAGTCCCGGCCATTCTTGGTCGAGCCCTGTCCCTTTTTGTGTGCCATGGTCGGCCTCTTCTTCTTTGTAATCAGGTGAATTTGCGTTATTGCGGGGGCCTGGGCAGGCCTGTCGGGCCCGCCGTGGCGAGCCGGGCAGTATAGCAACATCCTCAGTCGCGCGCCAAGGCCGGCTGCAGGCGGCTGCCAGCGGGTCGGGCAGACCGGGCCCGGGCGGGCTGATCGGGATTCAACCCCGGCCGTTATCCATTCGGATCATGCGGCAAACTACTTTGAAAACGCCACTTGCAGCAAAGCCCCCCCCGCTTTACACTTCGTTAATTCGGTGAGTTCGGCCCTGCCAGACTCGCCAGCGTGCGTACTACCGGAACCCGCCTTGACCCCGACCCCACGATGCGTGTGACGCCTGTCGCGAACGACCCCGACACACGCCGACGAACATCCGTAACAGGGAGGCCCTGCCTTGCGCATCCGTAACTCCGTCCTCGTCGTTGCTTTGAGCCTTGGCTTGCCCGCCGGCCTGACCGCCGAACCCGCCCTTGCCCAGGCCGCTCAGCCCACCGCCCAGGAGCTTTACGAATCCGGCATGGAGCTGTACAAGGCCGGCCAGCTCGAAGAGGCTCAGGCGACGCTGCGTAAGGTTGACCCGCTGCAGCTGCCGCGCGACCAGCAGCCGGCGTTCTACAACGCCTTGTTCGACATCGACCAGAAGCTGAACGCGGGCGCACCGGACACGCCCGACACCCCGGACGCGCCGGATGCACCGGACACGCCCGAGGCCGCCGAGCCGAACGACGCGGAGTTGCTGCGTCAGGCCGACGCGCTGGCGGGCGACAACCCTGCCGAGGCGCTGTCGATCTACCAGAAGGTCGCGGACAGCGAGACCGCCGACGCCGACCAGAAGGCCACCGCCACCGCCCGCATCGCCGGGATCGAGCGGCAGCTCAACGGCGACATCACCGGCGCCCGCCGGCTGATCGCCCTGGCCGAGCAGGACATCGTGAACGGCGACCTGAACGCCGCAGAACGCAAGCTCAACTCGGTCAAGAACTCGGGCGTCGAGCTGGGCTTCTTCGACGCCGAGTCGGTCAACAAGAAGCTGGCGCTGATCAGCGAGGTCAAGGCCGCCCGCGCCGCGGTGGCTGACACGCCCGACGCCCCCGATACACCGGACACCCCCGACGCAGGCGGTGACGACGCCGCCGCGCTGGCCGCCGCCGAGGCGCGTGCCGCCCAGGCCGATGCCGCCCGCCGGGAAGCCGAGGCCAAGCTCGCCGCGATGCAGCGCCAGCTCGCCGACGCCCGGAAGACCGAAGACGTCGGCCGGGGCGCCCCGACCAGCGACCTGATGCGCAAGGCGATGCTCCAGTCCGCCGAGGACAAGGCGGCCCAGGGCGACAAGGCCCTGCGCAACGGCCAGCTCAACGCCGCGGTGCAGCTGTACGAAGACGCGACGCTGCTGGACCCGGACAACGCCGAGTACCAGCAGAAGCTCGCCGACGCCCAGGCCCAGCTCAACGCCCAGGTCCGCCCGCTGGACCTGCTAGACAAGAACCAGGCGGACCTGAAGGTTGAGCTTGAACAAGCCCGCGCCGAGTACGAGGCGGCCATGAAGTCGGCCGGCGACGCGTTAGATAACAAGGACTTCCAGGCCGCCAACGACGCGGTCATCGGTGCCCGAACCGTGCTGACCTCGAACCGGCAGGTGTTCAGCACGACCGAGTACAACGAGCTGACTGGCCGGGCCGCGCGGCTGCAGAACGAGATCCAGGATTCGCGTCGTCGAAACGATGCTGCGAAAACTGAACAGGCCGAGCGTGATCGTCGCATCGCCGAAATCGAAGCCGCACGCAACGCCGAGCGCCGCAAGCGTGAAGAAGTGGCGGCCCGCATCGAGGCCGCCCGCGCCCTCCAGCTCGAGCAGCGGTACGACGAGGCGCTGGACGAGGTCGACGCCGCCCTGTTCCTGGACCCGGCCAACCCGGCGCTCCAGGGCCTGCGTGAGATGCTCCGCGACAGCGCGATCGTCACCGAGAGCGCCCGGCTCATGCGCGAGCGCGACATCCAGGCCGCCAACCTCAACCTCATGGACCTCGAGGCGACCACGCCCTACACCGACATCCTCACCTACCCCGGCGAGTGGCCCGAGCTCACCGCGATGCGCCTGCGGGGCCTGGACGACTCCAACGGCGAGTCCGAGGCCAACCGCTCGGCCCAGGCGGCGCTGCGCAAGCTGGTCAACCTCGACGGCGACAGCCTCTCGCTGGACCAGGTCATCTCGTTTATCCGCGACTCGACCGGCGCCAACATCGCCGTGAACTGGCCGGCGCTCGAGCTGGTCGGCATCGATCAGGACTCGCTGGTGTCGATCTCGCTGTCGGGCATCCCCGCCGAGCAGCTGCTGCGGCTGGTGCTGGATCAGGTCTCGGCCGACGCGTTTGACGACGACAAGGCCGGCTTCACCATCAGCGAGGGCGTGATCAAGATCTCCACCCTCGCGGACCTGAAGACCGAGACCCAGACCAAGGTCTACGACATCCGCGACCTGCTGGTCCAGGTGCCCAACTTCTCCAACGCCCCGGGCTTCGACCTCAACGACGCCCTGCAGAACACCAACTCCGGCGGCTCGACCGGCGGGACCGGCGGCGGCGGGGGCGGGGGCAGCGGCGGCGGCGGGCTGTTCGGCGACGACGACGACGAGGACGAAGAAGACCTGCCCTCCCGCGAGGAACTGGTCGAGCAGATCACCGAGCTCATCCAGACCACCGTCGGCGACCCGGACGAGTGGCTCGACGAAGAGTCGACCCTCACCGAGCTCAACGGCAACATGATCATCAAGACCACCTCGGACAACCACCGGCAGATCCTCGGGCTGCTCGGCCGGCTCCGCGAGACCCGCGCCGTCCAGATCTCCGTCGAGGCCCGCTTCCTTACCGTCTCAGACGGCTTCATCGAGCAGTTCCTCGTTGACTTCGACATCTCGTTCAACAACAACAACGAAGATGTCGTCCAGAATGCCAACCCCGTGGTCGACCTGGTTGACAACATCACCGGCGACGCGACACCCGACGGCGTGCCCGACCTCCGGCCGGACGGCCTGCCCGACAACGGCGCCAGTCAGCTGCCGATCTCCATCAACAACAACTCTTCGACCCTGGCCAGCGCCGGCGGCCTCTCGACCCCCAACAGCATCCTTGACCTGTCGGCACTCGGCTTGGGGGCCGGCTCCATCGGCTACTCGTTCGTCAACGACCTGCAGGTCGACCTGCTGGTCAACGCGACCCAGGCCAGCACCCGCGAGATCGCGCTGGTCGCCCCGCGGATCACGTTCTTCAACGGCCAGCGTGCCTACGTGCTGATCGCGACCCAGACCGCGTTCGTCTCCGACCTCGAGCCGATCCCCGACGCGTTCGGCTTCGACCCGACGATCTCGGTCGTCACGACCGGCGCCGTGCTCGACGTCGAGGGCACGATCTCCTCGGACCGCCGATACGTCACGATGACCCTCCGCCCGTCGGTCGCGAACCTGATCGCGCTGGAAGACTTCCTCATCGGCGGGGCCGGCGTCATCGACGACCCCGACGACGCGGACGACCTGCTGAGCATCGTCGGCACCATCCAGGTCCCGGTCATCCGCATCCAGCAGGTCCGCAACACCGTCAGCGTGCCCGACCGCGGCACCCTGCTCATCGGCGGGCAACGCGCCGTCGGAGAGGTCGAGGTCCAGGTCGGCGTCCCGGTCCTCTCCAAGATCCCGGTCGTCAACCGCCTGTTCACCAACACCAACACCGCCAAGGACGCCCGCACCCTGCTGATCCTGGTCAAGCCGACCATCATCATCCAGTCCGAGCAGGAAGAAATCCTCTTCCCCGGCCTGAATGACAACCCCGATGAATACAACATCGGGTCCTTCCCCGGCGGCTGACCCGCGGAACCACATCGTTCATCCAACACACAGCGCCCGGCTCACACCGGGCGCTGTTTCTTTGATGTCCATTGAGTTCTAATCGTTTAGCGCCGGCCCGCGAGGGCCGGGTTCTTTTCGTTGCGATGTAAACCCGGCCCTC
>JANQKT010000044.1 GCA_028280965.1 Phycisphaeraceae bacterium
CGTTACACGCTGGACAAGATCTTCGACGACCGGGCCGGCTGGGAGGTGCAGAACGCGCTGCTGGTCGGCGCGCTGATCACGCGTGCGGCGCGCTGGCGCACCGAGAGCCGCGGCACGCACCACCGGCTGGACCACACCGAGACGGACGCGTCGATGCGACACCGCGCCGTGTGGGCGACGGGCCGACCCGACCCCGCCACCGCGGACATCAAGACCGCGACGCCGGCGTAACCTTCACCCCGCAACCGAGAGGCCATCGCATGAAACGCTCTCCGCTCTGGGCCCCGTGGCGCATGGAATACATCCGCAACCTCGAGCCGGACGAGTCGGCGCAGACCGGCTCGTTCCTCGCTGAATACTGGCAACACCCTGAAAGCGACACCGAGAACATGGTGCTGCACCGCAGCGACCTGAGCTTCATTGTCATGAACCGGTTCCCCTACACCAACGGCCACTTGATGGTTGCACCGGGTGAGGCGATCGCCGACCTGCCACAGATGTCTGCCGAACAGCGGGCCGACCTGATGGAGATGACCACGCTGGCCGAGCGCATGCTGCAGGCGGCGTTTAATCCGCAGGGGGTGAACATCGGCATCAACGTCGGCCGATGCGCCGGCGCGGGGCTGCCCGATCACCTGCACATCCACGTCGTGCCGCGGTGGGCGGGCGATGTGAACTTTATGGAAGTGGTGGGCGGGGTGCGGGTGATCCCGCAGGCGATGGACGAGGTGTACCGGGAACTGCTCGCGGTGTTGCCAGGCCTCCTTGCCTGACAACCGCGAGCCGTCTCAAGCCGCGCATCTCATGTGCAGCATGATGCCCACGTCGTACCCGCCGTTTTCATCGGGCAGGCACCGCACGACGTGTCCCATCAAATCTATCCCTGGCTCCGCCCCGTGTGGTGGGATGAAGACGGTCACCGACTCATCCGTGGTCAGTTCCGTTTCGCTGTGGGCGCCGACACCCTCATCGCTCAGGTCACGCAGCTGGATCGTGCAGACCGGGAAGCGATAAGGCTCCTGGCGGCTGGACTGACGCAACACGGTGACCACGCCCTGCACCGCCTGCCTGTGGGCGTAGCGTCGCTCGAGGCGAGCCACGGCCTCGGGGGACCGGCTGGACGGATCGTTCGTCATGTCTGAAGATGGTTGCGTCATGGTGGTGACTCCGTGTGTCACGCCCGCTGGTGTGTCAGCAATCTCTTCGACTATCCTCAGGACCCGGTTAACCAATCTTGCCCAACCAAACGAAAAAATCGTCACAGCCCGCCCATCCTGACACGCCGGGGGCGGTTTACCTGGTGGGCGCGGGGCCGGGCGACGCGAAATTGATCACGCTAGCGGGCGTCGAGGCGCTGCGGCGGGCGGACGTGGTGGTGTGTGACGCGCTGGCCAACGCCGCGTTATTGGACCATGCGCCCGCGAACGTCACCGTGATCGACGCGGGCAAGCGGGCGGGCGACCACACGCTCAGCCAGGACGAGATCAACAGCGCGATGGCCGAGCACGCGCTGGCCGGGCGTACCGTCGTTCGACTCAAGGGCGGCGATCCGTTCATCTTCGGACGCGGCAGCGAAGAGGCGATCTACCTGCACGAGCGCGGCGTCCCGGTCGTCGCCATCCCCGGCGTGACCGCGGCCATCGCCGCACCGGCCTGCGCCGGGGTCCCCATCACCTTCCGCAACCTCGCCGCGACCGTCACCTTTGTCACCGGACACCACAGCAAACAACCCGACAGCCCCACCGTCGATTACGCGGCGTTGGCGCGGCTGGTCGACCGGGGCGGCACGCTGTGCATCTACATGGGCATGACACGCCTAGCCGACATCACCGCTGCGCTGATCGATCACGGACTGAGCGGGGATACCGCCGCGGCCGTGGTGCAGTGGGGCACGCTGCCGCGACAGCGATCGGTGCGCAGCACGCTCGATCAGTTACCCGACGACGTTACGCGGGCGGGCCTGGGCGCGCCCGCGATCATCGTGATCGGCCCGGTCGCCGAGGTGGAGCACGCGGCGCTGCACTGGTTTGACCACCGCCCGCTGTTCGGCCAGACCGTGGTGGTCACGCGCACGCGCACACAGTCGTCTCGCCTGCGCGCCGAACTCGAAGCGCTTGGCGCAGAGGTGATCGAGTCGCCGACCATCGAGATCACGCCGCCTGACGACCCGACGCCGATGCGTGAAGCGGTCAGGCAGATCGCGGACTTCGACTGGGTCCTGCTGACCAGTGAGAACGCGGTCAACGCACTGGCGGACACGCTTGAAGCAATGGAACTGGACAGCCGACACCTCGCGGGCGTAAGTATCGCGGCGGTGGGTTTGTCGACGGACGCGGCGCTGCGTGATCGATTGTCGATCACCGCGGACTTCGTGCCCAGTCAGTTCAACGCACAGGTAATGGGCCGGGAGCTGACCGAGAAGTGTGACATGACCGGCAAGCGCGTGCTGTATCTCAAGGCCGACATCGCGCGCAAGACGCTGGTCGAGGCGCTGACCGAAGCCGGTGCGACGGTCGAGACGATCGACGCGTACCACACGCGGATCGCCGCCGCCCTGCCCGAGGCGCTGTGGGAAGCGGCCGAGTCGGGCCGCATCGACTGGATCACGTTCACCAGCAGCAGCACCGCCCGCAACTTCGTCCAGCTCGCCGGGGACCGGTTGGAACGATTCGCCCACGCCCGCATCGCCTCGATCGGCCCGTCCACCACGGCCACGGCCGAGCGGCTGGGCCTGAGCGTGGATACGCAGGCCGAGATATCCGATATCGACGGGCTGGTAACCGCGATCGGTCGCGCGACATCCAATGCCTGAAGTCTGTTGACCGTCCGGGCGTAGCGATCTACGCTTGGGCCTGGGAGCCGTAACAACCATCAACCAATGACGAGGAGAACCGTCATGGCCCATACCGTCCCCGACCTGCCATACGCTTTCGATGCGCTCGAGCCGCACATCGACTCACAGACCATGCAGATCCACCACGGCAAGCACCACGCGGCTTATGTCGCGAAGCTGAACGCCGCGATCGAGGGCACCGACCTCGAATCCACTCCGATCGAACAGCTGATCAGCGACCTGTCAGCCGTGCCCGAGAACATCCGCGGCGCCGTGCGGAACAACGGCGGCGGCCACGCCAACCACACGCTGTTCTGGCAGGTCATGGGCCCGTCGGGCGGCGGCGTGCCCAGCGGCGAGCTGGCCGACGCGATCAACAGCGCCTGCGGTTCGTTCGACGCGTTCAAGGAGCAGTTCGCCAACGCCGCGGCCACGCGCTTCGGCTCGGGCTGGGCGTGGCTGTGTGCCAAGTCCGACGGCTCGGTCTGCGTCTGCTCGACCCCGAACCAGGACTCGCCGCTGATGGCGGGCGTGGTCGAGTGTGTCGGCACGCCGATCCTCGGCCTGGACGTGTGGGAACACGCCTACTACCTGAACTATCAGAACCGCCGACCGGATTACATCGCCGCGTTCTGGAACGTGGTGAACTGGGACAAGGTGGCCGAGCTCTACGCCGTCACGAAGTAAGCCCCACACGGGTATCAACAACAAATAAAAAAACCCACGGCCATCCGGTCGTGGGTTTTTTCATCAAGGTTCCGTTCAGTCGTCCAGCAGCGCCAGCATGTCTTCGATGCGGGTGAAGTTGTCACGCGGCTTGCCCGCGGCCTTGCCCCGCTCGATCTCCGCGGCGTCGATCTTCGTCCAGTCCTCATACGTCACCACGCGTGCGCCGCGGTCGGCCAGAAGCTGCGTGACGGCCGCGTCGTCGCGACCGGGTGCCGGGCGCAGGTTCGGCAGGTTGCCGAGCAGCTCGGCAACGGTGGCGGCGGAGTCGCCCTTGTTCGTGCCGATCAGGCCGCTGGGCCCGCGCTTGATCCAGCCCGCCACGTACATCTGATCGCCGTCGGTCACGCGACCGTTGACGTTGGGCACGACGCCCTTGCGATCGTCGAAGGGGATGCCCTCGATGGCCACGCCCTTGTAGCCCACGCTGCGGAAGAACACGCCGCACTCGAGCGGCTCGGTCTTGCCGGTGCCCTCGGCCCACTGGTTGCCGGGCTCGCCCTTCATCTCGTTGATCTCAAGAGAAACCTGCTCGACACCGCCGTCGCCCGAAAGCTCGGCGGGGCTCTTGTAAAAGTGCATGTAGATCTTGCGTGTCGCGCCGGTGTCGCCGGTCTCGGCGGCGGTCTTGAGGATGTCGTAGTTGCGCTGGTTGGTCTTGCTCTGGGGCAGGTTCAACTCGGCGGCATCGGCTTCTGACAGGTCCAGGTCGGCCGGGTCGATGATCAGGTCGCAGTCGGGGATCTCGGCCAACTCGCTGATCTCCTTGGGTGTGAACTTCGCCTGCACGGCGCCGCGTCGGCCGACGACGTGGATGTGTTTGACGTTGCTGGTGCGGAGCTGGTCGACGGCGTGCGTGGCCATGTCGGTCTTGGCCAGCTCATCGGCCGGCAGCGCCAGCACGCGCGCCACGTCCATCGCCACGTTGCCCTGGCCGATGACCACGGCCGTCTCGTGGGTCAGGTCGAACTGGTAGTCGCGGTACTCGGGGTGTCCGTTGTACCAGGCGCAGAAGGCGGTGGCGGTGTAGCTGCGGGGCAGGTCTTCGCCGGGGATGCCCAGCGAGCGGTCGGTCTGTGCGCCGAAGGCCAGGAGGATCACGTCGAAGTGCTCGCGCAGCTCGGCGACGGAGATGTCGTTGCCGACGGTGACGTTGCCCCAGTAGGTGAAGTTCTCATGCGCCGCGGTCTTGGCGAAGACGCCGGTGACGTTGCGGATCTTGGCGTGGTCGGGGGCGACACCGAAGCGGACCAGGCCGAACGGCGTGGGCAGCTTCTCGAACATCGCGACGGTGACGTTGACGTCGCTCTTGAACAGCGCATCGGCGGCGTAGAACCCGCTGGGGCCGCTGCCGACGATCGCGACACGTAGCGGTGTGTCGGCGCCGCCGAGGCCCTCGGTCGAGGGTTCGAGTTGATCAAAGGATTGGCCGTCTTCCATCTGTGGCATGGGGGTTTTCCCTGTTGGCTGGCATCGGGCGGGATGGGTGGGGTAGCCCGTGAGGATCGGTTATCCTCGCGGGCATGAGTGTACCGAAATCCATCCTGTTCGCCACATCCAACGCCGGCAAGCTGCGCGAGGTGCGGCAGATGCTCGAACCGCTGCAAATCACGGTGCTGGGGCTGGCCGACCTGCCGTCGGAAACGACCGAGCCGGTGGAGGATCAGCCCACGTTTGAGGGCAATGCGCTGCTGAAAGCCCGCCACTACGCGGCGGTCAGCGGGCGGCCGTGCCTGGCCGACGACAGCGGCCTGTGCGTCGATGCGCTGGACGGGGCGCCTGGGGTGATCAGCGCCCGTTACGCCGGCGTCAACGGTGATCGCGCCACACGAGACAAAGCCAACAACGCCAAGCTGCTCGGTGCGCTGGCCGACGTGCCCGGAGAGAAACGCACGGCGCGGTTTGTTTGCGCGATGGTGCTGGCCGATGAGCGGATGACCTGGCTGCAGGTGCGCGGCGAGGTGACCGGCCGCATCGTCGATGAGCCGCGCGGCGACAACGGTTTCGGTTACGACCCGCTTTTCGAGGTCGATGGGATGGGGCGCACGGCGGCGGAGCTGCCTCCCGAAGAGAAAAACGCGATCAGTCACCGGGGCCGCGCCGTCGAACTGCTGCTCGATGGGCTGCGCCGTCTGACCTGAAGCCCACTTATCCGGACTTAACCTGGTCGGTTTGTAACGACCCTGCGGTCTGTACATGGCCGTGGGGGGTATCACGCACCCATCGGCGGTTCTCGCCAAAGTCAGCGGTTTATAAACCGATGATGACAGAGAGTTCATAGACGGGCGGTGTGTCAGCCCCCGGAGCATGGAGCGGGAAAGCATGTCACAGATCAATGCGACCGAAACCGCTGAGATGACGACCGCGCAGAAGGATCAGCTGATCCAGGCCGCGATCAACGACATCTCTCACATCGCCACCCTGCCCGAGATCACGGTTCGCATTGTCGAGCTGGTTGAGGACCCCAACTCCACCGCCCACGACCTGCACCTGCTGATCTCCAACGACCCGGCCCTGTCGGCGCGCGTCCTGAAGGTGGTCAACTCCGCGTTCTACGCGCTGCCCGGTCAGATCGGCTCGATCAATCGCGCCATCGTGCTGCTGGGTTTGAACGCCGTGAAGAACATCGCGATCGCCGCCTCGTTGGCCAAGCTGTTCCGCGGCGGCCAGCTGTGCCCCGGTTTCAGCGCCCGCGAGCTGTGGGAACACTCGATCGGCGTCGCCGCGGGCGTGCGCCTGATCTCCGAAAAAGTCGCCATCGGTCTTCCGGACGAGGCGTTCCTGTCCGGGCTGATCCACGACATCGGCATCATGGTTGAGATGCAGGCCCGCCGCGCCAAGCTTGCCAAGGTCTTCGAGTACTTCGAGGCGGGCAAGGGCAGCGTCACATTCCGTCAGGCCGAGCAGGCCGTCTTCGGTGTGACGCACGAAGAGTTCGGCAAGGCGCTGTGTGAAAAATGGAAGTTCCCCGATTTCCTCTGCGAGGTGGCCGGTTATCACCACCGCCCGCTGTCGGCTTCGAGCAAGAACAAGGCGACCGTCTGTCTGGCGCACGCCGCGGACGTGATCGCCGCGCGTCACGGCCACGGCTACTGCGGCACGGTCGACAAGCTCGAGTTCAACGAGGGCGTGCTTGATACCCTCAAGCTCACCGACGCGATGATCGACGAGGTTCAAAACGATTTACCCGCCGCGATCGAGGATGCCGAACAGCTGATGAGCTGATTCGGGTTCCTCGCGGCGTTGATTCTATTTTGGCGTCTCTCTTTCTCCCTCCGGGCGACCAGAAGTACCGCTTCTGGCCGCCTTTTTTCTTGCGCCTATTCGCCGCCGGCCTGTTCGAGCTTGATGCGGCGCAGCGCTCCGCCAGACTGGCGTTTGATCTGTTGCTCGACGCCGCCTCGCAACAGGCGGTCGAGCTGATAGAGCGTGGCGCTGTCGTCGACAGCGACGGTGAGTACGCCGCGGTGCAGCGACCGCAGGGCCGTCTTCTCAGCCAGCGGCGCGGGCACGAGTCGGCTCCATATTTCCGCGATCTGGCTGAGCTGTCGGTGGGGCCGGGCGTATCGCTTGTCGAAGAAGCCGGCGTAGATGTCGTCGAGCTGCGCGGTGCGGTCGTCCCGCTCACGCCAGACGTGGCGGGGATCGACGGGGCGTTCGCGTGCGTTGTCGATTCCCATGGGTCCATTGTATCGCGGGGGCCGGTGTGTGTGTTACGCTGAATACATGGCCCGAGAAGCGGCGAAGAAAAAGGCGATCCCGCTGGAGCGCGATCTGGTGCTGCGCCAGATGACGCGTCGCGTGTTGATGGTGGTCGCGTTGGGCACGATGGCTGTCGCGGGGGCTGTGGCGCTGCTGAGCGGTGAGGTCGGAATCGATGCGAGCCGATTGCATCGTGGCGTGGTGCGCGAGGTGGTCAGCGAGCGGGAGTTCGTTATCGAGATCGAAATGGATCAGACGGTGCGGGTGAGATTGCTAGGGGTAGGCCGATGGGCAGACGTAAGCGGGGCTGACATGGATAAGATCGCGTCACTGGTTGTCAATCAGGCGATCGATATTGACGCCAATGTTTCGGGTGAGGCTTATCTTTATCGCAGCAGTGACGGCCTGTTCATCAATGAGACGCTCGTGGAGCGAGGTCTGGCGCCGACCGACCGGGATGCGACCCATCGGCTGAGCGGTTGGTTTGAACGGCTTGAAGATCGAGCTCGGCGCTCGAAACGCGGGCATGGGTCGACCGGCGGGTCTATTAACGAATAAACACGGCTTACCGGAGCACCACCGGATATACTGTTAGCCGTGTGATGGGTGCCTTCGGACCCGAGACGAGACACGCCCGGATGCGAAACATCTACGACCATCGCGAGCGGATGATCGCCGAGACCGGCGCCTGGCTGAGTTGGGCGTTGAAGGTGGATATCGAGCTGCCCCGGATCCCCCGTCGGCGCGTCGATGCGGGCGGATTTGGCCATTACCTGCGCCTGCCTCATGCCCGGGCCCGATTGGATCGATGGTGGAATAAGGCACTCGACGCCGTCGACAGAATCCGCTATTAAACGCGGACGCATCACACCAACCGACACAGGAAGGACACCGCCCGATGGCGATTCAGACCAGGGTTAACAAGGAGTGGTCGATCCGACTGCTCATCATCTCCGTCGCCTTCATCGGCTGGGGCTTTTACTCGGTGTACGACGGCAAGGTCGGCTACCCCAACGAGAACAAGCTGTACGAGCTGACGCACGAATACGACGAAGCCACCGAACAATGGACGGAGCTGCCCGACGGCGAGTGGCAGGCCAACCTGACCGCCGCGGGCTTCGACCCGGACAAGATTCGCCCCAACAAGCTGACGTATCACTCGCCGTGGAGCATCAACACGCAGTTCATCATGGCGGGCCTGTGCTTTCCGGTCGGCCTGGTCTCACTGGTCTGGTTGATCTACCACGGCCGACGCGCACCGAGTGTCGACGAGCAGGGCCTGAAGTTCGGCTCGACCACCGTGTCGCTGGAGTCGATCACCGTGATCGACAAGGTGCTGTGGGCGAGCAAGGGCATCGCGTCGATCCGGTACGAAGCCGACGGCGGTTCGGGCCTGTACAAGCTGGACGACTGGAAGCACCGCGGCTCGGATGAGCTGCTGAAATACGTCGAGCAGAACGCCCCGAACACCAAGATCGAAAACGACTTCGAGACAGAGCCCGAGGAAGAACCCCAGACGGAAGACGAGTCAACCGTCGGTTCCGCCTGACTCGGCCTGATCGGTTGAGAGCCGCGTTTCTTCGCTCAAGGCGCCGGCGCCCTTTTCATTAACACGCTGGATTGCGCGCGCAATCGCGTTTCGATCGATGTCTTGCCGTGGCGACAACCAGACGCCCTTTCGACGCTGACCGCGCAGCAGGTGCCAACACACCAGACCCAGTCTTTCGATCGCTTTGCCGCGTATCGGCTCGGCGGGTTTTTCCAGCCACGCGGGCAGGCGTTCGATGAGCCAGTCGATCTGTTCGTCGGATCGCTTGGGTTGAATCTCGCCGGCGAAGCCGATTGAGCCGGGCGTGATGACGAACACGCGTGCGGCGCCCCTGCGTGAGCCGGCCTGCACCGTGACCCAGCGCATCCGGTCCAGCGACTGCCACAGCTCAAACGCGGGACCGTCGAGCCGGCCCGCCAGTTGCAGCTTCGCCTTGCACCGCCCCGCCGTTTCGAACTCCAAACGCTCAGATGCTGACGACATCTGTTGCTCCAACGATTCGATCGCCTGGCTGCGATCGTGACAGAACCCGATCGCCTGTCGCAACTGATCGGCGTAGTGATCCATGGAGACCGTGCCGTCACACGGCGCGGGGCACTTGTCCATTTCCTTGTACGCGCAGGGCTTGCCGTGCGGCGTCTGCACGAGGATCTCGTGATAGCGACACAGGTCAAACAGTTCCTGGCAGGTCTCGATCGCCAATCGGGCCGCGACCGAGGTCGGCAAGGGGCCAAACGACAGGCCCGTAGCGGCGGGCTTGGTCGTGGTGGTGAATCGGGGGTACCGCTGGGTCGGATCGATCGAAACCCAGTGTGCCCGCCAGCGTTTGACGAGCGGTGCATATGTATCGGGGAAGCAGCGGCGGACGTGATGAAGGTAAAGCCGATCGGACTCGAACCCGCTGTAGGCGCGCTGCCAGGCGACGCGACGCGTGACCGCGCGGTAATCGACGCGACGCGAGGGCTCGGTGTCGGTCTGTGAGAGTCGGCCGAACAGGGCGCTACGCAGGCTGGCGGCGGTGCCCAGCACGATCGGCTGATCATCGCCGTCAAACAGGCCGAAACACCCGCCGCGCGCCGGCACGCTCAGTCGCCAGGATTCGGGATCGATGTCCGGTCCGACGGGGATCGAGAACCGCAGCGCCGATGCCTCACAGGTCAGTTCGTCCATCGCGCGTCCCCGCCGATGAGAAGTTCGGTCAGATCGGCATGCCGGTGATCTGCGCCTCGAACACCAGCGAGTTGTTCACCACGCCCTGGAGCTGACAGATGATGCGGCGGCTGTTGCGCTTCAACTCGACGCCCATGATCATCAGGCGATCACCGGGCACGACCTGCCCGCGGAACTTGACGTTGTCGCAACCGATGAATCCCATGAACTCGGTCTTCTCGCACTGTTCGAGGAACAGGTAGCTGGCGAGCTGTGCGGCGGCCTCGATCATGAGCACGCCGGGGAAGATGGGCCGACCGGGGATGTGACCGGCCACCCAGAACTCGTCATCGCCGATGTCCTTGTAGCCGATCGCCCAGAGCTCTTCGTGCGGTTCGTTCTTCGCGAAGATGCCGTCCAGCAGCATCATGTCGCCCCGATGAGGATTGATCGTTTCGATCTGTTGGCGTGTGACCACGACCTGGTTGAGATCGAACTCATCGAGATTGAACAATAGCGAACTGGCCATAGGTCATCCTGTCGTCGCGTGGGGGATCGGGTCGGTGTGAGCACACGTTACAGACGTGAAAGCGTAAAGAAAAGCCCGCCGGTTCAATACCCGACGGACTTGAATGGACCGTTGGCTGAATCGACCCGCTTGCGGGCCGACGCCGAATCATACATCGGGACTCAAAACCGCCCCGACGGGATCGTTACCGGGAGATTACTTGTCGCCGCGGAGTTCGAGGATGGCCACGCGCACGGCCTGGGATGCGGCCTTGATGTCCTGCATCTGCTTGCGAGCGCGGGTACCGGCGGCCTTGTTTCCGCCCTCGGCCTTGCGAATATCCTCTTCGGCGGCCGCCACCAGTTGCTTCAGTGTTTCGTAGGCTTCCATGTGATCTCCTTAAAGCGACACGGTTCAACAGCTTGTGTGACAAATAACATCCGTACGATAACGGGTTTAACGGACCGATTACAAGCGATAATCGGCGATTGCCCCGGTTCTGGGGCCAAAAATCGCGATCATAAATCACGCCACCCACGCACCGATAACCCGCGACAAAAACCGCAAATCATTGTAATTATTGTTTTTATATCGACGAATCGACTTACTTGATGAGGGGCAAGACGGCTTTGAATTGTGTCGTGCCGGCTTCAAATATTATTTCCAACAGGGCCGATTCTGACGTCGTCAGCAGCACACCGGCCTGCTGGAGCCGCTTCAGTGCCGTTTCGTGGTCGATGGGCTTTCGGCTACCCACCGCGTCGGTTGCGACCGCGACGACGTATCCCGCGGCCGCTAAATCGAG